>WOYJ01000047.1:26760-33969 GCA_011620845.1 Methanobacteriaceae archaeon
AAAGAAATCTTACTCAAAAGAAATCTTACTCAATTAAAATTCCTAAAATGGGTGATTCTAATACAAGTTACAGCAAGAGCACCAGGTAAAGTAATACTATTCGGTGAACATGCGGTAGTTCATGGAAAACCAGCTATTGCAGTTGCAGTGGATAGATTAGCCCATGTAACTTTAACGGGAAGGACCGATTCAATTATACGCGCAGAAATATCCCGACTGGGAGTTGACGGATATCTGAACCTGGAAAATGAAACCATAAACACTCAAGGTTACCAGATTGAGGTAGGCCTCTTGAAATATGTTTTAAAGGCACTCAAGGCAGTCGATCACAGAACAGAACCGGGCACTGGTTTAGATGTAACAGTGGATATAGAGATGCCGGTAGCATCTGGACTGGGATCATCAGCCGCAGTTACAGTTGCCACACTGGCGGCAGCCTCTAAATATCACCAATTAAACCTTAAACCAAAGGCAATCTCATCACTGGCCCATCTAGTCGAACTTGAAGTTCAGGGCGCGGCAAGCCCCATAGACACCACCTTAAGTACCTATGGAGGGGTGATCTACCTTTCCCCGGACGTCCAGGAAATAGTCAGGCTGCCCATAGACTGGGACCTGCCCCTGGTAATAGGCCACACCAGAAGACAGGGTAACACTGGAGAACTGGTTGAATCTGTACGCCTCAAAAAAGAATCCTACCCATCCGTCATAAATCCCATATTTGAGTCCATTCAAGAAGTAACAGAAGAAGCACGAAATGCCCTTCTCGAAAAAGATGAAAATAAGCTCGGAGAACTTATGAATATTAACCACGGCCTTCTGGATGCCCTGGGGGTTAACACACCAGCACTCTCCCGTATGGTGTACCTGGCCAGGCAAAAGGGAGCCCTGGGTTCTAAGATAACCGGTGCAGGGGGAGGTGGCAGTATAATAGCCTACTGCCCCGAAAAGATGGATGAAGTAATAAGTGAACTTCAAAAGGAAGAACAAGCCTTCCCTGTTAAGTTACGACATGAAGGAGTAACTTGTAATGTAATTGAATAAATTCCAGATTAAAGCATTTAAAATTAAAAATTGTCTGGAAGAGAGAATCATAATCTCGACAGAATGATAATCTGGAAAGAGTAGAATCATAATCTGGAAATAAATCCAGGTGTTAGGGGGTCATCAAATTATAATCTTAAAGCTTGGTGGGAGCGTAATAACCCGAAAAGAAGCGGATGAACCCACCATAAATCACGAGAATTTAAAGAGGATAACCCGGGAGGTGGCAGAATCAACCCACCAGAAACTGATAGTAGTCCATGGTGCAGGTTCCTTTGGCCATCCCCTGGCAAAAGAATACGCCATAGGAGATGAAATCCAGGATAACCTAGATTTAAAAAAGAAAATGCTGGGATTTTCCTTGACTCAACACGCGGTGAAGGAGTTAAATGGAATAGTCAGTGAATATTTAAGGATGCACAGAACTCTATCTGTATCTATACAGCCATCATCATTTATATTAACCAAAAATAAACGGATACAATCAGCGGATTTAACCCTGATCAAAAGATATCTGGAATTGGGCTTCGTCCCGGTAATATATGGGGATGTGGTTTTAGATGCAGATAAATCCATAAAGATGGCGGTGCTCTCCGGAGATCAGATAGTCAAATATCTGGCAGAGAAGCTTAAACCAGAAAGGGTGATCCTGGCAACAGATGTAGACGGAATATACGATAAAAACCCAAAAAAATACCCTGATGCCCAATTAATTGAAACAGTATCTTCCCTGGAACAGATAGAAACAGGAGAAGAAACAAACGTAGATGTCACCGGGGGAATGGGTGGAAAAATACGTGAACTATTGGGTCTTCTCCACCTCGAAATAGAATCTGAAATAATAAACGCCAACAAAACAGGCAACATAAAAAAGGCCCTGAACGGTGAGAAAGTAACAGGGACCACCATTAAAAGGTAAAAATATTATCCGGAAAAAAATTAACCGGAAAAACCATAAAAACCTTAAATTCATCGAATTACAGGTTTAAAACAAAATTTTAGAAGGTACAAAAATCATGATTTCTGATAGAAAATTACAACACCTGAACCTCTGCCTGGAAAAGGATGTGGAGTACAGACAGAAAAAGACAGGTTTTGGTGATGTAGAATTAATTCACAAAGCTCTTCCCCAGATAGACAAGGAAGAGATCACCCTCGAGACAGAGTTTTTAGGCAAAAAACTAGGGGCACCGATTATAATAACCGGTATAACCGGGGGCCACCCCGCATCCCAGGCCATAAATCAGGCACTGGCAAAGGCAGCCGAGGAACTTAAAATAGGAATGGGAATGGGAAGCCAGCGTGCAGCGGTGGAAAACCCTGAACTGGAACCAACTTACACAGTTATAAGGGATGAAGCACCATCCACACTCATAATAGGTAATATAGGAGCACCCCAGGTTGAATTTGTAGAGAAAGCTGCAGATATGATGGACCTGGATGCAATGGCAATCCACCTGAACCCCTTGCAGGAAGCGATACAGCCCGAAGGGGATGTGGATTCTAAAAATTACCTTGAAAATATTAAAAAAGCAACAGAATTACTGGAGATACCAGTCATAGCAAAAGAAACAGGAGCCGGGATAAAAAGAGAAGATGCACTCTCCCTGGAAAAGGCAGGAGTAGCTGCCATCGATATTGCCGGTGCCGGTGGGACGAGCTGGGCTGCAGTTGAAACCTACCGGTCCAAGGACCGTTCCCTGGGAGACCTTTTCTGGGATTGGGGTATACCAACCGCAGTAAGCACCGTGGAAGTAACCGAGTCAGTTAAAATACCTATACTTGCATCAGGCGGAGTAAGGACCGGCCTGGACATGGCCAAGGCAATAGCCCTGGGAGCTGATGCAGCAGGGATAGCACTGCCACTTTTAAAGGAAGCCTACCAGGGACCAGAAGCAGTGGTTGCCCGGCTGGAGAAGTTTATAGAAGAACTTAAAGTAGTCATGTACCTGGTAGGGGCCTCCAACCTCACAGAACTTAAAAACATAGACCTTGTTATACAGGGAAAAACGAAAGACTGGCTCCAGGAAAGGGGCATAGAAACCAGTAAATATGCCAGGAGATCATTATAATGAGCGTAGAAGTAATAGCCATAGGCGGATACGAAGAAGTGGGAAAGAACATGTCCGCCGTGAAGATAGGAGAAGACGTGGTAATATTTGATATGGGTATCCACCTTGACCGGGTGCATATACACGAAGATACAGACATGGCCCGGATGCACAGCCTGGACCTGATTGAAAGGGGAGTTATACCCGACGATACCCTGATGAAGGAGGTAGATGGGAAGGTAAGGGCCATAGTGTTCACCCACGGCCACTTAGATCATATCGGTGCGGTTGGAAAATTAGCCCACCGCTACGAGGCACCACTAATTGGAACACCTTATACCATGGGCCTCATAGAGAGAACCATTAAACAGGAAAAGAAGTTCAACGTGAACAACCCCTTACAGGTCTTAAACCCAGGGGAGAAGATACAGTTATCCCCGGATATAACACTGGAATTCGTGCACACCACCCACAGTTTACCCCAAACAGTAAACGCCGCACTGCACACATCTGAGGGGATAATCATGTATGCCAACGACTTTAAATTTGACAACCACCAGATGCTCTCTCCACCACCAGATTATAAGAGGTTGAGGGAGCTGGGACGACAGGGTGTGCTGGCTTTAATCGTGGAAACCACCCGTATGACCGAGAAACAGGAAGTAAAAACCCACTCAGAGAAGGTGGCTCGACTGAACCTCCAGGATATAATGGAACCCTTACTCGCCGAGAAGGATGGAATGTTAATCACCACATTTTCATCCCACATAGAACGTATCCAGGCCATCTGTAACATAGCAGACACAAGTGACAGGCAGATCCTGCTACTCGGTAGATCCATGGAGCGTTTCGGAAGCATAGCCGAGAATCTGGGAATCTTAGACCTGCCGGCTACAGCCAGTATCTACGGCAGCCCCAAGGCAGTTAACCGGGCTTTAGCTCATGCTGAAGAGAAGAGGGAGGACTACCTACTGGTGACAACCGGACACCAGGGAGAGGTGGATGCCTTACTTCCCCGGATAGCCAACAACAAAACCAACTTCCAGGTGAGGAGGGGAGATAACATTTTGATATCTGCACCAATCATACCCAGCCCCATGAACATCGCCAACAGAAACGTCATGGAGAAAAGGCTTAAATCCAGTGGAGCCAGGATATATCCTAACATACATGTATCTGGACACGCCGGAAGGGAAGATCACCGGGACTTCATCCGGATGCTCAACCCCGAGCATATAATACCCTCCCATGGAGATCTGGAGATGCTCGCAGCCTACACTGAACTCGCGGAGGAAGAAGGATACAAGATGGGAAATAACGTTCACTTGCTGCGTAATGGACAGGCGCAGGTCTTTAATGGAGGATTATAAACTCAGGAGGAGATGGCTTGGAAATATTAAACGTACTTAAAAAATATTCTGCAGGTGTTGACAGGAGAATAGAGAAGGCTTTAGATACTGTTGACCCTGAAAATCTTTATGACGCATCAAAACATCTGATAAAAGCGGGTGGTAAGAAGATAAGACCGGCACTGGTCCTTTTAACCACTGAAGCAGTGGGTGGCAATATAGAAGGGGCGTATAAAACAGCTGCCGCTGTGGAGCTGATCCATACATTCAGCCTCATCCACGACGACATCATGGATGAAGATGAGATGAGGAGGGGTAAACCATCCGTACACACCCTGTGGGGCGAACCCATGGCCATCCTCGCCGGTGATGTACTATTCTCCCTGGCATTTGAACTGGTAGCCCAAACCCAAGTAGATGACGTACCCGCAAACAGGGTCATAAAGGCTTTAAACACCGTGGTAGATGCCTGTATAAAGATATGTGAAGGACAAGCCTGTGACATGTCATTTGAGGAAAAATTCGATGTAGGTGAGTCAGAGTACCTGAACATGATCTACAAAAAAACAGCCGCCCTAATAGCTGCTGCCACTAAATCAGGCGCAATACTCGGAGGTGGCACTGCAGAACAGGTTGAAGCACTCTCCCAGTACGGTGAACTCATAGGTATGGCCTTCCAGATCCAGGACGACTACCTGGACGTGGTAAGCGATGAAGAAGAGCTGGGCAAACCAGTGGGAAGTGACGTAGTAGAGGGTAAGATGACCCTCATGGTAGTCCACACCCTATCTGCTGCATCCCCTGAAGACAAGGAAGAGTTGATATCCATATTAAAAAGTGGAAATGAGTCCAATACCCAAAGAGCCATCGATATATTCAACAAATACGGTTCTATTGACTATACCCGGGACATAGCCTTAGATAATGTCAACAGGGCCAAGGATCTCCTGGATGTGCTGGATGACTCGCCGGCAAAAGAAGCACTCTACGATCTGGCAGATTTCATGCTGCAGAGGAAAAATTAGTGTCATTAATTGAATTTAAAACTTATCCTCATAAATTAAAAATTTTTTTTACCCCCCCCCCTTCATTAGTTGATTTCTATGGATGATACAGAAAAACTCATTTACAAGTACGCCCTCTTAAATGCAGTTAAACATAAGGGCAGAGCCCAGAGTAGGGCTGTAGTCGGAGTAGTTATGGGATCCCACCCTGAACTACGTAAGGACTCCAAGGAAATAGTAGGGTTAACAAATAAGATAACCGAAGAGGTTAACTCCCTATCTCTGGATGAACAGAAAATGGAACTGGAAAAACTGGGTGTACAGGAAACACAGAAGAAAAAGAAACAGGGAAAAGGGGGACTGGCTGATCTACTTAATGTGGATGGTAAGGTGGTATTAAGGTTTGCCCCCAATCCCAGCGGACCCCTGCACATAGGACACGCCAGGGCAGCCATCTTAAACCAGGAATACGTGAACCGCTACGGTGGGGAACTGATTTTAAGGGTGGAAGACACCGACCCCCGCAGGGTGGACCCGGATGCCTACCAGATGATAGCAGAGGATCTGAAATGGCTTGGTGTTCAGTGGCAGGAAGAATACATCCAGAGTGACCGGATAGAGATTTACCATGAATATGCCCGGAAATTGATAGAGTTAGGTGAGGCTTACATGTGCACCTGTCCCGGGGAAGAATTTAAGAAGTTAAAAGATGCCTCACAGGCCTGTTCCTGCCGGGATATGTCCATAGAAGATAACCTGGAGCGCTGGGAGAAGATGCCTGAAATGGCTGAGGGAACAGCCGTGTTAAGGGTGAAAACAGATCTCCAGCATAAAAATCCGGCCATAAGGGATTGGGTAGCCATGCGTATCGTGGATGCGGAGCACCCTCGTATAGGGACTAAGTTCCGGGTTTATCCCATGATGAACTTTGCCGTGGCCGTGGATGATCACCTCCTGAGTGTAACCCATGTGCTCCGTGGTAAAGACCACCTGGCCAACAGTGAAAAACAGAAGTACCTCTACAACCACTTCGGATGGGATGTTCCTGAGTTTATACATTACGGCCGGCTTAAAATGGAGGATATAGCACTGAGCACCTCCAAGACCAGGGCAGGGATAGAGGACGGACTTTACACTGGCTGGGACGACCCTCGACTGGGCACCATCAGGGCTATCGCCCGTAGAGGTATTATGCAGGAAGCAATCCGTGAGTTGATGCTGGAAATTGGTGTAAAAATCGCTGATTCAACGGTGAGCTGGAAGAAGATCTATGGTTTGAACCGAAACTTACTGGAGGAAAAAGCAAACAGATATTTTGCAGTTTTCAACCCGGAAAAAGTTGTAATTAAAGACTTACCCGACTCTCTAAAAGGAACAGTTAAGCGAGCTAAACACCCTGACTTCCCGGATCGGGGCTACAGAGAGATTCCATTTGATGGTGATATTTATCTCGATAAAAAAGATATTGAGGACAACCAGAATAAAGTTTTGAGACTGATGGATACCGTAAACATCCTTATAGGTGAAGAGATCACTTATCACAGCTCTTCATTGGATGACGCCCGGAAAGAAGGTGCAAGAATTGTTCATTGGGTTCCATCAGAATCCAATAACCGGGTGGGTCTGGTTATGCCCGATGTTGGGACATTGTATGGTTATATAGAACCTTCTTCAGATGTTCTTAGTGTCGATGACATCGTCCAGCTCGAACGGGTTGGATTTGCCCGGTTAGATAGTATTCAGGATGGTAAGTTGACCTTC
>WOYJ01000077.1 GCA_011620845.1 Methanobacteriaceae archaeon
ATTCACTATTATTCAAATAAACATTTTTTGGCTATATCAATTAACAGAGTCAACAACAGATAAAAAAAGATTAAATGAAAAGGATCAAGTAATGCAGTTTAAAAAGATACACAGTGTATCTATCGCCGATTTATCCTTAAAAGTGGAAGATTACCTGGTTATTTCCGATCTACACCTAGGCTATGAGCAGTCCCTCAATGCTGATGGTATCATGATACCCAGATTCCAGTACCCACTCATAATAGAACGGCTAGAGGAGATACAGGAAAAATCCAGCTGCAGCAACATCGTGGTCAACGGTGACCTGAAGCATGAGTTCGGCCAGATAAGCAGGCAGGAATGGAATGAAACCCAGGAGTTCCTGGAGTACCTTAAGGCTAATTTTGATGATATCATATTAATTAAGGGAAACCACGATAACTTCACCCGGTTCATAGCCGAAAAAAGCGATCTCCAGGTGGAGGAATGTTACCAGATCGGTGATTCCCTGATCCTGCATGGAGATAAAATTCCATCTTACCTGGACAAGACAGAGGCAGAAAACCTAATCATAGGCCATGAACACCCCTGCATCGGACTTAGAAACGGTGAACGGATGGAGAAGATAAAATGTTATCTGTCTGGAAAATATAAAGATTGGAACCTTATAGTGATGCCCTCCTTCAACTTCGTAACCGAAGGATCAGACATCCTACATGAAAAACCACTCTCACCCTTCCTGAAAGCCATTCCCGGGGGAGACCTGGAGATTTACGCTGTGGAAGATTTTGAAGTGTTCCATTTTGGTAGGATAAAGGATATCATGGCTGTTAGGGAGAAATTTTATTAGAGGATTTCACTTTATGAAATAAAAGAAGTGCTGTTTTATTGATAAAACATAACTAAGATAACTATCAAATAAAGGAGATTAAGATTACAAAATGATTGCAAAACAGGAAAAAAGATACGAGGATAAGGACATCCATAAAATATTACACCCCTGGGTGAGGCAGTGGTTCAACAGCCAGTTTGAAACCTTCACTGAATCCCAGAGAATGGCCCTTATGGACATCCACCAGGGGAGCAACCTCCTGGTATCATCACCCACAGGGTCTGGTAAAACCTTGACGGCCTTCCTCTCCCTCATAAGCCAGTTAACCTACATGTCAGAGATGGACATGCTCGAGGACAAGGTCTACTGCATCTACATATCACCCCTTAAAGCCCTGGACAACGACATAGAGAAGAACCTCGAGGAACCCCTGAGGGGTATAGGGGAGATAGCAGGGCACGAACTTGGAATCCGAAAGGCAGTACGCACAGGGGACACCAGCAACTACGAAAGATCTAAGATGCTCAAGAAGCCCCCGCACATCCTCATCACCACCCCTGAAACATTATCCATACTACTCGTCGCCCCCAAATTCCGGGAGAAACTCCAGGGAGTCAAGTACGTTATAGTGGATGAGATACACTCCCTGGCCGATAACAAACGGGGAGTGCATATGAGCCTTACCCTGGAGAGGCTACAGAACATAGCAGGAAACTTCACCAGGATAGGGTTAAGCGCCACAGTCCACCCATTAGAGAAGATGGCAGAGTTCCTGGTGGGCTACGAAAACGGGACCCCCCGGCCATGTAAGATAGTGGATGTGAACTACCTTAAAAAATTAGACATCAAAGTCCTCTGCCCAGTGGAGGATATAGTCGAAGCGGATCCCGAGGAAACCAACGATGCCATGTACGACATGCTCTACAGTCTAATAATGGAGCATAAGACCACCCTCATATTCACCAACACACGCAGCGGGACGGAAAGCTTGGTGTTCAACCTCAAAAGGAGGTTCCCGGAGGACTTCAATGAATTCAATATAATGGCCCACCACAGCTCACTCAGCAGGGAGCTACGATTGGAGACAGAGAACAAGCTCAAAGACGGAGAACTCAAAGTTGTGGTATCCTCCACCAGCCTGGAGCTGGGAATCGATATCGGATACATCGACCTGGTGATCCTGGTAAGCAGCCCCAAATCAGTCTCCCGGGCCCTGCAACGTATCGGTAGAAGCGGCCACCGATTACATGATAAATCTAAGGGCAGGATAATCGTGGTGGACAGGGACGACTTGGTAGAATGCTCACTCATCTTGAAAAACGCCCTAGAGGGTAAGATCGATAACATAAACATCCCCCACAACTGCCTCGACGTCCTGTCCCAGCACATCTATGGGATGGCCATCGAGAGGAAATGGGATATCGATGAGGCCTATGAACTAATCAGGAGCAGCTACCCCTACAGGGAGCTTACCCATAACGACTTCATAAGTGTACTCAGCTACCTGGCCGGGGATTACACCAGCCTGGAGGAGCGGTACGTCTACGCCAAGATCTGGGTGGACTACGATGAGCACATGTTCGGTAAGCGGGGGAAACTCGCCAGGATGCTCTACTCCACCAACATAGGAACTATCCCCGACAGGACCGCTGCGAGGGTTAAATGCAACGGCCAGGTGGTAGGTCGTATAGAGGAAGATTTCATGGAGAAACTCCAGAAGGGAGATACTTTCGTACTCGGTGGGAACATATACAGGTTCAACTACGCCCGGGGGATGACAGTGAACGTCACACCATCCAGCGGGCCACCAACGATACCCTCCTGGTTCTCAGAGCAACTACCCCTCAGCTTCGACCTGGCGGTGGATATACAGAAATTCCGGGACATAATGGATGGTAAGTTCCGGATGGAACGGAGTAAAGAGGAGATCATGGACTTCATACATGAATACCTCTATGTGGATTACAATGCCGCTAACAGTATCTACCATTACTTCCGGGAGCAGTATCTCTACGCACAGGTGCCTGGGTTGAAGAACCTCCTGGTGGAATTCTATACAGGCTTCGGTGGTAGGAAGTTCGTGGTATTCCACAGCCTCTTCGGCAGACGGGTTAATGACGCCCTCTCCCGGGCGGTGGCCTACGTCATCGCCAGGAAACACCACAGGGATGTGATGATATCCGTCAGTGACAACGGGTTCTACCTCTCAAGTGATGGTAAGATCGGGGGACTGGAAGCCTTCAAGGAGCTTACACCGGAGAATCTGGAGGAGATACTCACACTGGCCATCGATAAAACCGAGACCCTCGCAGGGCGTTTCCGGCACTGCGCCGGCCGATCCTTGATGATTCTCAGACGGTACAAAGGGCAGGAGAAGAGTGTGGGACGCCAGCAGGTCAAGGGGAAGATACTCCTTAAATTCGTGAAGGACCTGGACGATAACTTCTCCATCCTCAAGGAAGCCCGCCGGGAGGTGATGGAGGACTTCATGGACGTGAAGAATGCGAAGAAAGTCCTTGAAATGATTCAATCTGGTAAAATGGACCTAAAACAGATAAACACCAAGATACCAACACCATTCGCCTTCAACCTGGTTGCCCAGGGCTACCTGGACGTGCTGAAATACGAGGATAGGATTGAATTTATAAGGAGGATGCACCAGGCGGTTATAAATGAGATTGAGGGTTGATGTAAACTAGATTAAGTACTTTAAATCTGATCAAAACAACCCCTAAACTGGAATTAACAGCCCCACAACCACTGAAACCACGTTAGCCACACCCGATATCACCAGGGCTTGTGGATATTTAATTTTAAATAATAGCTTGATGAGCAGGCTTTCTATTAAAATCACCAGGAACTTCGACCAGCACCAGATCCGCTATGATATAGTTGTAGGTGTAAGTGGCAAGCGGCAGGGTGAAACAGTTACCCAGAATGGTATAAAATAGAATCACAGCTATCTTCTGTTTTTTCCTTAGGAATATCCAGATTACCAGGGATTCCACAAGAATGGTAAACAACAACGTGAATAGTAAAAAGGGGTAACCATAGAGTAAAAATACGTAGTCTGGGTAGCTGTCTAGGTTGATTATCTGGTAACTGGTTTGTACTTCCTTCTCATCTGGATCGATAACATCAGCGTATACGGTGGGAACCACAGAAAGGCAAATTAACATCAGACAAACAAGGTAATAAGCTCCTTTTCATTGTTCTTAATCTACTGCTGGTGGTATAAAAATCTCCTCTTTAATTGATGTATGAAATAATCTCTCTTTTCATTCATGGATAAAATATGAAATAAATAGAGCTGCTCCCAGTACGAGTATTATGGTAGCCCCAGAGGAAAGGTTGAAGATGAAGGCCAATATCAGTCCCAGGGAAGTTAAGATCGCCCCAATAATCGTGGAGCTTATCATGAGTTTGTGTATATCGTAGGTGTACTGTTTACAGATGGCCGCCGGTATGGCCAGGAGGGCTATCAACAGGATGATACCCACCACTTTTATGAGAACCACCACGCTCAGGGCTATCAACGCCAATAGCAGCATGTTGATGAGGGTAGAAGGCAATCCCACCACCTTGGAGAATTCCTCATCAAAGGACACCCCCATAAATTCCCTCCTAAAGAGGAAGACCACCATTAAAATGATCAGGTCTAATACCAGCATGATATATAGGTCGGTGTTTGAGACGGTGAGTATGCTCCCGAAGAGGTAGCTGAAGAGATCAGGGGCGTAGCCAGACTTTAAATTAACGAATATGATTCCTAGGGCCATTCCTACACTCCACAGTATCCCTATGGCCGTGTCTTCACTTATCTTCACCTTCTCCTGGACAGCGCCCATAGAGAGGGCGGCTACTATGCTGAATGGTATGGCCGCCACCACTGGATTTACTCCGAGTAAGTAACCCAGTCCTACTCCTCCAAATGCAGCATGGGAGATTGCCCCACTCATGGATACAATTTTCTTAATCACCACGTAGGTTCCCACGGCCCCGCAGGCTACACTGACTAGAATAGCTGCTATGAAGGCCCGCTGCATGAAATCGTATTGTATAAATTCAAACATGGGATTGTAACACCGCTTCGATTTATTTGTTTCTAATTATTTATTGTAACATGAATTTCTTGTTTTACCAATTAAACAACACAAATTTTCAGTGCTTCCTGAGCACCCTGTGGGGAATCCCGTGGCTGATATGTTCTATGGAACAGTGGTAGATCTCCTCCAATCCCTCCCCCGCTTCTTCAGCAGGGCCGTGATAATACAATTTCTGGTTTAAGCAGGCGATCTTATCCACGTGCATGGAGACGGTTCCCACATCATGGCTTACCAGTACCAGGGCCATCCTATCCTTTAAATGGGAAATGAGTTGGTAAAAGGAATTCTGCATCTCCGGGTCGATGCTGGCCATGGGCTCATCCATGAGGAGTAGTTTTGGCTCCCGGGCCAGTGCCCGGGCAATGAGCACCCGCTGCATCTGCCCACCGGACAGCCTGCTGATCTGCCTGTCCTTATATCTCTCCATATCCACATCTTTTAACGCCTGTAATGCTATTTCCCTATCTTCAGACGTATAATTTTTAAACATACCATGATATCTGCCCATCAACACTGTCTCAAAAACATCTATTGGAAAATCCAGGTCAAAATGAGTATGTTGTGGGAGATAACCCACTAAATCCAAGGCTTTCTTCGGTTCCCTGCCAAAAACTTTGACTTCACCTTTATCTGGGGTTAAAAGGCCCAGCACTATCTTTAAAAGTGTACTTTTCCCACCCCCGTTGGGGCCGATTATGGCCACGAAATCATTCTCCTCTATGGTGAAGTTGATGTCCTCCAGGACCTGCTGATGGTTATAGCTGAAAGATACATCCTTCATCTCCAGGGCGTTTAAAGACATTATATCTCCTTTTTCACGATTTAGAAAACGCTGTGCCCACGTTCTTCATGTTCTCCAGGTAATTTTCGTCCAAATCATTGACAAACAGGACTTCAGCTCCAATCTGGGATGCTATGGTTTCCATGAATTTAGGGTCGTACTGGGGCTCCACATAGACCACGGTGATGTTGTTTTCCTTGGCTATATCCACCATCATAGCTATCCGTTGTGGTGATGGTTCCTCGTCGTTTATCATAACCCCGGTCATAGTTAGGTTGTAGTCCCTGGCATAGTAGGCAAAGGCAGGGTGGTAGATCAGTATGGGTTTGGTTTTATTTTTTAATAGTTCTGTGGTGTTCCTATCGAGTTCGTCCAGTTTCGCCAAGTATTCGTCCCTGTTTTTCTGGTAATATTCCTTATTTTCAGGATCCACCTCAACCAGGCCTTCATAGATATTGTTCACCATTATCTTGGCATTCCGTGGGCTGGTCCAAACATGGGCGTCCATTATTCCATCATGGTGGTCCTCTATTTCATCTTCATGAGTTTCGGCTGTTTCACCCTCATGGGATTCTTCTGTTTCGCCTCCCTCAGAACTGGGTATCAACTTTATCCCCTCTGAGGAATTAACAACCAACATGTTTGGATTGGATGATCTAAGCTTGTCCATGTAGTTATTTTCAAATTCCAACTGGGATCCTATCATCACGTACATCTTGGCACTGGACACCTTGCTGAGCTGGGAGGGCAAGGGTTCATAGGTGTGCACATCAGCAGTGGAAGGCACCATAAGAGTTACATCAACCTTGTCTCCGCCTACCGCCTTTACAAATTCCACTTCTGGGGCAACGCTTACGATCACACCTATATTCTCCCCTGGATTTATCGGATTTACTCCATTCTCAGTATTAATTCTATCTACCGCTAAATAACCTAGAACTATACCGGTGATAATTATAACTATGATTACCAGGGCCAATCTATTTTTCTTGATC
>WOYJ01000080.1 GCA_011620845.1 Methanobacteriaceae archaeon
AAAAAGGAAAGAAGAGGGTTTTATCAATGATTTGTAAAATATGTGGCAATACTAAGGATAATAAAGTGTTTAAAGCCAAGGAAATGATGTTTGGCACTGGGGATTGCTTTGATTATATTGAATGCAGTAACTGTGGTTGTCTGCAAATTTCACAGGTACCAGATAACCTAGGTGACTATTATCCAAAGAACTATTCTTCCCATAACCTGTCTAAGCCAAATTTCATCAAGGGGTATATCATCAGAAAAAGAGACAGTTATGCTTTTTTCAAAAAGAGTATTCTTGGTAAGTATATTTATCAAAAAAGACCTAATGAATTTCTTTCAGCTTTAGGCGACGTTCATATGGATTTCAATTCAAAAATACTGGATGTAGGAAGCGGCACCGGTTACCTGGTTAACAAAGTGGAAAACCAGGGATACAAGAACCTGTGGGGTGTAGATCCTTTCATTGAATCCAATATCATCCGAGAGAATGTAAAAATTCTAAAAAAACCCATAAAAGAGTTGGACGAGGATAATTTTGATTACATCATATTCAATCATTCCTTAGAACATATCGAAGATCATCTGGAAAATATTCGGAAAGCTTCCCAGATTCTATCTAATGATGGAACTATTGTCATCGCTATGCCCGTGAAATCAGATTATATCTGGAACTTGTACCATGAAAACTGGGTCCAGCTTGATGCTCCTAGACACGTATTAATCCACTCCCTCAAAAGCTTTGATACGCTGGGTTGGTAAAACCGATTTAACCATTAAAGACGTTATTTTCTATTCTAATGCCTTCCAGTTCTGGGCCAGTGAGCAGTACAAAAGAGGTATCATCTTCACTGCACCTAATTCCTATCGTATCAATCCTAAAAATAGCATATTCACCAGAGAAGAAATGGAAGACTTTGATAAACGTGCTCTCGAATTAAATAAGACCAAATCAGGTGACCAGGCTATATTCATTTTAAATAAAAAGTAAGAATCTGTTGAAAACAACAACAATCTGATTAACCAATTAAAAAATTGAGTTTAAAGTGGACACCTTACTTTAATTTTAACTGTTAACGTGGCATTTTGACATTTTCAAGTGGTAAAGTTTAAGTATGGGTGATTAATAAACAAATAATTAGTATTTTAATGATTAAAGAGTGTTCTAGAAATAAGTGCATTTGAGGGCAATCTTCTTAAAGGAGAAGATAGAAAAATACAAAACAATTAGTGGAAAGGTGGTTGAATGGTAGAATTATCAGGTTTGTATAATTTAGACGTGTACACAACCCGGGGTAAGTATGTAGGTAGAATTCAGGACGTTGTTTTAAACATCAAAAAAGGTAGGGTGTCCACCTTAAAGGCCGTGGTCATGAATCCGGATAAGAAAAATGTGGGTATAAGGGATGTAATTAAAACGACCATAAACATCGTTCCATCTGAAAGAGATGAAATAAGACCCCTCCAGGAAGAGGGAAGTATAGACATTCCTTATGAAAGAGTCCAGGCAGTGGGCGACATTTTACTTATCAGTCCGGAAATAGTTTCTGAAACTGTTTCTACTGTACCAACATCCCAATAGGAAGATTTTAAATTGAAAGTGGGGATATTAGGATGCGGCGCCATAGCTCATATAATCACTAATTTTGCAGCTGAAGGTAAACTCGGCGTTGACCTCGAATTTTTTTATGACCGTGACATGGAGAGAGCGGAGAATCTAGCCTCCCAAGTAGACGGGACAGTTGTCTTGAACATAGAAGACTTGCTGGAACCGGTGGACATTGTAATCGAAACTGCATCCTCCCAGGCCGTCCGGGAGATCATCCCCCAGATCCTCAAAGCAGGAAAAGATGTTATAGTCATGAGCGTCGGGGCATTACTGGATCCTGAACTCAGGAATAATCTTAAAACCATCGCCGAGGAAAATAACTCCAGGATACACGTACCATCCGGTGCTATTGTGGGTTTAGACGGTGTTAAAGCAGCGTCCATAGGTAAAATACAGAAGGTGAGCCTCACCACCCGCAAACCACCTAAATCATTGGGTATCTCTGCAGATACTGAAACCGTGCTCTACGAAGGTAAAGCCAGGGATGCCGTGGAGAAATTCCCCATGAACATCAACGTGGCCGCCACATTAAGCATCGCCTGCGGTAGGGAAGTGGATGTGAAGATCATAGCCGACCCCAATGTGGACCGAAACAGCCACGAAGTCCATATGGTTGGTGATTTCGGGGAGCTTAAAACAACCACCCATAACATGCGGTGCAGTATAAATCCTAAAACAAGTGTATTAGCCGCTTATTCTGCTATTAAGCTTCTTAAAAGTTTGAATGAAAATCTAAAGATTGGTACCTGAAGATTTTTTTTACCACTAATGGATTTCTTTCATATAAACTCAATTCTTTATAGGAAAATAAAAACAAAGATCTCTTTTATAACTAAGATTCTTTTATAATGAAAGATTTCTTTATAAATATAATACCATAGTTGAACTTATTTTATAACCAGGAAAAGAACCGATTCAGTTAACAAATTGTAACCGATTAAGATAATATGAAAGATTATGAGATATACTCTAATTTAAGGGTTCCCCAGGGTTCAAGGATAATAGTACGAGTTGATGGAAGGAGTTTCTCTAAACTGGCCCCTAAACTAGAACTCGAAAAACCATATGACCTGGATTTTGTCCTGATTTTAGTCTCCTGCTGCCAGGATTTCTTCACCGAATTTTCCCCCAGCTTCATCTACACCTTCTCCGATGAGGTAAACATCCTCCTGGATGAGGTGCCGTTTTCCGGGCGGGTGGAGAAGTTGAACTCGGTTTTCGCCAGTTTCTTGGCGGGATCCTTCACCAGGGAGATCTGTCGAAGTGACAGATTCTCCAAACTCCTGGAAAAGTCAGAGGACTTTAAACCCATAAGCTTCGACTCCCGGGTAATCCCCCTTGACACCGATGGGATGATGGAATACTTTAAGGAGAGGCAGGATGAGGCCTGGAGGAACTGTTTAAATGGTTACGCCTACTGGACGCTCCTTGAAGAATATGGTAAGAAGGAGGCCGCCCTGTTTTTGAAGGGGAAACAGAAACAGGAACTGCACGACCTGCTCTTTGAAAGGGATGTGAACATAATGGACGTCCCCCTCTGGCAGAGAAGGGGAGTGGCAATTTACCGGGAAAAAGTCAGTGTAAAAGGTTATAACCCTGTGAAACAGGAGAAAGTAGTCTCTCACCGATGGAAACCCCACGTTGACTGGGAATTACCCATATTTAACCTGGAATTTTTCCTCACTAAGGGTATAATTACTGAATGATAATCTATCCCTCTAACATTAGATAAAATCTACACACCAATTCAAATTTAAAATCCTACACCCTGATTAAAAAACTAGAATCCACAAATACACTGATTAAAATGGAAAAACCAAGCATATTTCAAAGGTTGATGAGTTACCTCCTGGGGACAGATAAAAAATTATACCGGGAAGTGCACATCGACCGGGAAGTGGTGGAGGAAATACTGCAGATCGCCCGGGAATCCTATCCCAATGAATTTGCGGCCATACTGGGTGGAAAGGTCAAAAATGGTATTCTACATATTGATGGGCTCCTATTCCTCCCGGGGGAGACCTCAGATAAGGGAGCGGTTATGAATATATTCATGATGCCCCTGGTAGATGAGGGAGTCGGCTCGGTGCACAGCCACCCAGGATACAATGGCAGCCCCTCCAGTGCAGATCTACACTTTTTTTCTAAAAACGGTTTATTCCACCTGATCATAGCCCAACCCTATAATCACGACAGTATCTTCGCCTATAACAGCTTTGGAGAACGGATTGATTTTAAGTTGATTTAACTCCCCATTTGACCTGAATGTTCAGGAAAATTCTGTGATTTTGAAATAAATAACTAAAGGATACATTTATAACCTTGTGAATTTTAAATTAATTATCACTGATATTTAACTCAAAGGGGGATGTAAAAACTGAAAATTAACCCAATACTAACTCTGACAACCATATTTATTTTCATCCTAGTCTGCAGTGGAACAGCCATGGCTGCCGGTGAAGGTAACTCCTCCACTCCAGAGGAAAACGCATCCCTAAATTATCAAAGTAACCAGGCGTCACAGTATGAAGGAACATCCGATACTTTAAATGTCCGGGGATACTGGATTAATCCCCAAGCAACCCCATTAAACACTATCAATGTTACTTCACTACAAGATGAAGGAATTACCGATGTATTCATATCAACCAGTAAAAGTAATCCTAGTTCACTCCAAGGTTTTATAACTAAATTTAACAATTCCGGAATCAGGGTACACGCCTGGGTAAGTTGTTTCCATGATGGAAACAACTGGATCGATCCGGGAAACCAGACCCAAGTAGAAGTCATAACCAGTTCTATAATTAATATTGCCACTAACTACGGCATCGATGGAATCCATCTGGACTATGCTAGATATTCTGGAACTCCAGGCAATGAAGCATACCGATATAATGGAACCACACATGTTACTTCCTTTGTACAGGATATCTACAATGAGATTCAATTAATAAACAATCAAGACACTCCCGATAAACCATATATACTATTATCTGCTGCTTTAATGCCAGAAACTAGTGCAAATGGATATTATTATGGTCAAAATTATACCCAACTGGCCCCTTATTTAGATTTCATGGTGCCAATGATTTATAAAGGCAATTATAGGAAAAATACTACTTGGATAGCTTACGTCACCGATTATATTGTTAATGCCGCTAATGGTACGCCGGTCGTGGCTGGTTTACAGACTTATATGTCTGATACATACGCTATTCCCATTCCATCCAGTGAACTGGAGGGTGATATACAGGCTGCTTTAGATAATGGTTCATATGGATACGTGTTATTCAGGTACGGTTTAACCGATGAATTTGAAGAAATCCCCTACAGTTATACGAATCTTACTGATATTTTAGACGCAGCAAACTGGGTCAAAAATTACATAAACCAAAATGGGGCTCTTCCATCTGCACTTCTTCTAAATTCCACCATAGGTACACATGAAATAGATATGCCCATCTTATTATCTCTTTTAACAAGAGGATTATTGTATATTAATAACAATGATACAGGTCCTGTAGGAGTTATAGATTATGAAAATCCAACCAGTCCATCTACTACTATATACATGGGGACTCTAACTAAAGCGGAATATATAGACATAGCTACACGTGTTTTGAATTTTATGAATGCTTATGGGCGGGCTCCCAATTTTTCTGGCAGTAGTCTGGGAAATATCCCTTATAAAGATTTATTCAAAATTTTCAGTAATGTACTGGATTATTACAAATTGAACAACATTTTACCCGATTCTTTTTCATTAAATGACACCACACCCCCCACGGTGACCGAAACCAACCCCGCCACCAACTCAGTAATCAAGCAGACCAACGGAACAATTAAGGTAACTTTCACCGAAAACATCAAAAAAGGCACCGATTGGATAGAACTTATAAGCGGAAGTAACGCCATAAACTTCACCAGCTCCATCAGTGGAAATGTTTTAACTATCAAACCCACTAACAACCTTATTCAATCTAAATATACCGTGATACTTCACACCGGCTCTGTAACTGACCTGGCAGGTAACCCACTGGCACTTAAAAGCTTCACCTTCACCGTGGACACCACCCCACCCACTATAACCAGTACAGACCCCCAAAACAAGGCAATAAACGTGCCCCCAAATAAGGTAATTAAAGTTACATTCTCAGAAAACATCAAAAAAGGCACCGATTGGATAGAACTTATAAGCGCGGGTAAATACGTGCCTTTCACCAATTCCATCAGTGGTAAAGTATTGACCATCACCCCTACCAATGCCCTGGCTGAATCCAAATACACTCTAATATTACACACCGGCTCTGTAACTGACCTGGCAGGTAACCCACTGGCACTTAAAAGCTACATATTCAGTGTGACAATACCGCCAACTGTGACCAAGACCAATCCGGCAAGCGATGCAACCAAAATCTCATTAACTGCACCCATCGTTATAACTTTCAGTGAAAACATTAAAGCAGGACCCAACTACTCAGGAATCTACATTAAAAACACCATATCAGGAGTAAAAGTAGCCATAAGTAAAACCATAAGTGGAAACACCCTGACCATCAAACAAACCACCAATAAACTGTACAACACACCATACCAGGTTTACCTACCCGCAGGGGCGGTTAAAGACACAACTGGAAACAACCTGGCTAAAGCGTACACTTATAAATTCACCACCGTGGCTAAGTCCGCAGATACCACCCCTCCAAAGGTGACTAAAACCAATCCAGTAAACAACGCCGTCAATTTCTCACGAACCGCGGCAATAACCATAACTTTCAGTGAAAACATTAAAGCAGGACCCAACTACTCTGGGATCTACATGAAAAATTTATCCACCGGTAAATTGGTATCCATTACAAAATCAATAAGTGGTAAGACCTTAACCATTAAAATGGTGTACGGTCGACTGAGTAAAAATACCTACCAGATCTACTTGCCAGCGGCAGCAGTTAAAGACGCGACGGGTAACAGTTTAGCTTCAGCTTACACACTTAAATTTAAAACAATATAGGCTTTGTAGAAATCATATTTGAATTTTGATAGTTAAGCTTTTTGTGTAGCGG
>WOYJ01000123.1 GCA_011620845.1 Methanobacteriaceae archaeon
CATTATAACCTGAAATACTAAAATTAGCCGAGTTTGGAGATACTTCAATATCCACCAGCACCCCATCTTCAATTTCTTTCACCGCCTGCATGAATAGAGCCTCATATAAATTTTTAATTTAATGAATACTTATCATTTTTCCTATTAATGATATCTGATGGAATAATATGATGGGGATAAGGTTTAAATAGAGAGAAATAAAGAAGTCTGTATGCTCAAACCGTAATTTTCAAATGCAGTTTAGCGACCAGCAGGGGTGGTCGAGCGGTCAAAGGCGCTAGGTTGAGGGCCTAGTGGGGTAGTCCCTTCGCGGGTTCGAATCCCGTCCCCTGCATTTTATTTTATTTTTTCATTTTAATCCAGGGTCATCAACGATAATAGTCACTTTTAATTCCTTTTCCTTCTTTAAATCATCTATTAACTCCTTATTGAGGTCACCTGCAGCTTTATCTGTATTTATCATCAGTGTCCTGCTGCATCTGAATTTACTTTTTCTGCAGACCATGTCTGTGGGATGTTTTAAAGTTAAATCAGGGTGTCCATATCCCACTATCTCGTCTTCTGCATTTTCCGTCTTTAACACTACTTTTATTTTCGTGTTTTCATCCATTATGGCTTTTTTAAGTTCGGATGGGAAATCTTCAAGTTTCACGTCTGCCTGAACGCCTATGATGCAGTCACCAGCTTTTGTTATATTTTCATCAGTGGTTACTTCGAATGTGGATTTATGGGTGGATGTGACATTTTTATGCCCTTTCGCATGTAAGACGTATTCCATATTTATCACTTCTAATAAATTTGTGTAAAAATTCTCAAAAAGAGTTTAATGACCTTGGAAGTCGGTTTAAGTTAAATATATATATATTATTTTAATCTACATAATATTACTAGATCTTGATATTTAAATGTGTTTTCATCCTTATGGAGGTGTTTTCATTTGGCCCCTGAATTTTCAGCATCCCAGGAGTTTATTTATACTCATATTCGCCATCCATTTCACGCTGATCATAGAGAGAGTTCATCAAAATTATAACCCTTATGATACATACAGCGCCTGGAAGGGTATTCCCCACGCCATTAAACGGTTGTTGTTGGCCTGGATAATTCTGTACATATTACCCCTCCTGCAATTTGCTATTTTCTTCATCCTCCTGGGAATATATGGGGTAGATTTCGAAATGACCATTCTTGGAGTGTTCAGCATCGTTTTAGTAGGTTTCCTATCCTCCTTTGACTTTGGTTACTACCGAATATTTGAAGCAGCTTTATTACTCCCCAGACTCATTCTTCACCAAGGAAGAGGAGGATAAATTCCTTGAAAAGGAGCGTGGCGAAGTCAGGGCCCACCTTATTCCAGGGATCTGCTACGTGGTTGCTACCGTTATAATGCTTTTAATACTGATTGCTTGGAATACTATTTAGTATGGTTACAAAAACTATCTTAAAGGGCACCTACTGTCTCCTGATAAATCTGGAAAAAGACTCCGTGATTAAGGTTGGAAAGCTCGGTGAGGTTGACTTCAAAAAAGGAGGATATGTATACGTGGGTTCTGCCCTTAACTCCCTGGAAGGAAGGATTAAGAGGCATCTTTCACATGATAAAAAGTTATACTGGCACGTGGACTATCTCTTATCGAATAGAGATGCGAAGATCGTGGATGTTATATATACAGTCTCTGAAGATAAGATAGAATGTAAAATAGCTGAGAAAATTGCTGAAAACAGCATTGGAATAGATAACTTCGGCTGTTCAGATTGTAAATGCCATTCACACCTTTTTTACTTCGAAAAATTAGAGGACCTAAATAAATACTGTTTAGAAAGCTTCAAAAAATTAGGTTTATCTCCAGAGAAGTATAAAAAGAAAATTAATTACTGAAATCCCCTGAAAAATTCATCGAATTCATCTGGATCCATAGGTTCGGGGACGACAAAATCCTGGTTTTCAAAAATAGTTTGTGCCAGTTCCCGGTAGAGTTCTGCCTGTTTTGAATCTGGAAATTTCTCCACCACAGTTTTAGCTTCTATTTCGCTTTGCTGCACCAGTTCACTGCGGGGGATGACCCCTATCACCTTACTCCCGATTCTTTCGGCGAATGCGTTTACGATTTCCAGTTCATTTTCTATACCGCGACGGTTGCAGATTATACCACCTAAGTTGCTTTTAAGCTTTTTTATACCTTTACATATGTTATTAGCTGCATAGAGGGACATGTATTCCCCTGATGTTACTATGTAAACTTCATCGGCGAAGTTTTCCCTGAGGGGGACTGCGAATCCGCCACAGACCACGTCACCCAGTACGTCGTAGATGATCACGTCATCCTGGGAGAAGGTCTCGAGCTTCCCCAGGAGTTTCATGGCCACTATAACTCCCCGGCCAGCACAGCCAACACCTGGTTCCGGGCCGCCACTTTCCACACATTTTACATCTTTATATCCCTTGAAAAGGATTTCTTCTTTGGACGCGTCTTTCTTCTCTCGAACCACGTCCAGGATGGTGGGAATTCTACGGCCCACCAGGGTGCGGGTGGTGTCTGCCTTGGGGTCGCAGCCTATAACCAGCACGTCACAGTCTTCTACGTAGGCCGCGGCTACATTGGAGACTATGGTGGATTTACCAATACCTCCCTTGCCGTAGATGGCGATGCGCTTGGTTTTACCCTTGGTTTCATCCATTTGCTTGATATCGCCCTTGATTTTACTCATCTGATCAGTTTACCTTGGTTTCATCCAATCTGATTAGTTTCACTCATTCCATTCTCACCATGGCACTTATAAGGTCGCCCCGGGTGATTATACCTATGAGTTTGCCGTCATCATCGACTACGGGGAGTCTGTTAACGCTGTGGGTGTCCATAAACTGGGCTGCGTCGGATATATCGTCTTCTTCCTTGACGGTGTACACCCTTTTGGTCATTATCTCCCCGATATGTACGGATGCTGCCCGGTTCATGTCCTCAGCAATTTCATCCAGTTCATGTTTCATTCGGATGGGGAGTTCGATAACGTCAAGTGGTGATGGTAATATAAGGTTTAGGCGGGGTGAGTGGACCTCGAGGAGCCTCATGATGTCCCCTTCACTTATTATTCCTATTACTTTTAGATCTTCATCAACTATGGGAGCTCCGCTGATCTTGTTATCCCTTAATTTCTGTGATACATCACTTATTTTATCGTCTACATGAAATTTAATCACATTTCTCTCCATTGCATCTTTGACTTTTATCATTTTACCACCTGATGTATACACTTCGAATTCATAAAACAGTGCTTTATCATTATTTGTTTGTTTTCATAGATATATTGGTTGTTTATATTTTATTTTTTACCAATGAGCCAATACCGCCACCAATAAGGCCAAAAACTGCAAATAAGACTATATATAACATAGCATCCAGCGCTCCAGCAGTTATTCCGGCCCATACAGCTAAATTTGACGCTGATGATTGGAAACCTAATATTATTATAGCTATGATTCCTACAATTATTCCACCTAGGAATCCTGAGGCAAGTCCGTGGGCCGCTCCATTTTTAAAATCACCACCGACCTTGTAACCGATTATTACCCCAGCTATTATAACCAATAAAGTTAAAAAAAGTCCAAATATAACAGATAAAACTGCTCCAATTCCAACCCATTTCCAATCAAATGTAACATCCAACATAATTATTCATCTCCTTATTATATTTTAAATTATTATTTCTTTCAATTAAGAACCTTTTTTACTACTCAATTGTTCATTGTAACTTAGATCTTTATATTATGTTCGTTAAATTTTAATTTACTCCCTTTTCATTCTCTTATAAACCAAATCATTAGGCCGAACTTTATCTTCAACTAATATGGCCACGTTTTGATCCCGAGTGACCTTATCTATATTTCTACCCTGTATCTGCATGGATTCAACCCTCTGGCTTAGGCTGCCAGTTGTTTTACCCTCAATTATGATCTCATCTCCCACCTGGAGGTCGTCCCAGAGTCTTATCTCTGCTGCAGAGACGTTACTGTAATAGTTTACTACTTCACCAATGTCCTTTTTCATATGGGTTGCCTCATTAGATTTGCTGGTTTCATATGGTGTCCTGTAGTAGAATCCTGTGTCAAATCCCCGGTTGAATACTTTCCGTAGTTCTTCCAGCCACTGTGGGTTTAATTTCCATTCACCCTTTTCGTATAAGTCTATTGCCTCTCTGTACGTTCTGGTCACCGTCCCCACGTAATCGGCTGGTCTGGCTCTTCCCTCGATTTTGAAGGCGTCGATACCGGCCTCCATGAGTTCTGGTATGTGTTCAATCATACACAGGTCTTTAGGGCTTAGCAGTTTGGTGATGTTGTTTTCCTGGGTGATTACCAGTTCTTTATTAACATTTGCATCTTGTTGATCCTCACCCACCAGTTTCCAGTTTTCCCGGCAGGGCTGTATACATTCTCCACTGTTGGCGCTTTTACCATAGAGATGGGAACTTAAAAAGCACCTCCCGGATAGGGCCATGCACATGGCCCCGTGGATGAAGACTTCAATCTCCACCTGACTTCCTGCCTTTATCTTCCTTATCTCCTCCAGGGAAAGCTCACGGGAGAGGATTACCCTGTTTACATCCAACTCTTCCAGGAGTTTTACTGATTCCAGGTTTGATATGTTGGCCTGGACACTAATATGCACCTTTAAATCGTTCTCCCGGGCTAGCTTAAGAACCCCCAGATCTGAGGCTATGATGGCATCTGCCCCGGCTGATTTTATCTCCGGCAGGATTTTCTTCAGGGATTTCAGGTTATGGTCCTTCATGATGGTATTGGTGGATACATACAGTTTCACACCATTCTTATGACAGATTTCCGCCGCCTCCACTAAATCTTCCAGAAGGAATTGGTTGGTGTGCGCCCTTAAATTGTATCCGGGAATACCCAGATAAACTGAGTCTGCGCCGTTTTTGATAGCGGCATTCAGGGATGCAAAGTCCCGGGCAGGGGATAGTAATTCCACTATTTTAATCACCTATATTCCGTAATCCATCATGTCTTGAGACTTATAAAAAAATTTACATCATTTGATAAAAGATATAACCAATAAAAAGAGTAATTACCCTAGCAGCAGTGGTCTGCTTCGTATTCTTCGATATTTTCCGGTAAATCGGTGGGGTATTCACCGGTTAGGCAGCCCGTGCATAACTGTTCCTTTTCTATTCCTATACATTTAATCAAGGACTCTATACTTAGATACCCCAGAGAATCAACGCCAAGTACACGTTCTATCTCTTTAACTTCCTTATCTGAGGCTATCAATTCCTTTTTGGTGGCCATGGCTATTCCATAGTAACAGGGGGATATTATCGGTGGGCAGCCCACCCTCAGGTGTATTTCCTTGGCTCCGGCTTTCCTTAAAACATCCACCAGGGCCTTGGAGGTGGTGCCTCTCACCACGCTGTCATCTACCAGTATGATCCTTTTACCTTCCAGTTCTGATCTTATGGGGTTCATTTTAAGCTTTACCGAGGTTTCACGATCCTCCTGAGTGGGCATGATGAAAGTTCGGCCGACATATCGGTTCTTTATAAGCCCCTCTCCATAGGGTAGGCCGGATTCCCTTGAATATCCTATTGCAGCGGTGATGGCTGAGTCGGGTACAGGCATGACCATATCTGCCTCCACATCATGCTCCCGGTACAGGTACTTTCCAATGTTCAGTCTCACATCGTAGACATTTCTTCCGTCCAGTATACTATCTGGACGTGCAAAATAGACATATTCAAACATGCAATGGGATCTGGGAGTGTTTCCCTTCCCGGGCATGCTGTAACTCTTCAGTTCATCATTGATAAATAATATTTCCCCGGGTTCCACGTCCCGGATTTTTTCTGCACCGATCACATCGAAGGCCACCGATTCTGATGCTGCTATGGTAGTGTCGTCTGTTTTACCCAGTGCTAGGGGTTTTATCCCCATGGGATCTCTTACCACGATTAAATCATCATTTATGAGTATGGCCAGTGAATAGGAGCCTTTAAGTTTCTCTGAAATATTCTGGATGGCCCTAACTATGTCACCAGTTTTGGAGTATTCCTTGATGAGCAGGTGACATATCACCTCAGAATCAGTAGTTGAATAGAATATCCTGCCTTCACTCTCCAGTTCCTTTCTAAGCTGCATGGAATTTAGGATATCCCCATTATGGGCAATGGCAATATGTCCAGATTCGTATTCACTTATAAATGGCTGGGAATTTTCAATTAAAGACTTACCTGTGGTTGAATACCTCACATGGCCAATGCCTTTATTTCCCTTAAGCCCTTCAAAGTTACCATCGTTAAAGACATCACAAACCAGGCCCATGCCTTTGTAAGTGGACATATCCTTACCATCATATGTTGAAATACCTGCTGATTCCTGGCCTCTATGCTGTAGGGCATATAAGCCGTAATATATTTGTCCGGAAACTTCTCCATTTTCCGAATAAGCACCTACAATACCACATTTATCCTGCAATTACGATTCTCCCCTATCAATATATCCATAGAGTTTAAAAATAGGAATTATAATGTTAAATGGAATTTCTATGGTAAACATATC
>WOYJ01000053.1 GCA_011620845.1 Methanobacteriaceae archaeon
GCCCTTCCTTAATCACATGCTTAGTGTTACCCGGTTCGGTTCGGTTGATGATGGAGAGATATGGGTTGCCGGATATTTGCTCTACTATAACAAGGTCTGCTAACTTACCCTCACTGATTGAGCCTGTATTTAACTTAAGTGCCTTACCAGCATTGACTGTGGCCATTTTAATGATTTCCTCAGGTGGGAAATACTCCCGGTAATAGGCCCTTGTGACTTTAAGTGCATACTCCATTTCTCTAACCATATTAGGGGAATTGAACATTACATTATCCGTCCCTAAAAGAATCTGGATACGTTCATCAAGCATTTCCTTAATAGGAGGTATTCCCGCCCCCAGGGCGCCGTTTGAACGGGGACAACAGACCACAGGGGTCCCGCTTTGAGCTACCAATTTCAGATCATCTTTTAAGGGTGAAGTAAGGTGTATTAAAAGTTGGAACCCGGCTTCAACAGCCCTTTGAACTTCAGTTTTCCCCGTGGTGATTACTGAATCAGTTTGCACCTCTTCATATTCTGCCACGTGTATGGCGGATAGTTTCCCCAGTTTCCGGGTTGTCCGGGCGATTGCAGCGGCTGTTTCATCGGTTATCTCCCCCAAACCACTGGGCGCTATTCCATCACAGATTTCTAAAAGTTCCTCTACTCTTTTGATTATTTCCTGTGGGGTTATGTGAGGGTTTAAGAATGATTCATCCCGTCCCAGGACTACTTTACGTATGGGAACTTCCTCTGCTGCTTCATTTATAATATCTATCCCCTCTTTACCCCTCTCACGGAAATCAACGAAGGTAGTAGTGCCTGTTTTAAGCATTTCCCACATGGAATTCTTCATAAAAACAGTTTGGATGGAATGAGGAGTATCTGTTAATATGCGGTGTTTAATACCCTCTGGTGGTTTTACAATTTCTTCTATGGGCCTGCCATTCCCCATATCCATGGCCACCGAGTCTCCCAGGTGAACATGGGAGTTGATGAAGGCCGGGGCTACTATACATTCCCGTCCGTCCATAACTTTTCCTTTACTTGCCGGAGAAACTTCCACTATTTCCCCATCGGAGATGAGTACATTTGCTTTAATCTCTTCCAAGTTATCTCCGTAGAGAACAGTAGCATCTCGAATGGTGATCATTTACAAAACCCCGTTACGAGGGATAGAAAAAATTAATTCTTAATATTCCCATCATTTATTCATACTATTCCAGATCATGATGGTATTCATTTAATGATTTAACCCCAATTTTGCCTTTTTCGATTGCTCGAACTGCGTTTAAAGCTGCACGAGCCCCAGCAAGTGTGGTAACATAGGGTATTCCCAGTTCAACAGCCATCCTCCTTATGAGGTAATTATCATCTGCAGATTGTTTCCCGGAGGGCGTGTTGATAATGAGTTTAATCTCTCCGTTCAGGATAGCGTCTTTGATGTTGGGGGATTCCTGACTTACCTTATTTATAACGCTGATTTTCACGTCATCTTTTACTGCTTTAACCGTTCCATTGGTACCAACCAACTCGAATCCCAGTTCCTCTGCCTTTTTGACTATATCCAGTATCTTGCCCTTGTCCTGATCACGGACACTAATGAATAACTTACCCTTACATGGGAGTCTCATACCGGCTGAAAGCTGGGCTTTGTAGTAGGATACCCCGAAGCTTTCATCTATACCCATACTCTCCCCGGTGGACTTCATCTCCGGACCTAACACAGAATCAGAACCAGGTAATTTAATGAAGGGGAATATGGATTCTTTAACCGCTACATGGTCTATTTCCACATTATCTCCCAGTCCAAAATCCCGGAGTTTATATCCTACCATTAATTGGGCCGCTATCTTCGCCAGTGGTATCCCCACTGCCTTACTTACAAAGGGAACAGTCCTGCTCGCCCGGGGGTTAGCCTCCAGGATGTAGAGTTTGTCATCATCATCGGTTTTAACCGCGTACTGGATGTTCATCAGACCGATAACGTTCAGTTCCAGGGCTAATTTTGTGGTATACTCCTTGATCTTCTCGATTACATCAGGATGTATACTTTGAGGGGGTATTACACAGGCAGAATCGCCAGAATGGACACCTGCTTCCTCTATATGTTCCATTATCCCTCCAATGAATACATCTTCCCCGTCACAGAGGGCATCCACATCTATTTCTATGGCATCCTCCAGGAACTTATCCACCAGTATGGGGTGTTCTGGGGATATGCGCACCGCCTCTTTCATGTACTCTTTAAGCTCCAGATCATCATAGACTATTTCCATGGCCCTTCCACCCAGTACATAGGATGGTCGAACCAAAACAGGGAAGCCGATACGCTCTGCCACTTTCCTGGCATCTTCAAATGAATGAGCAATTCCATAATCAGCCTGAGGTATTTCCAGACGGTTTAAAACTCGGGTGAATCTTTCCCTGTCCTCTACCTGGTCGATACTCTCGTGGGGCGTTCCCAGTATGGTTACTCCCTCGTTTGCCAGTGGAACTGCGAGGTTGATGGATGTCTGGCCCCCGAACTGTACAACCACACCATCAGGGTTTTCCTTGTTGACTATGCCCATCACATCCTCCAGGGTTAATGGTTCGAAGTAGAGTTTGCTGGATATGTCGTAATCGGTACTCACCGTCTCCGGGTTGTTGTTTATAATTATGGTCTCCACACCCTCTTCCTTGAGTGCCATGGCAGCATGGACACAGCAGTAATCAAATTCTATACCCTGACCAATCCTTATAGGGCCTGCCCCTATGATTATTACCTTTTGATTATGAGATACGGGTACTTCGTCTTCTTCTTCATAAGTTCCGTAGTAATATGGTGTTTTTGCTTCGAACTCGGCTGCGCAGGTGTCCACCATCTTGTAGGTGGGGGTAACACCAGTATCTATTCTGGTTTTCCTGATATCTTCTTCTGGTACGCCGGTTAATTCGGATAACTTCCGGTCAGAGAAGCCCATCCTCTTGGCCTTCCTTAAAAAAGGAATATTTAGAATATCATCTTTATTTTCAACTATTTCCTTCTCAAAGTCGATTATGTTAAGGATTTTATAGAGGAAGAAGGGGTCTATCATGGTTATCTCCTGTATCTCCTCCGCACTGGCCCCGCTTTTTAAGGCGGTGTATACCTGGAAGAGACGGTTGTCAGTGGGTTCCACCAGGTCTTTAATGGTATATTCCATTTCATCGAAGCCGTACCTCCCTATATCCAGGGATCTTATGGCCTTGTGCAGGGATTCTTCCAGGGTCCGTCCGATGGACATAACCTCACCGGTGGACTTCATCTGCACCCCTATCTCCTTATTTATGCCCTTGAATTTATCAAAGGGCCATCTGGGTATTTTAGCCACCACATAATCCAGTGAGGGCTCAAAGGATGCCGGTGTTTCCTTGGTGATATCGTTTCTTATTTCATCCAGGGTCATGCCCACTGCAATCTTGGCGGATATCTTGGCTATGGGATACCCGGTTGCCTTGGAGGCCAGGGCACTGCTCCGGCTCACCCGGGGGTTGACCTCGATGACCTTGTACTTTCCAGTCTCCGGGTGCACTGCAAACTGGATGTTACAGCCCCCCTGGATCTGGAGGGCCCTTATAATCTTGATGGAGGCATTCCTGAGCCTCTGATTATCGATATCCGATAGGGTCTGTGATGGCGCCACGACGATGCTTTCCCCTGTGTGGATTCCCATGGGGTCCAGGTTTTCCATGTTACAGACGATGATGCAGGTGTCATTTTTATCCCGCATCACCTCGTATTCGAATTCCTTCCAGCCCAGCACCGATTCATCTATGAGCACCTGGTTGATGTAGCTCATATCCAGTCCCCTGGTGGCCACTTCAAGGAGTTCTTCCTCATTATGGGCCACTCCACCTCCGGTTCCGCCCAGGGTGAATGCGGGCCGGACTATAACAGGGTAACCTATTACTTCCACAGCTTCCAGGGCTTCTTCTAGAGTTGTTACTGCCCTGTTTTTGGGGATTGGTTCGTTGAGCCTGTCCATGAAGCTGCTGAAGAGGTCACGGTCCTCCACGTTCCTGATGGTTTCCACGGATGATCCGATTACTTTAACGCCTTCCAGGGCGCCTATCTTTTCCAGTCCGGTTGCTACGTTTAGACCGGTCTGCCCGCCCATGGTGGGTAGTATGGCGTCTGGTTTTTCCTTTTCTATTATTTTGGCCACGATCTCTGGGGTTAGGGGTTCCACATAAACCCGGTCAGCCATATCGATGTCTGTCTGGATGGTTGCCGGGTTGCTGTTAACCAGTACAGTTTCTATTCCCTCTTCCATCAGAGATTTACATGCCTGTGAACCTGAATAGTCAAATTCGGCTGCCTGTCCTATCTGGATAGGTCCTGAGCCGATGATAAGAACTTTCTTAATATCTCCATCCCGGGGCATTTATTATCCTCTTCCTTTTAGTGTTATTTTATGGTTAAAGTGATTTTTAGTAGTTTTTAAGTGATTCAACAAAATTATCGAAGTAATAATCGGTGTCATTGGGTCCGGGGCCTGCTTCAGGGTGGTACTGTACACTCGAGATAGGCAGTTCCTCATGTTCCAGTCCTTCAGGTGTCCCGTCGTTTAAGTTTAATTGATTCATCTTCAAAGGCGTATCCTCGAGGGATTTGGGGTCAACGGTGAACCCATGATTTTGTGAGGTGATACATACCTTTTCAGTGGTTAAATCCTTCACCGGCTGGTTTATACCCCGGTGACCGAACTTCATCTTGTATATCTTGGCGCCGAAGGCCAGGCCTATGATCTGCTGGCCCAGGCAAATCCCGAATATGGGCATTTTCTCTGCAAGGTCCCGCACATTCTCCGTGGCCTTTTTAACCCTGGTGGGGTCGCCGGGGCCGCTTGAAACTAAAAGTGCTTCTGGGCTGTAATCCAGGATATCCTTGACATCCGTTTTGTAAGGCAGGACCACAACGCCTACTTCCCTTTTAAGGAGGGCTTTTATGCTGTTGTTTTTTATACCACAGTCCAGTATGGCTGCCCGGCGCTTGTATTCTTCACCGTAAACTTTAGGTTCCTTAACGCAGACCTGATCAACCAGGTCCACTTCCCCTATTTCGGGCTGTTCCTTGGCCATGGTAATTAGTTCCTGGTCTTCTATCTCCTCGGTGGCCAGAACGCCCTTCATGGTCCCGTGTTTCCTGATCTTCAGTGTCAGGGATCTGGTGTCTATACCGCTGATACCGGGTATCTTAAATTCTTTTAAAAACTCGGTGAGGCTTTCCTCTGATTTACCGTGAGATGGATGGGTGTTATGTTCCCGGACTATGAATCCCTCTGCTTTTATGCCTTCTGATTGGAACCATTCCCTGGATATTCCATAGTTACCCTGTAAGGGATAAGTGGACATCAGTATCTGGCCTTTATAGGAGGGATCAGTTAAGGACTCAACGTATCCGGTCATTCCTGTTGCAAAGACCACTTCTCCTGGTTTAATTGTTTTAAAACCAAATCCTTCTCCCTTGTATATGGTTCCATCTTCTAGAGCCAATTTCGCTTCTTCCGGCATTTTATTATCACCTTATAATTATGATTATGTTTTTTAATAGATAAAAAATTAGAATTACTCATTCTCTTATTTCTGATTTATCACTTAAATCAATGTCCATCAGCACCGCATCTTCATAGTCCTCATAATACTCCTTAAGAACTTCCTTTTCGACAAAACCCTTGTCTTTATAGAAATCTATCGCTCCCTTATTGCTTTTTCTTACTTCTAATTTAATATGGGCTATATTATAACGTTTGAAGATTTTTAAGGCAGCTTCTACTAGCGTGCTTCCCACCTCTTTTCGGCGGTGTTCCTCGTCCACTGCGATGGATATGATATGGCCTTCATCTTCGTACCTGATCCAAAATATAATATAACCTACTATAATATTATCATACTCGGCAACTAAAAATCCCGCTCCCAGGTTGTAGATATCTATGAGTATTTTCACCGGGTAAGGGTCTTTGAAGGATTCTTCCTCAATTTCAAGGACCCTGTTTATATCCTGCCGTCGGAATTCTCTTATCATCATAATATCAGGATGTTGATTAAATGTGGAGTAGTTTTACAGATTACATTGGAAGAAACTATGGTCATGCCCATAAGATAGTGGAAGTAGGTGTGGGCACGTTTCCGGTGGTAGCCCGGGTTCTGCAGAATCTTAAGTTAAATATCATCATGACAGATATTATACCTTCACTCGATATAGTCCAAGATGATATTTGCCATCCTGACTTAAAAATATATAAGGGTGCAGAACTCATCTATTCTATACGGCCCCCAGAAGAGTTACACCCCTGTCTGGTCCGGGTGGCCAGGGAAGTAGGGGCAGATTTAATTATCAAATCCTTATCCACGGATAGTATAAATTCCCCAGAGAATTTTAAGTTAATTAATTATAAAAAAGCGTTTTTTTACCAAATAAAATTTTAATGGATATTTTTTTTAGATGGATATAATTGATTTTTTGTAATCTTTTATTATTTGAATTTTTATCTTGTTTTATTTCATAAGCTTAGTCGATCA
>WOYJ01000058.1 GCA_011620845.1 Methanobacteriaceae archaeon
AATTCCCTGGAAATTATAGCTATTCTACCTATCCAATAACTTGGTTAATTCCCTGAGATTGTTACTATTTATGATATCCTTTTTCTCCGCATAACCCCGCCTGGCTGTGGCTATTCCCAATTCAATATCATTTAAACGTTCTTTGGAATGGGCATCTGTATTTATAACCAGTTTACACCCGTCCTGTATGGCTTTTTTAATGAGGACATCCCTTAAATCCAGCCTGTCCGGCTGAGAATTAACTTCCAGGTAGGTTTTTGTATCTACAGATGCCTGGAATATCCTGTCCAGGTCCAGTTCATAGGCACTTCTTTTAAGGATCTTCCTCCCGGTGGGATGGGCTATGATGTTCACATACTGATTTTCCATGGCAGAAATAATTCTACCTGTTAACTGTTCTCTGCTCTGCCGGTAACCGGAATTTATACCGGCGATAACCACGTCTAAGTCCTTTAAGATCTCCTCTTTAATTTCCAGTTTTCCATCGGAGTCTATGTTAACCTCAAGGCCCTTCAATATGGTGATGTCCTCAATTTCACTGTTCAACTTATCGATTTCCCTCATTTGCAACTCTATTTTATCTACACTTATACCCTCTGGGACCTGTAAATTCCCGGTGTGGTCGGTTATGGCTATGTACTGGTGGCCTAACTCCCGAGCGGTTTCCACCATCTCCTTTAGACTGTTTTTACCATCACTCCAGGTGGTGTGCATCTGGAGATCTCCTTTGATATCCTGGTAGCCTATAATAGGGGGTAATTCACCACGTATGGCTGTCTCCAGATCTTCTGCAGTCTGTCTCAGTTCTGGTTCCATGTAGTGTATTCCCAGTTCCTGGAAGACTTCCTCTTCAGTTCTACCGGCAACCATCTTATCTCCCCTGAAAAGACCATATTCATTGAGTTTAAGCCCTTTTTTAATTGATATTTTCCTCATCTCCACGTTGACTTCCTTAGAACCTGTGAAATATAACAGTGCTGAGCCGAATGATTTCTCCGGCATAACCCTTAAGTCACAGTTTACATCGGCCTTTAAACGTACCGTTGATTTACTGATCCCTTTGGCTATGACCCGGTCAACAAGGTCCATAGCAGCGAAGTACTCCATCACCTGGTGCGGATTGTCGGTTACCACCAGTATGTCGATGTCTCCTATGGTTTCCTGCCTTCTTCTGATGGACCCTGCCACTTCAACCCGCATAACAGGGCTAAATTCCTCTAATTTTGCTTTAATTTCACGAGCAAGTGGCAGCATATAACCCAGGAGATGGCGGGTTGTTTTCCGGGCGTATTTGATGTTCTCCAGTATGTTCTTTTCCTTCTTTTCACTCATCCCCTTTATCCTTCGAAGCTGATGGTGTTTCGCCATTTCCTCCAGATCGTCGAGATCCTTAATATTTAATGATTGATAGAGTAGTTTAACTGTCTTGGGACCAACTCCCTCCACGGCAAGGAGGGATTCAAAGTCTATGGGGCATCCCTTCCTTAATTCCTCGAAATAGGGGAGGTGTCCTGTTTCATTTAATTCCACTATTTTCTTGTTGATGCTTTCACCGATACCAGGTAATTTCATTATTTCATCTGGTTTTAAATCCTCAACCGGTTGGGAGAGGGATTTAACTGTCTCAGCCGCTCTCCTATAAGCGATGGGTTTGTAGGGTACACCCTTGATTTCCAGCAGATCTGCTATTTCATCTAATATTCTAGCTATCTCCTTATTTTCCATCTAAACCACTCCTACCCCAATAAACTTTTCACGTTTTTAAAATGGGCCTTAGCCACGTACGGTAGTATTTCTGGGTTTATTTCTTCAGGACCTGAGTTTTTGAGATCTAAATCATACTTTTCATTTAATTCATTGACTGCTTTTTCAAAGAGGGACTTGGCTATGATGCTCGCGGCAGCTACCGGTGTTTCAGTTTCTGCACCGGTTTTCTGGATAACCTTAACCCGGCTTTCATCGTAGTTTCCCAGTCGTTCCTCTGTCTTCTTCTGGTCGAATTTATCGATTATTACCTGGGCCTGGTTAAATTCAAGTCTTCCTAAAAGCTCTTGAATAATTTTGGAATGGGCCCAGGCCATTAAATCGTTGAGGGATTTACCTTCACTTTTAAATTCCCTGTAGAGCTTATTGTAACTTGCCGGACCCAGTACAATAGACTCGTAGGGGATTCCCATTTCCCTGATATTTAGAGCGGTTTCTATAATTTTAGGTGTTTTCATGGTTTTACTATCCTTCACACCCAGTATTCGAAGTTTTATTATCTCTTCCGGAGTTAGTGCAGTTACCACCACCACCAGGGGACCGTACCATTCCCCCTTACCTGTTTCATCAGAACCTAAGAAATAATCAAAGCCTTCCTCCCTCTCGAGGATGGAATTTAGAACGTCCAGAGTTTTGCTACTTTCATTAAAAACCAGTTTCCCGGTACTGTAAAGAATTAAATTAACGTTCTGGTCCTTAACCCTGAGTATCTCATATTGGTTGGTTACCGGTTTTCTTTCCAGGTGGGAAGATTCAATATATTCCTTCAACCTTTGGACCTCTATTTTTGAGAGTGTCAAAGAATTCATAAATTAATTATGTATCTGAAATTGTTTCAATATTTCGCAAAAAATTGAGTTTGGAAAAAAATGAGTAAAAGTAAGGGTATTAAAATGAACAACCCCTAACATCTGAGTTTGTTTACTTAAAAGAATGGGAGGAGCAATCTTAAGGCTATCCCACCTACCACTATTGCCGTTGCGAAGTTGGCTAAAACGATGGTTGTTGTGGATTTCCATCCGAATTCCCTGAGTAGAACGGTGACGGTCGCAACACATGGGATGAACAACATGCTAACCAAGGCCAGTACAATGAACTGTACCGGGGTGAAGAATGGGGCCAGGTTGGTTCCAAAGAGGGTTACCAGTATCAGTAAAACGAACTCCTTTCTAACTACACCGAATATTAAAACTAGACCAGCTACTACCGGGAGGCCAAGCCATACCACAGTTATGGGGGCCAGGGCATTGGCTACAGGTGTCAAGACACCGAATGAATATAGGGCTTGTATTGCCGCGCTGGAGATGATGTACACTGGAAATACCAGGTATATCAATGATTTGGTTCTACTCCAGGTCTGTTTAAGTGCAACTGAAATAGATGGAAGCTTAAATGAGTGTATCTCCATTATGAGGCCTGGTGTTTCGCCGGGGACCACCTTCAGAGCCACCCTTCCCATTATGAACATGACCAGTATATCGATGGCGTAGAGAGCTACCGCCCACCATACACTAACGTAAACTGCCACCAACCCCAGGACCACTATGGTCCTCGCTGCGCAGGGGGCGAAGGTAATTGCAAACGCTGCCAGGAGTCTTTCACGGCGTGTCTCCAGGATACGGGTACTGTCTATAGCTGGTACGTTACATCCATAACCCAGGATCATGGGTATCAGGGCTTTTCCATGGAGGCCGATCTTATGCATGATGCTGTCCATCATGAAGGCCACCCTGGTGAGCACTCCTGAATTTTCGATCAAGCTTAACATCAAGTAGAATGGAATTATAAAGGGTATTATCAAGGTTAATCCAGCAACTAAACCTCCAAAGGCACCGTTCCATAAAATAACCACTATTGGCCCGCTTATCTTTGGATCCACTGGTTGGAAGAAGTTTAAGGCATCTCCCAATAATCCTGAAAAGAAATCTCCAACCACGAAGGTCCACAGCAGTAATCCACCCACCACCAGTGCTGATGTTACGTATCCAAATATGTGGTGGGTGAACAGCCTATCCAGTTTCTCTGAAAAGCTGGTTTTGATCTTGGTGTGGACCTGAGCTCCCTGAACTATCAAGTTGGCGATGGAGTACCTTTCCGCGGCGATGACTGCAAAGGATGGTTCCTGGTGTATATCTTCTATTTCTGTGGCAAGCTGGTAGGCCCTCCTAACCACGTCTTCTGATTTGGACTGTATTAAACTCCGGATTTCTGGATCGTTTTCCAGTAGTTTAATGGCCACCCAGCGGGTTGCATATTCCAGTTCTAATTTTTTGGAGTCTATGTAATCGCTTAAAATTCGTATACGGTTTTCTACCTCGGCACCGTACTCCAGTGGTTTTGGTTTTTGATATTTTCCCGCAATTTCAACGGCCTGCTCAACCAGTTCATGGAGTCCCTCTCCCCTGATTGCCACTGTGGCCACCACTGGCACATTCAGTGCTTTTTCCAGTTTCTCGATGTCGATGACTATTCCCTTTTGCTGGGCTATGTCCACCTGGTTGATGCAAACCACTAGGGGGACTTCCATTTCCATAAGCTGCATGGTAAAAAAGAGATTTCTCTCCAGGACTGCGGCGTCTACGACATTTATCACCACATCTGGTTTTTTAAAGGCTATAAATTCCCGGGAGACAACTTCTTCCATGGAATAGGTGGAGAATGAATAAATACCGGGTAAATCAACCACATCAATCTCATGGCCTTCGAAGTGGAGGTGGCCTTCCGCTAATTCTACAGTTTTACCGGGCCAGTTACCAATTATCTGATCGGAAACAGTGAGTTCGTTGAAGATAACGCTTTTTCCGACGTTGGCATTTCCGGCGAGGGCTATGGTTATGTTGTCCCTTTTGTTATCTTCTGGTCTTCCATTGGACGATGTTGATGTCTTTTGTTCTGATCGGTTGTCCATTGTCTTACTTCCGGAATCACTTTGACTTCACTTGGCAGTGGCTTGGCTCTTGGTAGTGGCTTTGCTGTCTCCGGTTAATTCGACAAATACGTTGCAGGCTATATCATGTCCGATTGCAAGTTTAGAACCCCTGATTGAGATTTCCACCGGACCTTTTAAAGGTGCGACTTTTATCACGCGGATTTTAGCACCAATGGTGATTCCCATGTCCAGAAGTCTCCGGATGATCTTGTAGTCTCCCCTGATAAAGGATACCTTGCTTTCCTGGTGGTCTTTCAGGTCCATTAGGGGGATGAGGTTTTCATTTCTCTTTCCCACTTCTCCCACTTCTTCTTTGCGGGCCATGCATTCTTCACAGCTGGTGAATGGGAAGTCACAGGCAGGTATGGGGGAGTCGTCTGGACAGGTATCTGGATATTCTAGAACCTGGCAGAGTGCTCTTTCAGCATCGTCTGATAGGGAATGTTCCATTTCACAGGCCTGTTCATGTAGTAGGCTGTTTTTAAGCTTTAAAATGTCATGGAGGAATCTTTCCAGTAGCCTGTGTTTACGTGTGATGCTTTTAGCTTTTTTAAAACCAGTATCTGTTAGTTTAACGCCTTTGTATTGTGAATAATCGACATATCCCATTTTGTTAAGTTTTTGAAGCATCTGGGTAACGCTTCCAGGGGCAATGTTCAGGGTTTTTGATATTTTGGTGGTCTTAACCCTTTCACCATTATCGCTTAATCGGTATATGGTTTCCAGGTATTCCTCGATATTTTCGCTGAGTTTCTTATCGGAAGTACTGTGTGGCATTTAGGTTCACCTAATAGTTATCATATTTAATAAATGTTAAAAACACATATAAACTTTTGTATACCTAAATTTATTAATTTCATCCTTATCTATTTAGATATAGTAAAAAAGAATTGTGAACCTTTACCTAACTTAGAATTTACCCACATTTCCCCACCATGTCTTTCTACAATCTTTTTGCATATGGATAAACCTATACCTGTACCAGGATAGTTTTCCCTTCCATGCAACCTCTGGAATACCTTGCAAATTCATGGTTATTGATAACATCGATTATCTCTGCTGCTGTGCATCTGTCCAAAGAATATGTGCAAAGGGCAATCATTTAATACTGGCTAATAATATTATCTACAGCTTCTTCATATTCAACAAAATCATTCCAACCCTTTTTTTCAAGCCAGAAAGTATTTCCGGTTAATCTTAAGCCTTCATAACCATCTTTCAATGCTTGATTAAGCTTAGAAACCCAGGCATTCAACACCCTGTCTGAATCAAATCACCTTCTATAACGTACCATTCGGTATAGGAGATGATTTCAATCTGTCCTATTTCTCCAGGTAATCATCAAGGTTTAGAATTTACCTCCCCAGTGATCTTTTTGCCTCTTCTGCTGAAAGAGGTTCTGATGTGACCCACATACAAAATTCATTGTTTTCAAGGCCTGATTTAAAATAAGGAACAAGGACATCAATCAGATCCTCCTTTGTCTTGTAAAACTGACAAAAATGAGTTCCCCATGGGATTTTTCCTATTATATCAATTCTTGAGTTTCTAACAATTTCCTTCATCTAATAATTCCCTTCGAGTATGTTTCAACATATAGTTACTCATTTTCGATGAAGCCCTGATAAATTCAAAAAATATTTTGGAGATTATCTTGGTTTGATTTACAAAAGATTCGAATTCTATCGGTTGTCATTACCCGAATTACTTTAAATTTTCGATAACATTTACAATTGTTTATATATTAATAAGATGAATTAGAACCTTTTTAAAGATAAATTTTTTTATCCATTACAGTGAATAATAGAAAATATTGTAGTATAGAGT
>WOYJ01000029.1 GCA_011620845.1 Methanobacteriaceae archaeon
ATAGTATGAATCCCTATGTAGAAATAATAAGGCCTGGAAACGCTATTTTAACGGTTATAGCAGTCTTGCTTGTGGCATTTATAAGCGGAGTCTTTACCATAGATGTTTTAATAGCATGTGTCGTGGTTTTTATGGCCACGGGCTTTGGTAATGCGGTGAATGATTATTTTGATCATAAGATCGATGCGGTTAATAAACCGGAAAGGCCTATTCCCTCTGGCCGGATGTCCTTGAAGAGGGCTGGATATTATTCACTGGCACTGGCCTTATTAGCCAATATTCTGGCAGTTTTATTCCTTGGTCTTGTACCGGAATTAATTGTACTGGCCAGCACCCTGCTAATGTTTTATTACGCCCACACCCTTAAAAAGAAACTGTTAATTGGCAATTTTAGTATTTCATTTTTAACTGGACTTAGTTTTGTATTCGGGGGCGTAGTAGTAGGGACAACCATTGATTCCATCTATCTGGGCTTTTTCGCCTTCCTATCCACCATGATGCGGGAGATAATTAAGGATATGGAGGATGTTAAAGGAGATAAGATGGAAGGGGCGGGTACACTGCCCATAGTTTATGGTATGAAGGCATCGTCTATCCTGGGTGCGTCATTCATGATCTTCGCCAGCCTCACCAGCCCCATCCTGTACTTCCTGGGAATATTAACCATATGGTACCTACCCGTTCTTTTCGTCGCCATTTTGATCTTCTTATCCTCTGCAGCATCCATATTAAGGGACCGCTCAACTGAAAATGCCCGTAGAATCTCAGGGAGGGTTAAAATTGGTATGATGGTCACCCTTATAGCTTATGCTGCTGGTTCACCCTTCTTGCTTTCCCTGCTTTAAATTCTTTATCATAAATTAACGGATTTAAAAATCAATAATCACTCTTCCCAATCACGTACAGGTAAACACGGTCTTCCCGGTCAACTTCAAGGGGTGTCCATCCACTGAATGTCCATATATGGGAGACCACCCGGGTGCCGGGTTTAAGCTTCATTTGGAGTTTTTCCTTTAATTTTTCGTTGGTCTTCTGCCAGAGAAAAACAGTTACCACCGTAGCATCGCTTATGTCCTGGTTGAAGATATCTCCCCAGATGATTTGAGTCCGCCTGTTAAGGCCCAGTAGTCTGAGTTTCACTCTGGACCAGAGAACCCGGAGTGGATCGGCTTCTATACCAATTCCTATGGCACGGTATTTGCGGGCTGCCTCCGCAACTATCCTCCCATCTCCTGATCCCAGATCGTAGACTACATCCCTGGAGTCCACCTCCGCCATATCCAGCATCTTATTTATCACCCTTTTAGAGGATGGTGACCAGGCAGCCCCTATAATAAGGGGCCACATGATTGAAATGGCGATAACTATGACTATAGCTATTATTAGGGGAAGGATTATATCTATAAGATTAATCAAATTCTGAACCTCTTAGATTTTTATAGGGATTTGTACTATAAGTCTACTACTCACATTAAATTAAATCAAAGAATGTGCAAATTAATATATAAATTGATGGTGTAATCAAAATGTTCTAAAAATTAGGTGCAATGAAATAGTTAAAGAAATTAGTTAATTCAAGGTTAAAAGAGATTAGTGTAATTCAAAGGTTAAAAGTAATTTATTCCAGCATCTCGAATCAAAAAATTAGGGGCTGGTAGCTCAGGTGGTAGAGCGTTGCCTTCGCAAGGCAGAGGCCGCGGGTTCAAATCCCGCCCAGTCCATTTAAGGCCCGATAATAGGGAGGATAATAAAATGTCTGAAAAACGAATAAAAGTAGTAGGAAACGGACCATATCTTGTTAAAGGCAATGTCCCGCTTTATAAGCAGATAATAGTAACTGATGAGGCAGGCCATACCAAGGAATTTAAGGATGAAAAGCAATATCCGGAAAAGGAAACTTATATCCTCTGCCGCTGTGGTGAATCAAAGGACAAACCCTACTGTGATGGTACACATAACCATATTGATTTCGACGGTACTGAAGTAGCAAGCAGGAAGCCGTACGTGGAGAAAGCAGATATTTTTGAAGGGCCCGAGTTAAGATTAACCGATGTATATGAATTCTGCGACCATTCAAGATTCTGCATGCGGGCCGGGGGAATCAGGAAACTCATAGGAAATTCAAATGACCCCGAGGCCAGGCAAACCGCCATAGAAGAAGCCATGATATGCCCCTCTGGAAGACTGGTTCTATGGGATAAAAAAACGGGTGAACCCTTTGAAAAGGAATATGAACAGTCCATAGTCCTGGTTCATGATGAACAGAAGAAGTGTGAAGGGCCACTATGGGTAAGGGGGAAGATACCCATTGAATCATCCGATGGCAGCGAATATGAAAAACGTAACAGAGTAACCCTGTGCCGCTGCGGTAAATCAGAAAACAAGCCGTACTGTGATGGTAGCCACTGGATGAACGCCGAACAGAAGCTTAAGTTCCAGAAGAAGTGGGGACTCGACAAAAAGACCGACTGAATTACATCTATAAATATTATAAAAAAATTAGAGAAAATATGGGCCTATCTTCTATACTCGGTTACTTCGAGTCTTTAATTGAAGCTAATACGCCCTTTATTGTAAACAATGCACCATGGGCAGTATTTTTAGGATGCATAGTAGAACAGGTAATTGCCCCTATACCGGCCAGTCTCATAGTTTTAACCGCAACATTCCTGGTCATGCAGGGGGATGCCTTTTCCTTAGCATCTCTCGCGACTTTAATAGTTAAAATTGTAATCCCTGCATCGCTGGGTATGACTTTAGGGTCATTTTTCTACTACCTATTAGCTTACAGGTTTGGTAAACCTTTCATTGGAAAAACCAGCCGCTTTTTAGGAGTCACTGTAGAAGATGTGGAGAACGTTGAAAGGCAGTTTAAGGAAAGCAGATACGAAGATATCTTCATGTTCTTAGCCCGGTGTTTCCCAGTGATACCCAGTATAGCTTTAAACCTGTTCTGTGGCCTGGTAAGATACGATCTAAAGAAATATGTTATAACCATCTTTTTTGGGTCAGTAGTGCAGATGTTAGGTTGGGGGATCGTGGCTTGGTTGTTCGGAAGCGTCTATGAAACACTAGAGGATACGGTATACTTATTAGGTAATGTTTCAGTACTTTGTATAGTCTTTCTCCTTATTTGGTTTGTAGTTATGAAAAAAAGAGGCAGTGATAGAGGGAATATGGATAAAAGGTAATAAGGACAGGTATAAGCATGAACTACCAGTCTTACTATACCATGTTAAAAGAATCTTAATCATAGTACTCGTCCTTAACATAGGAGTTGCCCTGGCCAAGATAATCTATGGATACTGGACTAATTCCTTAAGCATAATCTCAGACGGATTCCACTCCCTATTTGATGGCACATCGAATGTCATCGGGATCATAGGTATCACCATAGCTTCCCGTCTCCCGGATAAGATCCACACCTATGGCCATGAAAAATTCGAAACCTTCGCTTCCATGGGGATTACATTTTTATTATTTATAACCTGTTTTGAGATTCTACAATCTGCCTTTGGCCGGTTTTATCACCCAGAAATCCCTGAGATCACCATATTGGGCTTCCTCATCATGGGAATAACCTTCATCATTAACCTGGTTGTATCCTGGTATGAAAACAGGGAGGGGGAGAAATTAAAAAGCAATATACTGGTGGCTGATGCCAGACACACCAGGAGCGATGTATATGTGTCTATAGCTGTTATTTTAGGATTTATTGCCATTCAAATGGGTTTCAGCATAGTTGATCCTATCATCGCAGTTATAATAGCAGTACTAATTGCTAAGATGGGAATTCAGATAATCAAAAGCAGTTCCAGTATCCTCCTAGACACGGCACCCCTGGATGAGGAGACAATTAGGAGCATAGTCAGTAAAGTTCCGGAGGTTAAAGAATGCCACCGGATACGCTCCAGAGGTCAGTCTTCCCACATATTTGTAGACTTCCATGTGACTCTGGAATCCTTATCATCCCTTTCAGAGCCCATGAAGTAGCATATGTAGTGGAGGATAAATTGAAAAGTTCCATTCCTGAAATTGAGGATGTGGTGGTCCACGTGGAAGGTGACTCAGATAACTTTTAAGTAACCTTCGAGATATTAAGATAAAGGTTAAAAACATGTACATCTGTTTAGAAGGTATCGATGGTTCTGGTAAATCCACCCAGATCACGTTGCTTGAGAAATGGCTTAACGATATTGGCCAGGAGGTCCTGCGAGTCCGGGAACCTACACAATCTGATGTGGGGGTTTTGCTCCGAAAGATGCTGGCCAGTTCCCAGGCGACAGAGGAAAACGTCCAGAGAACCCTGGCCCTGCTTTTTGCAGCGGATCGAACCGTTTTAATGAAGGAAATAGAGGAAGCAAAATCTGCAGGTAACGTGGTGATAAGTGATCGATGCTTCTATTCCAGTATGGTGTATCAAAATGATATAGAATGGATATCCCAGATAAACAAATACGCGAAAAGGCCGGATATAACCATACTGCTTGATCTGGAGACTGAAACTGCACTTAAAAGATGTGAGGGCAAGGATCACTTCGAAAATATGGATTTTCTAAAGAATGTCAGAGATAAATATCTGGAACTGGCAGAAAAAGAAGATTTCTACGTTATAAACGCTAATAATGGTATAAACAAGGTACATGATGATATAAAGAGGGTTCTCTCACCTAAATTTGGAGTCTGTATCTGAATTACTTCGTTTAAAAAATAATATCAAAAAAAATTGAATCACCATAAAAAAAATTTAAGTACTATTTTCACCATAATAATCTTTAATTAGGCTTAAATAGGAAAAAATTGGAATATCAAGATGTATGGAATATTTAAAGGTAATACAAATAATCAAGAAAGAGGAGTGTTCTTTTAGATGATGGACAAGGATGAACTCATAGACATGATAATAACCACGCCTATAGAGAAGATTGAAGGTCCTGAAGATGTCTGGGAAGCACATATAGACCTTGGAGATGATAAAACACTGGTGGTTGGGTATAAAGGAGAGGAGGATTTCTGTGATGAATCTGATGAGGAATGTGTGGTGACCTATTCCTGGTACTGGGAACTTCGTAACTCAGACAGCTGGGATCTTATACAGGAAAACCGCGATGGCGACCTGACTTTCTGTACGCCTTCACAGAAGGAGCCCTGGAGTGATGAAAGCACCTTCGAGGAGATCGGTGACCTGTCCAGCTCAAAGATATGTACCTTCAGCGACCAGAACCATATAGAGGATATAGCTCCAGATATAGCCGATGAAATCACCGACTGGTTGGAGAAAGATTGAAAAAAAATCTAGTACATTCACTGATAAAAACGGATCCTTTAACGATTGATAAATGAATACTTTAATGATATACGAACAAATTACTTATTTTTATTTAAAAAAAGAGTTAAGGACCACTTAATTCCTTAATTCTTTCATTTAGTGCCTTGACTATATAGTCCCTGGCTTCTTCCAGTTTTTCTTTTTCTCCTAATAGGTAGGGACCGTCTTCGGTTTGTTTGACGGTAATTTCTGGATATTCCTCCAGTAACTTGGCCAGGATCTGTCCGTGTACTCCCCGAGGGATCATCATTTCGTACTTGGTAACTTCTTCTTCCATGGAAATCAACTCTTTTTAATATAAATTATCTATTATGTTTAAATATTACATTCCTGGTTAATTGTCCTTTAAATATTTCCTTACAGGCTCAAATATTTGGATAAGCTTATCAGCCACTGCATTTTTAAGGTCCAGAGGATGCAATTCCTTCTTCTGGTAGGTATCCTTTAACTGCTCCTGGGTTAATTCCAGGTTCCCCCCGAATTTGGGTGGTCTTTCTATGAGCAAGATACGAGTTTCAGTGAAAATAAAATGTTCAGCTATCTCTATGATGGGATTACCTTCCACCTGGCCCTGTGGACAGTAGCTCTTCTTAATTTTTGCTTTTATTTCCTCAGGTGTATCATCGATGGCTATGAAATTCTCCTTAGAGGAAGACATCTTATCTGATCCATCAGTCCCATGTAACAGGGGCGTATGTATACAGACGGGGGGTTCATACCCCATTTTGGGTAGGTTCTCACGGGCGAGCATGTGTATCTTACGCTGCTCCATCCCCCCCAGTGCCAGGTCTGTTTCTAAAAACATCATGTCTATAACCTGCATGAGGGGGTAGATGACCTCGGCCACCTTATGGTCTTTGCTTTCCCTGGTTATCTGGGCCATGCTCCTTTTAGCCCGGGCCAGGGTGGTTGATAGAGCTAATTCATATACCTTGTAGGTGTAATCCTCCCCGGTCTGGAAGGTGGAGCCTAAAATGAACTCGGTATCCTCACCTAAACCCAGGGCACGGAAACATCTTATGTTATAGTCTGAGATTTCTTTGATCTCCTCCAGACTTCCCTTACCATTTAAGTAGGCATGTAGGTCGGCCAGGAGGATTTTGATTTTAAAGCCAGCTTCCTGGAGGTTCATCATCTTCCGGATGGTGATGGCATGTCCTAAATGGATCTTACCAGAGGGTTCAAAGCCGATGTAGGCCGTCTTTGTTTCCTTTTTGATCTTATCCTCCAGTTCCTCCCGGGTTACTATTTCCAAAGTGCCTCTACTTATCAGTTCTATTTTAGATTCTAATCCCATTCTATCACTATTAGTTTGAATATGAAAAATTTACCTTATTGCAAAATTTACCTAATTTGTACCTATTAGTTTAATCTAATAAATAAAAAACGTTACCTATCTCCACCACTTTTACCTCTTCTCCAATGGTGATGGGGGGAGAGTCCTGGTGGATGGCGATATCCACCGGTTGGTAAGTTTCGGGGTGTAAAATCTGGATGGATTCTGGTGTTTTAGATGAGACCAGGACTGATTTGACTTCGTCTTTCCTGGCCACCACTTCCAGTTTCCCAGCGGACTTCCAGGGTATCGATATTCTCTCTGAGGATTCTAAATCCTTTAAGTAAATTTTACTCCCATCGTAACCAGTTACCTGATTCGGTAAATCATGGTATTTAACGAAATCACCCTTCAGAAAGTGGGGGAGTCTTAAAAGTATCCAAACCCTGTAGAGATCCTTTCCCGCACTTTTGTCACGGCCCATTAATCGGGGCGATTTGTTAATCATCCCTCCCAATTTGTTTTTAAGTGATTCAGTGAGTTTTCGGGCGACCTTGTAAGAACCGATGTAGTAGTCTACTCCCTCTTTTATCTGGGTCCTCTGGGAGATGTAGGCCATTCTGTTTTCCTGGGAAAGCTTTTCCAATCGTGTCCTTAAATCTTCATCGGCAGTTTCAATTTCCTCTGCAGAAAGGCTCCTGTCATCTGCCCTTAACTGTATAACCGCCTCATAGTATCCTGATGCATACTTGCTGCACTCGCTGCAGACGGTCTTATCTATTTTAACCTTCACCAGGAATTCCTGAGACACTTCTCCACCTAAAACCTGTCCAGTTACTTTAATTAGAAATTCAAGGATTGATCCACGGACATTTTCAAGTTCAAGCACTATATTGGTGTCTGATGCTAACTCAGAAACTTCGATATGTTCTAAAATAGTTTCAACCGCCTGGTCTTCAAGGAACAGGTTCGAATCGTACCATCTACCTTTTTTCTGGACTGATCCGCACTGGGTGCAGGTGGTTAAATTTATTTCATCCGGAACAGTAATTAGATTGAAATCTTCAATAAAACAAGAGCGGCAGAGACCATTGAAAAGTTCTTCATCAGTCTTTCCACACCGGGGGCAGAATGCTTTACCTTTCAATATTATCTCTACTCAAAAAATTTTGTAATAAAAAAAATTCTATTTATTTAACCCCGTAAGTAATATCATTGGGGGACAAATCCCAAATTTAAAGGGTTTTAAGGGGGGCTTTAGCACCGCAGGCTTCACATTTAAGCAGGAATATGCGGTCTTCCCTTATTATGCGAGTGTCCGGCCTGTTGCATTCATGACACATGATGAATCTTTGCACGTAGTCATCTATCCTGTCGTTTATGAGATAGTGGGTGAATTTTCCCTGCATTATGGCCCGGCTACCCTCCAGGTTTCCTGCTGTACCCAGCTCCCTTAGAAGGAACTTCAGAATATGCTGGGGATCCCGGTTAAGGGCATCTGCGATCTCTGAAAAATTCTGGATAATGGTCCGATTACCCTGTATCATGGAGTATGCTTTAGGAACCTGGAATCTCTTGGTTTCCAGTACTTTCTGGGGCAGTTGATCTATGGCCCGGTCTAATAATTCGTTATAATCGCTCATGGTAAAAAACCTCCTGTAAATAAAAATAAACTGTTTAGTAGTGAGATAAATTTAGATATTAATAGTTAAACTTCTGGCTATATATATTATTTCCCTTACCTAGATCCTATCTAGATAATATTTCCCTACTTAGAAAAAAGTTCCCTACCAAGGAAAAATAGGATAAAAATTCGGAAAATCAACCTCAAAAAAATGAATCATACAACCTTATAATAACCCTGTTTAGGTTCGTATATGGTTCCATTCCTCTTTAAGACCCTTATAACTTCTTCAACTTTTTCTTCATCCATGTTGTACCTGTTTTCCAGTTCGTCCATCAGTATCTGTTTAGGGGCCTTGCCGTTGTACTCGTCTTCCAACCGTTTAATGGTCTCGCTAATCAGTCGGTACTTATCACGGTCTGATTTAGGTGTTCTTCCTTCCACCTTATCTATGTCCACTTTACCGGTTTCGGGATCGTAACCCACCTGTTTTAAACATTTCTGCTCCAGTGAAATGGCTCTATTGGCATCATAATCCGTAACTTCGGGGCTGAGACGGATACGGGCGCTGGCTTCAGATAGTCTGACGAGAGCTTCCAGTTGTCTGGCAGTTATAGGTACTGGTGCGTCTTCTTCATCATCCACACCACCCCTCATTCCCACATAGAACTCCTCAAGTACTCTCATGGCTTCCTGGGTTAGTTTGGGGTGTACTTCCTTCCTGGCATAGGCGATGTATTTACGCAGTAATTCCGGGTCTATCTCAAAGGGAATGGAAGTGTTTTTATGGATGCGTAGTATGTGGCCGGCTAATCTTTTATCCCGGTCGGGGTCTGGTTTATCTTCTATTACGAAGATCAGGTCGAAACGGGAAAGTATGGTTGAGGGGAGGTTGATCTGTTCTGCCGTTGGTTTGAAACGATCGAACCTTCCATATTTGGGGTTGGCCGCTGCGAGAACTGAACACCTTGAGTTAAGGGTGGCCATGATACCGGCCTTGGCTATACTGATGGTCTGCTGTTCCAGGGCTTCGTGGATGGCTGATCTGTCTTCTGGACGCATCTTATCCAGCTCATCAACACACACGTTACCCCGGTCTCCCAGTACCAGGGCTCCTGCTTCCAGGGACCATCCTCCCAGTTCATCACGCACCGCTGCCGCGGTTAGACCCACTCCACTGGTACCTTTACCACTGGTGTAGATTCCCCTGGGCGCCAGTTTTGATACGTATTTAAGCATCTGGGATTTACCGATACCCGGGTCTCCCATGATGAGGATGTGGATGTCACCTCTGATCCGGGTTTTATCTTCCAGTATTTTGGCGGAACCTCCAAATAGCTGTAAGGCGATGGCTTCTTTCACTTCCCGGTAACCCTGTATAGATGGAGCTGTGGAGTTAATAATCTTCTCGTAGACCTGGGGGTCGGCTGCTAATCGTTTTATTTCTTCTTCATCCTCGGGGTCTATCTTAAGCTCCTCAAATTCCTGTTCCAGGGGTTCTATGTAGTTCCCGTAGATGTAGTTTTTGAAACGTTTGGTCTTCTCGTCCCGGACTGTTTTAAGCTGTCCAATTATACGTACAATATCTCCTGGTGTTAATTCATCCACCAGGTCGTCTTCCAGAGTTACCACTATCTGTCTGGGCTGTTCTCCTCCAGAGAGATTTTCCAGTGGTTCTTGCAGTTTGGTGCTCTGGGTGTCCATGAACTTGGACTCTTCCTGTAAGAGCCGGAAAGATCGACCGCCACACTCCTGGCAAATCGCTGGTTCGCTTATTAGACTGCTTCTTTGGGGGATCTCGTGCAGCCTCATACAGCTTCGACATTCAAAAGTAGCGTTCACTATTCTGGGACGAATCTCGTCAGTTTTACGTACTATGCCATCTACAGCCACGAATTTACCGATGTACTTACTCCTTAAGAATCTCAAGGGTATGTTGTTTCCTATGTTCTCAAATCGGATATTTAATTCAGCGTTCTTTCGCAGAGGATCGATGTTGCGTATAGCTTTTTGTGCCGCCTTTATAACCTCTTCAGGCTTTTCTATCAGAAGGTCGGCAAGATCTGCGTAGAACATTTCCAGATCTGTATAGTCTACCACTATGGATCTTTCATCGGGGTATTTCTCCAGGACTTCAAAGATTTTATCCTTATATTTATCACTGGAAAAAAAATCCTCAAACTTGGCTACGGAAGTTTTGGTTTTATCGGTTGCAATTTCGGCTGATGTTGGCATAAAAAAGTTACTCCTACAAAAATAATATGGGTCACTAAACAATAAATGTAATGGTGACTTTTAAGTACTCCTATGTAAATCATCAAATAATATATCTAGAACCAAAATAATATATCTAGAAAATCTTATATTAGATGATTACAAATAATAATAAGTTTTTTATCTTATTAAAGTATATGTATAATTATTTGAGGTAGTAAATTGAGAAGATCACGTTTGAATTTATTTAAGGCCACATCCATGACCATATCTGTTCTGGGGATTATCATGGTAATCATCACCATCGGAATAATAGGTTATCTGGTTTTTGATACTTTATCATCAACCATTTCAACTGATGTGGGTAGTGGTTCGGATTATGACAAATTAGCTGCCTTAAAATCAGATTATAATAACCTCAATAATCAGTTTGTGGAAACCAAGTTGCAAATCGAGAAGATGAACAACATAAATGCCACTATGGCCTATGATAAAGCAGAACTGGAATTAATCCGGGCTCAATCAGATATAAATGATGTGGAAAGTGCTATCAATTCCAGGAAATCATCTGACGAAGTGAAAAATAGGATAAAACTCGCACAGGATCAGCTGGGGGTTGCTGATCAGGCGCTCCGAGATCTACAAGCTAAATATTGAAAGTAACAGCTAAATATTGAAGGCTGCAGGCTAAATATTGAAGGCCAGTAATTATTGTATCATAAGCAACGTGGATAGTTAAAAAAAAAACTCGTAATCAAGATTTCTTCACATTTTTCGATTTAATTTATATATAGCGAATTAACATATGGTGTTGCATGACTGTTACGAAAAAGCATCTCATGGAAGTAGACCTGATAAAGGGTCTGGCCATAATATCTGTTGTACTGGTCCACTGCCTTCCCTATAATGATGCTTTCATGACTTTGAGGATGTTCACCTTTTCCATGGCCCTTTTAATTTTCATGCTGCTTATGGGCCGTAATATGTACGCATCATTTGAAAAACATAACTACATGGAGAATGGTTTTCATGCACTAAATTACTTAAAAAACAGGTTGGTACGATTTTTATATCCATTCATCCCTGTATTTGTGATTTCCATTATTCTGGGATTGTTAACTAACCAGGATCTTTATTTCGGACTTTATACTCTGGTAGGCTACCTTCCATTGCCCGGGCCAGGTAACTACTTCGTAACGGTGCTCTTACAGTTTATAATAATATTCCCTCTTTTATACCTGGCTTACAAGCGATATCCACGTTTAACTTTAATTGCAACCTTTGCTATAAGCTTACTATTTGAGTTAATATCCCCCTATATTAGCGCATTAAATGCAGATGCATACATATACTACGCTAACATTTTAAGGTACCTGTTCGTGATTACTTTAGGATTATGGGTTCTGGAAGCCTTTGAACCAACAAAGAGAATCAGATCAAACCGGGAATCAGCCATAGTATTGATTGGACTGGTAGTAGGGGTTATCTATATGGTTGCCTTTGGAATTTTCCACTGGGAAGTTCCATTTTTCAACACCTTCTGGGGCACTGAATACCCCACACTAGGATCCTACGTGGTTATAGTGGCATTTTATCCATTAGTACTTTACATGCTGGCCTACAGGATTTTACCATCTAATTCCGGAAACAAAATCATTAAGTTCATTGCCTATGTGGGGAAAGCTTCTTACCATGTATTCCTGGTTCAGATACTGTTTTTCGCTGTATTCTACAATCCCTACGCTACGATTTTCCAGTCTGGATTATTCGATCCAGTGACCAGTGGAATAATCTCCATAGTGGTAAGTCTAGTAGTGACCCTACCTCTGGGGGTTCTGTTCTATAAATATGAATACGTCTTCGATAACCTACTGGATCGACTGTTCCGGATAAAAAAGGAAGATTCAGATTTAACGAGTGATAGAAGTCTGAAAAAACAGAATTAAAAATTATTCTTTACTTAATTGAATCCCTGCAGAATTAAGAGAATTAAGATTATACACTATCTTCTGGCTATCACATACATCTCCACACTCTTCTTCCTGGAGGAGGGTGGTTTGGTTGTTTTCACCGTTTTAAATTCCTTTTTAATCTCTTTCAAGAGGTTTTCAAATTCTTCTCCCTGGAAGGCCTTCATGATTAAACTGCCATGGGGTTTTAAAATCGACCCTGAAATCTTAAGCACACCCAGGGCCAGATCCAGGGCGCGTACTTGATCCACATCCTTCACTCCGCTGAGCTGGGGAGAGGCGTCTGAAAGGATGACGTCAACTTTCCTGCCTGTAGTTTCAAGTATCTGGTTTAAGGTTTCTTCTCGAGTAAAGTCTCCCATGATCCCGATGAAGTTATCGCCGTCTATGGGTTTGATCCTCTGCAGGTCAACTCCCACCACCAGACCTTCTTCCCCTACCTTTTCCAGGGCGACCTGGGACCATCCCCCGGGAGCGGCTCCCAGGTCAAGGACGATATCTCCCTTCTGGATGATATTGAATTTATTGTTGAGTTGGAGCAGTTTATAGGAGGCCCGGGAGTGGTAGCTCTCCTTTTTAGCCATCTTATAGTAGGGTTCCTCCTTTCTCTCCTTGTTCCACTTTTTACCCATGGGTACCAGGTCCTTTGAAATTGAGAGATTTACAGATGGGATCTCCGATCTTTACTATCCTGCTTTCCATACTACTTTCATCTAATTCCAGGAGCATAACAGATGGATCAGACATCCGGGGCACGGTAGGACTTCCCGGGTTTAAAAGGATAATATCATCAAATTCTTTGATGAATGCCCAGTGGGTGTGTCCGGTGATTAAAATATTAACCCCTAACTCCAGGGCGATGTATTTGAGTTGTTGGGTGTCTCCCCGGGGGTAAACTTCCCCATGGTTTAAACCTATTTTATGGCCTCTGGCTGTGATAATATCATTTTTAGGCAGTTTTAAACCATAATATCGGTCCATGTTTCCCTGCACACAACGGGTGGGGGCCACTTCCTCCAGCTCGTCAAGCACATCTAAAGATACCAGATCTCCGGCATGTAAAATAATATCAACGTCTTTAAACATCTCAAAAACTATATCTGGTATTTTACTGGCCCTTTCAGGTATGTGGGTGTCTGATATTACTCCTATTAACATCTAATTTGATACTCCTCTTTTGAATATTGAAATATATCTTTAATTGGGATATCCTTCATATAATATACATATTTTATATACATCGTTGATAATATTGTAAAGATTATCGAAATATCAATTTTATTGAACTTTAAGTTTTTATAAAAAATTTTATTATTATGAGTGATCATCATGCATGAGGTAATCATATGTGAAAAACCAAGGACGTCCGAGAGGATATCAGCTGCTCTGCCTGGTAAAGTAGAAAAAAAGAACTATAGAAGGATCCCTTACTATGAAGTGGAAAATAACGGGAAAAAAACCACAGTTCTGGCTGCAGTTGGCCACCTATACTCTTTAGCACCTAAAAACAGGAAGAAAAAGAAGTTCGACCTGGAATGGGTGCCTCTTTATGAAAGGGATAAATCAAAGAAGTACATCAAAAGTTACGTGGATGCCATAAAGAAACTTTCCAAAGACGCTGATAGATTTGTACATGCCTGCGATTACGACATAGAAGGAACACTCATTGGTTACAACGTCCTGAAATATGCCTGCGGCCAGGATAGTCTGGACAACACGGTGAGGATGAAGTTCTCCACCCTCACCGATGAGGATATACTGGAAGCCTATGAAAATCCCATCAACCTGGACATCAATCAGGTGGATAGTGGAATTGCCCGGCACGTGCTTGACTTTATCTTCGGAGTGAACATTTCCAAGTACCTCACCGATGCAGTTATGAAATCCACCAAGAGGTACATCCAGCTATCTGCCGGCAGAGTACAGACACCTACACTGGCCATACTGGTCGACCGGGAGAAGGAAATCGGCACATTTATCCCAGAACCCTACTGGAACATCAAAGCATATCTGGAAGGAGACATCATAGCCGACCATAAGAAGGGTAAGATCTTCAAAAGAGAGGATGTAGATGAAATCCTGGTAGATTGTAAGGATAAAGACGCCCAGGTTTCCAAGATCGAACTTAAAACTTCCAAAAAGATCCCACCATTTCCCTTCGATCTGGGATCCCTGCAGTCAGAGGCTTACTCCCTATTCGGTTTCAGCCCTAAAAAGACCCAGCAAATAGCCCAGAACTTATATTCAGAGGGTTACACTTCTTATCCACGTACATCTTCCCAGAAACTCCCTAAAAGCATAGGTTACGATAAGATTCTTAAAAAACTCTCGGGTAACGCTGCCTTTAGAAAATCCATCCAGAAACTCAAGCAGCCATATAAGCCACGTGAAGGTAAGAAAAAGGATGAAGCACACCCATCCATACACCCCACTGGAGTTCTGCCTAAAAAGCTGGGTAGAGATTATCAGAAACTTTACGAACTCATAGCCTACCGATTTATAAGTGTTTTTGGTGAAGATGCACTGGTAGAGACCATGAAGACAAACCTGGAGATAGGAAAGCAACCCTTCACCTTCACCAGGAAGAGAACGGCTAAACTGGGATGGCAGGAGCAGTACCCCTTCAGGAGCGTGGAAAACGATGAATTCCCTGACATCCAGGAAGGTGATAAGCTGAAGAGTGAGGTTAAAGATGAGGAAAAAGAAACCAAACCTCCAGCGCGTTATAATCAGGCTTCTTTAATACGGGAATTAGAAAAAAGGGGACTGGGAACTAAATCCACCCGTGCTAATATCATATCGATCCTTTACGATAGAAAGTATGTGGAAGGAAAGAAGATAAAGGTTAACGTACTGGGAAAACAGCTTATAGACACCCTGGTGAAGTATTCCCAGAAGATAACCAGTGAAGAATTAACTAGGGAGTTTGAAACCAAACTCGAAAATATACAGAAGGGTAAAACCCAGAAAGAAAATATTATAGAGGAATATAAAACAGAAATAAGCTCTATTCTGGATGATATTGAGGAAAACAAACTCAAAATTGGTGAAGAATTGTATAAAGCTTACCGGAAGAGTATGATCGTCGGTGAGTGTAAATGCGGTAAAAACCTGATCCTCATCAGTTCACGTCAGGAAAACTCCTTCGTTGGCTGTTCTGGATATCCAGAATGTAAAAATACCTATTCACTACCCAGGGGGGCAACCATCCTCAAGACGAAGTGTGAGGAATGCGGACTCCCCATGATATCCTTTGGAAAACCCAGACAGAGGGCCTGCCTGGATCCTAAGTGTGGTAAAGAGGATCAGGAACCATCCAATGAAGTGGTGGGTGAATGCCCAGAATGTGGCAGTGAACTTATTAAAAGATCTGGACGCTTCGGAGAATTTATAGGCTGTAGAGGATTCCCTAAATGTCGTTACACCAGATCGATAGAAGAGAATGTTTGATTTAGAAGAGAATATCTGATTAATGGAAGAAAATATTTGATTAAGAAAATGTTTGATTAATAGAAGAAAATCTGATACTAAAGAGATGGTAGCTTATACTTAAATAGAAGGGGAAAGTCTGATATTAAACTAAAAGATAATCATACCGATTTAAGTATCAAACTCATTTTTCCTGATTATTTGGGTGATTTTGTAATATGGTGATTTACATTGGGGTTTAAATTTGGAAAATCCATAAATATAAGTTCATATTAGGTATAATCAAATTAGAAGTATAAAAAATACCGAGGCCATTTCATGAATCGAAGTCAAATCCTACCAAAAATTAAACCATTAATCATCATTATCGTACTATTTCTACTGGTCTTTTCCCTGAGAGCAGAAGCAGTGAACTTATCAGCCATCCCGGATGATATGAAAGCTCTCTATCAGGATGACGGTGGACTGCCCTATTTCAGTGAAGTGGACTCCTATTTTAACTACAGGATGACAGAGGACGTACTGGATCATGGCTACATGGGTGATACCAAGATAAATGGTACAAACTGGGATCTGCATTCCTACTTCCCACCCGGTAAAGAAATGTCTTATACTCCTTTAATTGCATATCTTACGGCGTTTATCTACCTGTTCGTTAACATATTCTCTAATGTGCCCTTAACTAATGTGGTCTTTTGGACAGGAGCTTTTGTAGCGTCATTGGCTGTTATACCAGCTTACCTTTTCATAAGGAGGATTACCAATGATTATGGTGGAATAACAGCAGGTGCACTGGTTGGATTGGCACCCTTCTATTTCTCACACACCTTCGCCGGATTTTTCGACACAGACATGTTCAACATGTTACTGCCTATACTGATAGTATGGTTCTTTATAGAAAGCCTAAGAGCAGATAATTTGAAAAACAGATCTATTTTTGCCGTATTATCTGCAGTTTCAATGCTATTATTTTCACTGGCATGGCAGGGATGGATCTACATCTTCTACTTACTCATCGTGACTGTCGTTGTTTATTTGCTGGTTTCCAAGTATCTGTTTGGTTATAAAACTTTTAATAAACCTGGAGATTATGGTAGTATAAAGGAATGGTTCATTAATCAACCAGTAATTTCTGCACTGGTTGTATTTGTTGTTTTAAGTTCAATACTGGTGATAATTACCAGTGGACCATCTAGTTTCGCATCATCTCTTCTGGGACCTTTAGGATTCACCCAGATTCAATCATCTGTTCAGGTGGCATCCGCCTATCCTAACGTCTATGTTTCTGTTGGAGAACTTCAGGTACCCGATAGTGCCCTGAGTGCTATAAATAATGCTGGCGGACTAGTCGTCTTTATATTCGGTTTACTGGCTGTTTTCTTACTATTCCTGCGTATGATGATAGGTAAGAAGGAAGTTCAAACCAAGGCCAAAGAAGTCGAAAGTGAGAAAACAACCAAAACTCGCAAAAAAAGGAAAAAACGAAGAAGGAAGAGTAAACCAAAAGCTCAAGAAAAAGCCAAGGAAACCCAGAAAAAATACATAATCCCACAGTTAAATGAGTTCGAGAAGAAAAATTACCTCTTTTATGCCGTACTCATGTTTATATGGATTATAACAACTGCATATCTCCTTACTAAGGGTGTAAGATTTTCAGAACTCTTTGCACTGCCTGTAGCTTTATCGGCAGGTATATTTGTAGGGCTTATGCTGGAATATGTAAAAGCCTACGTGCCAAATAACAAATTACAGACTGTAGTGATGGTAGTATTAATTGCAGCAGCTGTGTTTGCCCCAATTTCCAGTGGATATGCTATATCCTCCAGTGTGGTTCCGGGAACCAGTGATCCTATGATACTGTCCCTGAACTGGATAAAAAATAATACCTCTCCAGATACGGTGATAACATCCTGGTGGGATTACGGACACCTCTTTACCGCCGTAGCTGATCGGCCAGTGACATTTGATGGATCGACCCAGAATAACCTCAGGGCTTACTGGGTAGGGAAGTCGCTTACCACCAATAATGAAACATTATCTGCAGGTATACTCACAATGCTGAGTACCACTGGTGATTCAGGCCCTAACACTGTAGAGCTTTACACCAATGACACAGGCAAAAGCGTTGAAATACTGACCAGCATTTTAGGCGTGGATAAAGCTACGGCAACAACCATCTTAACTACTAATTATGGTTTAACTGCTGAACAGGCCCAGAACATAACCCAGTATACCCATCCAGACAATCCATCACCAAATGTGCTCATAACCAGTTCCGATATGCTGGGTAAGGCTGTCTGGTGGTCGTACTTTGCTAACTGGAATTTCCAGACCAACAACAGTACAGGATACAGTTATTTGGAAGGTCAGGCCATGATCATTCCTAACAATGAAACTGGACTGGGCAACGATACCACCGTCCTCATTGCCAACAACGCAGTGTTTGCACATATAACTGGCAACAACGTATCTGCTGGTATCATCAACATAAATGAATTACAGAATCAAAATAAGACTACTCCACAGCTCGTAAACGATCTTATAACCGGGTTACAGGGTAACAGCACCCTTATTGTAAAACCCCACAGGCTGACCGTGATGGTAAATGACACCATCGTCCAGAATGACATAGTCTCTGAGGACGCCATTTACTCCATTGCACTGGTAAATGACAAAGGAACCTTAATGACTTATATATATAGCAAGGAGCTGGAAGATTCCATGTTCACCAAACTATACGTATTCCGGGGACAGAACTTGACCCAGTTCAATTTAGCCTATGAGCAGCCAGGAGTAATGGTCTGGAACGTAGTATAAAACCCCCATACTACTTCTCCTTTTTCATTTTTTGTTAAAATTCAGAGGGTGTTCTCGTAATTTTTTTATGTCAATTAAAATACAATTAATATCATAAATAAAAGATAGATTCTACTCTAAAACTAGAATTGAATTTAATTTTATGTGAATTTTATGGCTGTAGATGATAGAATAAAGAAGATAGAGGAAGAAATCCAGAAAACCCCCTACAACAAAGCAACATCCCATCATATAGGGAAACTTAAAGCTAAACTTTCCCGACTGAAGGAGGAATCACTTCAAAGGAGCAATTCCGGGGCTAAAGGTAAGGGTTTCCATATTAAAAAAAGTGGAGACTCCACCGTAGTTCTGGTAGGGTTCCCTTCCGTGGGGAAATCCACCATACTAAACCAGCTTACCAATGCCGAGTCCAAGATCGGGGAATACGAATTCACCACTCTGGAAATCATTCCGGGCATAATGGAGTATAAAGGGGCTAAAATACAGATCTTCGATATTCCCGGGATAATCACCGGTGCCTCGAAGGGTAAAGGAAGGGGAAAAGAGATACTCTCCGTATCCCGGAATGCAGATTTGATAGTGGTGGTATTAGACGTGTTCAACCCCCAGCACATGCAGGTAATACTCGATGAACTTAGAAATATAGGGATAAGACCCAACGAATCAGTACCCGATGTCACTGTAAAAAGGAGGAAGATGGGTGGAATCAACCTATCATCAACCATTCCTCTTACTAAAATAGATGATAGAACCATAAGATCCATCCTGAATGAATACGGTATACACAGTGCCGATGTACTCATCCGGGATGATGTAAACATCGACCAGTTCATCGATTCACTGGACACCAACTGCCGGTACGTCCCCATGTTACTGGTGGTAAATAAAATAGACCTGGCAGATGAAGAATACCTTCAAAAATTAAAATCTGAATTACCAGATGCCATATACGTTGCCGCAGACCAGGGGTACCACATGGATCTCCTACGGGAGAAAATATTCCAGCAACTGGAACTTATAAGGATCTACCTCAAACCCCAGGGACGTAAAGCAGATCTGGAAGAACCCCTGATCGTAAGAAAGGGTTCCACGGTGGAAGAGGTGGCCTTGAGGTTACACCGTGACTTCGTGCGGAACTTTCGCCAGGCACGGGTGTGGGGGTCCTCAGTGAAGTTTCCTGGCCAGAAAGTGGGACTGGAACACCACCTGCAGGACCAGGATGTGCTCCGGATAATCATAAAGAAATGATCAAGCAATTTTAATTAGACGATGAATAATATAGTAATAGATGGAATGTGTAAAAATGGAATTAGACGATATAAAAATTTCAAAGGCAATCATAGAAGGATACATGGATGACCTATTAGATTATACAGATATGGATGTGGCAATAGGTGGGGGAGGGCCCGCCGGACTCACCGCCGGATACTACCTGGCTAAAGCAGGATACAAAGTCGCCCTGTTTGAGCGTAAACTCAGTATAGGTGGTGGAATGTGGGGTGGCGGGATGATGTTCAACAAGATCGTTGTCCAGGAGGAAGGAAAGAGAATACTGGACGAATTCGGCATAGGATCCACCGAATACGAGGACCAGTACTACGTGGCGGATTCCATAGAATGCACATCCACCCTGTGCTCCAAGGCCTGCCAGGCGGGTTTAAAGATTTTCAACCTGATAGAAATCGAGGATCTGATGATAAAAGAGAAGGGAGTGGAAGGACTGGTATTAAACTGGAGTGCAGTTAAGATAGCAGGACTGCACGTAGACCCTCTCACCGTCCGGTCCCGGGCGGTGATCGACGCCACCGGACACCCCATCGAGATAGTTAAGATAATCGAACAGAAGATGGGCCACAAGCTCAACACTTCCACTGGTAAGATCATGGGAGAAAAGTCCATGTGGGCTGAAGCAGCTGAAAACATAGTCACCGACAACACGGCCGAAATATATCCCGGTTTATATGTGGCGGGAATGGCTGCAAATGCAGTGTACGGGGCGCCAAGGATGGGGCCCATATTCGGTGGAATGCTCCTCTCCGGGGAAAAAGTCGCCCAGATGTTGATTGAAAAGTTGAAATAACCAGGATTAATTTAAAAACTTCCATAACAATTCCTCCTCTTTAAAAACCTTCTAAACAGAACCATGATTCTCTTTATAACCGGAACCCCGGGAACAGGTAAAACCACAGTCTCTAAACTGTTCAAGGAACAGTTTTCCTTTACCCTGGTGGATGTTAATCAAATGGTGGATGATGAGAAACTCTACACAGGCATCCACAAAAAGGGGTATAAAATAGTGGACATACCAGCATTATGTTCTAAATTAGGTGATTTTATCCGTAATTTAGGGGATGGAGAAGATCTGTTGGTTGAGGGCCACTTGTCCCATTTCTGTGGTGGAGCAGACCGGGTAATCGTTTTACGTACCCATCCTGATATATTAGGTGATCGTCTGCAGGATAAAGGGTTTGAAGATGCCAAGATCGCCGAGAACGTTGAGGCCGAGGCCCTGGATGTCTGTGCATTTGAGGCATACCAGGAGTATGGGGATAGGGCCAGTGAGGTAGACACCACAGGTAAAAATCCAGAGGAAGTGGTGGGTATAATTAAAATGATAATTGATGGAGAAAAAACCTCTCCGGTGGGAGGAGTCGATTTTTCAGGTTACCTGGGTTCTTGAACGATTAGGGGAAATTTCTAGGCTATGTTTTTGAATTTTAGGCTATGTTTTTGAATTTTAGGCTATGTTTTTGAAATTTTTTCTCCAGGAGATGGGGGGACTGTCAAAAACTTGGGGTTTTTTTGAAATTTGTGTTTTTGGATAAATAATATTTTTTATCCGTGTTTAACTGATTATTTGGTGAAATTGAAACATAAAAGCTTTTATAATAAATGGAGCAAAGTATTAATCATGCGAATAGAAAAAATACTTGCTCCAGTTGATGGTCTGCTTGATCAGGGTTATAAACTTTCCTATTTTTGTGAAGGTTTATCGAAATATGAAGAAAATCATTTAAAATTAGTTGAAAAGAGATGTTAATTATTTAAATCGTTGAATACATGGTATAAAAAGGGATGTTTTTCATATTGAGATGCGGGTTCCTTTTTGTCCGGAGTGTTTCAGTAAAATCTGTGATTAAAAAATGGATTTAAAGAACGAACCCTTAATTTTTACTATGAAGGAGTTATTAACACCAAGATTCAAATGTATAAGTGTAAAAAAATCTGGTAAAAAGTTTAAAACTGATATATCAGACATTGTAAACACTAATAATACTTTTACACATGAATTTCAAAGAAAAAAACATTGAATTAGCGGGTTTATTCTCCGGATCAATCCATAAAATTGCCCTACAAAATGAAAAAAGACACCAAAAATCAGTATTTTCAAGACAAAACAATAGAAAACTGGATACTCGAATACAAAATCCCAAAAACAGAAACAAAAGATCGTTATTCTGGATATTACATCTTTGACGTGGAGTGGATTAAACTTAACGCTGTTTGGAATTACCGATTCACTTTTATTCGACAGCAAAACAAAATATTATCGTAAATGATGAAATATACTCTGAAGAGAATTCCAAGAACATACAAGAGTTTTTAACTGAATCCACAAGGAATAAAAACAAAATAGCAATAACCACAGACTTAGACGATAAATACAAACCAATCATCGAAGAATTAGGTTTCAAACACCAATGGTGTTTATTCCATGTATTTAAAAACATAAACAAGAAAAATTCAAGACTATGCACGAGATAAAGAACTATCTGATAATGATATAGACAAAATACGGCAAGAAAAAAAACTAGATTTATTCAGCTTATTCGACAGTAAATCATTTAAAAAAGCTAGAAACAGGATGAACGAAATATTAAATCAAATCAGAGATTATTTCAAAGATTATTCAATCAATTACCATGGATTCATTAATACCTTACTTCAAAACGTTCTTCGCATACCTGCTAGATGCAAATATCGAACGAACATCAAATAAATTAGAAAACAAATTCCAAAAAACATTCCCTAAAAGCATCAAAAAGAATAATGAAGATTAAAAAAAGAAGGCGCAATGTCACGAATAAACATCAGAAAACAAATCCTAAACCAAAAAAAAAGTTTTCAACAACCAACCCCTCAAGTTTCTGACAAAGCCCTAATTACAAAGTTTTTTAATCAATCCTATTACAAAGATATACAACATTCTATTCAATATAATAACGGTGATAAAAATGAACGGACCATGGGTTGAGAAATACCGGCCACAAACCTTAGACGAGGTGGTTGGTCAGGATCATATAATTCCAAGACTTAAAAGATACGTTGAAGAAGGCAACATGCCTAACCTCATGTTCACCGGCCCAGCCGGGGTGGGTAAAACCACCACTGCCCTGGCACTGGCCAAAGAAATGCTGGGAGAGTACTGGAGACAGAACTTCTTAGAACTGAATGCCTCTGATGCCAGGGGTATCGACACCGTCCGGAACGATATCAAAAACTTCAGCCGGCTCAAGTCTGTGGGAGCGCCTTTCCGTATTATATTCCTGGACGAGGTGGACAACATGACCAAGGACGCCCAGCACGCTCTGCGTAGGGAGATGGAGATGTATACCAAGACTTCATCGTTCATACTCAGCTGTAACTACTCCTCCAAGATAATAGACCCCATCCAATCCCGGTGCGCCATCTTCCGCTTCACACCCATCAAAGGATCACAGATAATTAAAAGGTTAAAAATTATTGCCGAGGCAGAAAATGTCACCGCCACAGTCGGGGCCCTGGAGAGCATAGTATACTTCGCAGAGGGCGATATGAGGAGAGCTGTGAATATATTACAGGCCTCATCCACCATAGATAATCAGATCACCGAGGAAAGTGTCCATGAAGTAATCAGCAAGGCCAAGCCCCAGGATGTGCGTAAGATAATAAACAGCGCCCTGGATGGTAAGTTCATGGAAGCCCGGGACCTCCTCCGGGAAGTAATGGTGGTCGAGGGCACCAGCGGAGAGGACATGATCACCCAGATATACCAGGAAGTATCTAAGATGACCATGGAAGGCCTCCTAGACCAGGAGACCTACATAGATTTAATTGAAAATATCGGTAAATTCGATTACCGTATCCGGGAGGGATCCAATCCACGGATACAGCTCGAAGCTCTTTTAACTAAATTTTTACTCAAAGATAAACAATCTTAGGAAAAATTAAGAAGTGAAAATATTCTTAGAAAATTAAAAATAACCATATAATGGTCATATCAAATGTTGTGGACAGAAAAATACAACCCCAAAAATTTTGATGAAGTACTGGGCAACGCCAAGGCCAAAGATGAGATAGAAGGCTGGATCAACGCCTGGTTGGTTGGCGAGCACCCCAAACCACTCTTACTGGTGGGACCGCCAGGTACCGGGAAAACCACCCTGGCTCATCTCGCGGCGCAGGAATTCGCCGATTCCATTGAACTCAACGCCAGTGATAAAAGATCCTATGATATCCTTCTCCGGACCATAGGGGAAGCATCTGCCACTGGTTCTCTCTTCAATCAGGGTTTGAAGTTCATAATACTGGATGAAGTGGACGGAATACATGGGACAGATGACCGCGGCGGTGTAAGGGCTATATCCAAGATAATAAAGGAAGGGCACCATCCACTCATCATGATGGCCAACGACCCCTACAGTAAGAGGATTAAAAGCCTTAAAACCAAGTGTCAGGTCATAAACATCAAGAAGGTGCATACCAACAGTATCGTGGCCCTCCTGAAACGGATCTGTATTAAGGAGGGTGTTGATTTTGAGGATCATGTTTTAAGGACCCTGGCCAAACAATCCAAAGGAGACATGAGATCGGCCATCAACGACCTGGAGATTATGGCCCGGGGGAAAAAAAGCATCACCTCTGCGGATCTGGAAGTGATCTCCAAGAAGGATGATATCCACAACATCTTCGACTCAGTCAGGACCGTCCTGAAGAGTAAAAACCCCCAGCGTATAAGGGAAGCCATGCAGGTGGAAGCCGACCCGGCCTTTATACTGGAACTCATCACCGAGAACGTTCCCCGGGAATACGAGAAGAAGGATGAAATCGAAGAAGCCTACGAGATGATCTCCCAGGCAGACACCTACTTGGGCCGGGCCTTCCAGACACGGAACTATGGATACTGGAAGTACACCTATGATTTAATGAGTTTAGGGGTGGCCCTGTCCAAGGATGAGACCTACCGGAAATTCGCCCGCTACGCCAACTCTTCAGTTTACACTTTACTTTCAAAAAGCCGTGCCAAAAGAGACCTGATGGATAGGGTGGCGGATAAGATCGGTGAGAAAACCCACTCCTCCCGTAGGGTGGTGAGGGAGCAGTTCCCCTACTTGGAGATGATGTTCCAGGATAATGACCTGGCACGGAAACTGGCGGACTACTTCAACCTGGACGATGCTGAGGTCAAGCTCTTCCGTAGCAGGAAGATCCCTAAAAGGAAGAAAGCGAAGCCTAAAAAGTCCTCGCAGAAAGACACTGAAAATAAAGTGGAGAAAAAGGGATCATCTGCTGTTGCCAAAAGGGAAGGTAAAAAGGAAAAAGAAGTAAAACCTCCAAAGTCTACTCCCCAGAAGACAAAATCCACTACTAAAAAATCAAAGCCATCTCAAAATAAAGACGCTAAGAATTTGGCCAAAGAAAAGGAAGCATCAAACCAGAAGAATTCTAATACCAGGGAAAAATCTTCAAATCCTGAGGATAAGGAAAAACAGGTTTCCTTGTTCAGTTTTAAATAACCATATTCCCATATAATATATGCCTAAATCCAGTAGAACGCACTTTTTCAATCATCGTGGTTCTCTTTAAACACCTTGAAGAATATGAATCTTTCTGAATAATAGTTCTCTTATTTCGACGCTTAAACTTTCAAATACGCTGGCATCAAACTGGGACAATCCTTTACTGTAATTGATACCAGGCTATAGGTTAAATTTATCAGGTAGTAGTCATCTGTTTCTGTGCAGCTCACCCTACTGTGTACCGTGCTCTTCAGCATGTATCAATTCTTAAAGTTATCTATTCGTATGATCCCTCAAAGTATCCGTATGCATGCACATGTCATGCAAATAAACTATTAATAAATGAACATAGTGAAAATTAGATCAATGAGTTTTTGGAATTTCTAGTTAATCGGGAGGTGGAACTAGATTTTCCAAAAATTATCCCTTTTCTATTACTTTTGATTGGAAACAAAAAGAGCAGACTTCAACATATTCTCCCTGACTTCCGGGATATATTCTTCCAGGAATTCCAGTAGATCATTGGAAACCTTATCTTTAGGGAGAATATCACAGTTAAAATCACGTTCACTGGCCCATGTCTCTATCCAGGAATCAGGGATATTTATCAGAGGATAAATCGTCTTTAAATCATTTGGTTTGTCTTTTAAAATGGTGGGCTCGATTTCCTCTCCCTGTAGCATCTGTTTGATTATATTTTTCACTTCCCCATCCAGGGTAAGGGGTGATGCCATTTTAACAACTTCACCGGGCCGGGCCAGTTCCAGATCATCACTGTAGGTAATCTCGATACCATATTTCCTTGTGTAGGGCTCTAATATTATATACAGGGCTGTGTTAGCACAGCTACTATTTTCTTCTATGAATATCTTCTCCTTCGGATGTAGAGACTTGCTTAAAAGCCGGGAGGCCCGGATGCACATCTTCTGGAAAACCTTAGACCTTACCACCTTCCAGTCGGGGTGTTTCTCCAGGAATAACTCCTCCTTTTTACGGGAGAACCTGGAAAATTTAAGGTTATTGATGAGTATTGAATTATTATAAAGACTTATAAACTGGGTATTAACTCCAATCATTCCCAGGAAGTCCAGGATCTCTTGACTCATATTTTCACTTATATACTATTATGTACGAGAATATAAATAAAAACATAAAATTTTACTATCCTGAGAAGGTGGTGAACAGATTAAGTCTTTAAAACGGAAGTTAGGGCTTTTTGAGGTTACCGTATCTGGTATAGGGATTATCCTGGGTGCCGGGATTTACGCCCTTCTGGGAGAGGCCGCTCCCTTAGCAGGGAATGCCCTGTGGCTTTCATTTATCATATCGTCGGTTGTTGCTGCTTTTACTGCGTTAAGCTATGGGGAACTTTCATCCATGTTTCCCAGTGCCGCTGCAGAGTATGAGTACGTTAAAAATGCCATAGGCCGGCGTGTTGCGTTTGTAATCGGCTGGCTCATTATATTAAGTGCTGTCATCAGTTCTTCAGCGGTGGCCATAGGTTTCGGTAATTATCTGGCTGTGTTAGTTAACATACCCCCTATTGTTTCTGCCATTAGCCTCTTAGCAGTGCTTTCGTTACTTCTTTTCATCGGTATAAAGGAATCTGCCTGGGTGGCCATCATATTTACATCCATAGAGGCTCTTGGTCTTGTAATCATCTTCATTATTGGAGTACCCTACTGGGGGAGTGTTAACTACCTGGAGATGCCTTTGGGTATAAATGGAGTTATGGCTGCTGCGGCTTTGATCTTCTTCGCCTACCTCGGCTTTGAAGAGATCGTTAAATTGTCTGAGGAGACCAACGAGCCCAACAGGAACATTCCACGGGCCATCATACTGGCCATGATTATCAGCACCGTTCTATACATTCTGGTGTCCTTTAGCTCAGTCAGCATACTTGGCTGGGAAATCCTGGCAAATTCACAGGCCCCCTTTTCCCAAATAGCAAATGCAGCCCTTGGGGCAAATGGAGGATTCTTACTTACCATAATAGCCCTGTTTGCAACCAGTAACACTGTCCTTTTACTGCTTTTAGCCGGTTCCCGGATAGTGTATGGCATGTCCGAATTCCGCTCCCTCCCACGGGTCCTGGGTAAAGTTCATCCGCGGACAAGGACGCCCTGGGTTTCAATAGTGGTGATGGGCCTGGCTGCAGTTGTATTTTTATTCGTGGGGAATCTGGAATTCCTGGCAAGCGCCAACAATTACACCTTATTTTTAAGTTTCATCTTCATCAATGCCTCTGTGCTGATCCTGAGGTACACTTCTCCGGAATTAAAACGGCCATTTAGGATACCCTTAAATATAAAAAATATACCTATATTATCAGTTTTTGGGCTCCTCACTTGTGTCGTACTTTTAACACAGCTCAATCTGGATGCAATTATCTTAGGAATAATTTTAACGGTTGTTGGGGTTGTACTGGCTTTTTTAAGTAGGGAATAAAACACAGTATTCTACAGTAGAAAAAATGCTTCAATAACAAAAATCCAATAGCAAAATTTATTTTTTAGGGGAAAGTAAACTATTACTCAAGGAGATTTATTTTATCCAGGGGATTTTTATGCTTAAAATATTCGGCCGGAAGAAAGATAAAAAGAAGGATGAAAGGGAGTTACTTACCGTTGAATCCCCTGAACCAGTGGACTGCCTCTGCGATTTCACCTTCAACTTTCACTGGCAGCATAAGGGAGAGAAGCTCGATCCTACTTGGAAAATCCCCCAAAACGACTTAACCTTCGGAGACCTGGTGGAACACCTAAAAAGTGGAGGAGATATACGTATAAATGGAGATGCTGGTCATAGGTTGGCCTCCAGTATGGGTGTGGACCTTAAGTACTTCGGTGGAAGTGGAAACGACATACCGGTTGGTGACATCTACGTAGAGGGAGATTCCGACACCCGAATGGGGATCAGCATGGCCCGGGGCAATATCTACGTTAAAGGAGCAGTAAAAGAGCCCATGGGCAACCTGGTAGAGGTTAAATCAGATGTTAAAGGCTACCAGAAGTACAGATCGATTACGGACATCATGCACCAGGGCCTCCAGGGAGATAAACTCGTATCATGCGATTTGGTGGGAAGTAAACTCGTAATCGATGACGGGACAGTCAAAGACACCGTCGGTGCCAGGTTAGACCGTGAGGTAGAGATAATCTTTCATGGCAAGGTGGATCTAAGCACCGGGATACTCATGAGGAAGGGCATCGTCCGGGTGAATGGCCCGGCCGGGAAAAACAGTGGAGCCCTGTTAAATGGGGGCACCCTGATCATCAACGGAAACACCGATGATTTCACCGCCATAGACATGATCAAGGGTAAAATAATAGTAAACGGTGATGCCGGTAAATTCCTGGCAGCCAACAAGAAAACCGGTGTCATATTCTCTAAAAAGGGACGTCCAATTCCACCTGTAAATGAAAAACCAGTATCCACTGAGGATAGAAATCTTCTTCTAGCTTACGGCTTCAATCCCCAAGGTTTCAGGAAGTTTGAATAGATCACGGAAGGTAAATATTTAATTTTTGTGTTGACCTTCAAATCCCTTCTCCAGAACAAAAACTAGGATAAAACCTATTATCGCCATCACTACAACCGGCGCAACAGAATCCATACTGGCCACTGTTCTTTCATAGGGCAACCTCAACGTACCGATCATCAATCCCACAAGAAATGACATGGTAATGGATTTATGATGATTTAACATGTAATCCAGTGCTCTTGAAAAGGATAAAATCCCTATTAACGCACCTATTCCAAACACAATAATTTCAGTAAACTGCATATTGTTTAAAACATTTATCATATATTCATATTGGTTTAGAAGAAGCAGGATAAATGCTCCGGAAATTCCAGGCAGTATCATGGCACATATGGCCACCATTCCCGAGAAAAATATCACCGGTAAGGAGTGGTTGGCCTGAATAGGGTTTAAACCAATGAAGATAATGGCAAATACAAACCCCAAGAGTAAAAATGCTACGTTTTTAACGTTTAAACCACCCACATGTTTGTAGACAAAAAATGCAGATGAAAATATTAAACCAAAGAAGAATGCATATGTTAACGCGGGATAATTAGCTAAAAGATATGATATCACCTTGGACATGGTTAAAATAGCTAAACCTATACCTAAAAGTAGAGGTATGAATAACCTGAAGTCTATTTCCTTTATAGCGTTTTCTTTAAATTTTTTAAATTTTCCCTCTACTAGGTACAACAGAAATTTAAAGTCGATACGACTTATGGCATGGATGAGTCTTTCATAGATGCCGGTGATCAATGCTATTGTTCCACCGGAAACACCGGGGATCACGTCTGCTGTTCCCATAAACAGCCCTCTTAAAAATATTAGAAAAGCTTCCAGGTTAATCTTGACAATTTTCATTCGAGCACCATAACATATTTGAACAAAGTATTAAGTAAATCAGAAGATAAGATTGTTTTTTATCCTTAGAATTATAATCCTTTTTTTATACTTTTAAATGTAGGTGGTTTAATATGGCTGGAATCATAGAAACAGTGACTAACTTCGCTATCTACTTAATTGAAGATCTGGGATACTGGGGTGTTTTCATAGGCATGATCCTGGAAAGCGCGTGTATACCACTTCCCAGTGAAGTTATCATGCCCCTATCCGGTTTCGTCGTCTACAGGGGTGAGATGGGCCTCTTAGGAATTACCATCGTCGGTGCGGTGGGAAACCTCATAGGTTCCTGGATCGCCTATTTCGTAGGACTTAAAGGTGGAAGGCCCTTCCTGGAAAAATACGGTAAGTACGTGCTCATAAGCCCCGCGAAGCTGGATATGGCTCATGAATGGTTTAATAAATACGGCCATGAGGCGGTGCTTATAAGTCGGGTTCTGCCGATAATCAGAACTTTCATATCCCTACCTGCTGGTATAACGGAAATGGACCTGAAAAAGTTCACCATCTACACCTTCGTGGGTTCACTACCCTGGTGCTTTGTTTTAGCATACATGGGGTTTATGCTAGGACCAAACTGGAATATAATAGAGGAATACTTCCATTACATGGACATCGTCATGGTTATAGCAGTGGTTATCCTGGCAGTCTACCTGGTCCATAAGTACTGGCGGGATTACTAAATACACAGACAACTCTAGAAATAATTAATTTTTCAGATTTAAGGAAAGATAAATTACACTTTGTTATTTTTCACCTTCAAATATAATTTCCAGTTTTCATCTACAGATATCACACGTCTAATCACCAAAAGCAGGAAAACTATCAGTACTTTAATCTTTATCACGTAAAAATTTGAAGGTGAAACATTGTAATAACCCCATATCAACATGAAAACCACCAGAGCGATCCATATCACGGGTGAAAAAATCACATACTTTACTGGTTGCATCTCTACGGTCTAATTTACTAGTGTTAACACTTGCTATATTGCCCTGAAGGATTCCGGCAAGTCCTATTAGAACGTAGCACAACACCCAACCAATGTCAGGCAACTGACCTGACATGTAAATTCCATTTGAAAATTGATAGGTGATACAAGATCTGATACAAATTGAACCAGAAGGGCCAGTGCCAATAGTATAATGGGATTTCTACCCCGGGATTTCTACCCCCCATTTATTTACTTGTTTCATTATCAAATTTACCAAAAGCATGAATATAACAAAATTTCGGATTATATAAAATGAAAAAATAGAAAATGCCGATGTAATCCCTTGTAACCACAGAAGATAGGGTGTTCCAGGAAATCCAAATGGCAGAAACCATTACAATCAAGGCATCTAAAATAGTTTTGTAAATATTTTCAGGGCTATCAAGAGGCCTGAACAATAAAAACAGTCCTATTAAGAAAAATAAATAATACAGCAAATAAAATATATCGGTGGCGGATGGAAAAGGTTGAACATGTAAAACAACCTCCATAAAAGCCCATATTGTATCTCCTATAACATAGAGCAGTAATGAGAATGCAATGAATAACCAGGCCAAATAAATACGTTTTCCATAAATTCTAGACCTCTTTGCAGCATATATTAAACATAAAAAGGAAAGAAATCCCACCAGAGGAATGATAAAATCAAAGAATATAATATTAATTTCCATACTTTGATTAGTTAATAAAAAAAAGTACAAATCCAATTATCAAAGATGCACCAAAAATTGAAGCAGTTTTAAAGGAAATAAATTCTCTTTCTGGACCTGGTAAATTATTCATGAATTTCCTTGAACTTAATCACATAAAAAAATAGATTTATTCGTCAGAAAAATTTATATAGGACATCAGATATTATGAATGTGAACATTTAGGTGATAAAAAAATGAAGAAAATGGGAACTTTAAGATTAACCATGCGGCTATATTTAGCAATTGCCCTATTATTTTTCCTGATCTATGTGATTGTTACACTGGCCGGATATTTCCTGCACTTCGGGAACCTTACCTTCTACGCTATACTGGCCGTCGCCATAGTAGTGGGCCAGTACCTTCTGGGGCCTAAGCTGGTGGAAATGACCATGCGGGTGAGATACGTATCTCCCCATGAAGCCCCTAAACTCCATGCCATGGTGGAAGACCTGGCCATGAAGGCTGGCATCCCCAAACCAAAGGTAGGAATCTCTGAAGTGAACATACCCAATGCATTCGCCTTCGGGAGAACCAAAAGTGACGGTAGAGTCTGCGTAACCAGGGGATTACTTCACATACTGGATGAAGGAGAATTAAGGGCGGTTCTGGGACATGAACTATCCCACATCAACCACCGGGACATGGCGGTGATAACCATGATCAGCGCCGTTCCACTGATCTTCTACTACATATTCATCAGCACATTATTCAGTGGCGGTGACAATGATAATGCCGGACTCATCGGAGTCGTCGCTTTAGTTGGTTATTTCCTGTCACAGTTGATTGTTCTCTTCGTATCTAGGGTAAGGGAATATTATGCCGATCAGGGAAGTGTAGAACTGGGAAACCCACCACATGAACTGGCCAGCGCACTTTACAAACTTACCTATACCTCAGCTGTAGCAGATAAAAGGGAAAAGAAGGAAGTTGAGGGTGTGAAAGCCTTCTTCGTCAACGACATTTCCAGCTCCAGTGATGTGATCAGTGACTTAAAACAGCTGGACCTGGACATGAATGGAAGCATCAGTGAAGCTGAACTCAATGAACTAAAATACAACCGAACCAAAATAGGTACCGGCAGTCAGATCATGGAAGTACTTTCTACCCACCCCAACATGGTTAAAAGGGTTAAAAGACTGTCTGAGAT
>WOYJ01000066.1 GCA_011620845.1 Methanobacteriaceae archaeon
ACAAAAAACAAAATAAAAACAAATCTTTCATACAAAAAAATCTAAGGGGCTAAATTTATTTATCGTCTAAAAGCTCTGGAGATTTAGCGTTACGCTTAGTTATAACTGATCGACCCGATTCTTTTTCTATGTTCTTTCTGGCATCTCCTGCAACCTTTCCGCCACGTTTACCTATATCTTTACTTTCTGTAAAAACCTTTTGGATCAACATTTTTAGATATCTCTGTGGTCGATGCCTCACCTAGCATGGATAGAATTAGTTCCAGATTACTCATATTATCCCTTAAATTTTCCTTTTTCAACCCTTTCAACTTTTTATATTCCTCTGTATCATAATTGTTTTGTACTAGCAACATCCGTTAATCGCATTTTCCCATCAGCAGCAGGCATCTTCAACTGTACTATATTTTCGTACAGTTCACTACCCTCTTCAAATTTCAATTTATTTTTCAAATCACTCCAATACCTTCTGGGATTTCCTGTAATAACACCAATAACATCTATAACTGAAAAAAAGCATTCTTCTTCGTTTTCATCTCAAAAAGTTCTAATTTTTTTATCTTCAAAAAGTTTAATTGCATTTTTCCCCGTCATTACTGATAACCTCAATATAATTACTAATTAAAGTTCCAGTCAAATATTTAGTTCTGTAACAATTAATATTATTATTTTATTCATTAATAATAATATTAACTTATCAGAACCCTATCCAAGATATGGTTTTTTTTAGAAAATAGATAAATTTTCGTATCAAATCTAGGATCCAACCATCAATCAATTCCTCCGAAACGATCCCAGGAAACCACCGAACACATCCTTAATAGACTGTACCAGGGGATTTTTAACCTGGGGGGCTGTTTTCATACTTTCCAACCTGTCCACTCTGAAGTATATTGGGGGGTGGGTGTCGAAGGAAAGCCAAGTGGGGATTCGGGTCATTGCGGATCTTTCCATCTGTAACCGGGCGTATCCTATCTTTCTAAGCGCAGAGGCCAGTACTTCTGGCTGTCCGATCTTCATGACACTGACCAGGTCCGCCCGGGTCTCGAAGAACTTGCCGATGAAGAAAATCACCAGAAAAGCCACTATGATGTAAATAATGGGATTTATGAGGACGATGGGTAGAAAGAGGGTGAACCGGAGTATGAATTCCAGGGAGATTATGCTGAATAGTACCAGCGGGTCCCTGCCCTGCAGGTGGCCCAGTTCATGTCCCAGGACACTGAGAATCTCATCTTCCTCTAATTGCACTAATAATCCAGTGGTTATCAGTACGAGTCCCCTGCGGGGGCTGGGGCCAGTGGCGGCTGCGTTGGGTACCATGGTATTGGAGAGCACTATTTTAGGCACCGGTAAGTTGAATTTATCTGTGGCTCTTTTGACCAGGCTGTATACATCGATTACCTTGTTTATCCTGCTTTCCGGGTTGCACAGGAAGCCGTAGTACTCCATGACTTCCTCACCTATCTGGCAGGTGGGCTCTTTACCAACGGCTAAGGTCCGATCGTAGATCTCCTTCTTCATCCGGGTGATGGTTTCCTTGCCGAATTTCTCCTGGAATTCCTTATATTCCTCTACTGGGAGCTGGTATTCTATGATGTGCACCTGGGGGTTTTCCGGTGTGATCCTCCACTTGTTCCGGAGGAGGAATAAGCGGTCGGATAGGAGTACGATGGCGAGCTGGAATATTATAATTGCAGCAACAGCATACACCAGGCCTAATGTTAAAAATAGGGCGATGTTTACCAGGAAGAAAAGGATGTAGATGAGGATCATGTTGCTGCTGAAGAGCCGGTCGGACATCCTTTTACGGGTAGATGGGGGTTCTTCCGGTATCACATCCTTCCCCTCTATCCAGGCAAAGTAGAGGGTGGAGTGGCGGAGGTTATCCTCGAAGAACTGTACCAGGAAGAGTAAGTCTTCCTTTATCACATCCAAGAATTCTGGTGAGGTATCATATGGTGTTAATATTAACTGTAAGGGACTGGTGGATAGGACTTCCACCTGTATGGTTCCCTGTTTTTCTGGTTCATGGGCGGTGAATAGTAGCCGATCACTTTGCAGGTCAACATGGGTGAAGGTGTCCTTCTTGGTCACCAGGTAATTTTCATTGATAAATTCCAGTACTTCCCTCATGTGGGCTGGGGCTATCTCCACATCTACGGTGAATATCTTCTGTTCTGGCATTTTTTCTCCCATGGTCAGATTTTTCAAGTGGTTTATTAGTCAATTTTTTAAGTAGTTTATAATATGTCCATGGGTTTAAAAAAATGGTTCTATTTATTCCCACGCCAATTTTTAATTCTTCATAGAAATTACCTATTCAGACTCATATTATGATTAATCCGCTGTTAAGTATTATAATGGGTAAATATTTACGTCTCTGTCACAGAATCGTATTTTGAAACTCTAATTAGATGCTTTTTTGTAAAATTTGAACTTTGGTTAAAATTATGTTACTGAAAATTGAACATAACCCCACAAATTTAGAAGCCACCGAATTAATCAACGAGGCAATCTCCAAAAGAGCCTTCATGATACTGGTTGTCTGCTGTAAAGTTAACTATGAGGGTAGGGCAACCAGCAAACTTGGCTTCGGGGAAAGAACAGTGTTGATTAAAGGGGATGGATCCTTCATAATTCACCAAGATCGCAACCTGGAACCAATTAACTGGCAGCCCCCTCGCACCAAAATAGGGGTGAAGCTGGAGGATGATGTAATTAAGATCATAGGCAAGCGACGAAAACCCAAGGAACAACTGGAACTGGTAATCCGCAACGTCCACCTGATCTCTTACCACCTGGGCTCAGATACCAAGGACATTGAACTGGCTGGTTACGAAGAAGACATGCGCCAGATGATCATGGACAACCCCGAGCTAATAGAGAAGGGCTTCCGGCCCACCTCCAAGGAATACCAAACACCACAGGGATTCATCGACATCATGGGAAAGGATGATGATGGTAAGTTAGTGGTCCTGGAACTTAAAAGCCGTAAAGCCGGAGTAAACGCTGTTAAACAGCTGCTGAGATATGTCGACTGCTTCTCTGATAATAAAGAATTCGTAAGGGGTATACTGGTCTCACCATCGGTAACTGAAGAGGCGAAGGAAATTTTAAATAAATACCAGATGGAACATATTCCATTATCGCCACCTAATGAATTAAAGGTTAAAAGCAGTACTACTCTGGATTATTTCTTTTGATTGATGAAGGTTCTATGCATTAAGGAAATTTTTTTATAGGTAAAACAACCAACGATGATTATACAGATTTAAGGAAAATAACCTGATCTGTTGGTTACTTGTCAATATAAAAAATTATTTGAGGGAACCTAATGGCCTACTGGATCTGTGAGAAATGTAAGCTTCATATTCCGACTACAAGTCGGCACAAGATAAATAAGAAATGTAAATGCGGCGGACAGCTAACTTGGCACGATAAATTACCCCAAAACACTGAAGAAGAAAAGGATTACTATTATAAGGAGATCAGTCCATTTATGCATAAGCTTATTAAGGGTTACGAATCCTCAATTTCCAGGATAATACTAAACTGTGTCGATGAGGTGTATTTCCCGGTGAGTACCAAGATCACCATGTTAATTTTACAGGGAAACCCCACAACATTCATCACCAAGTACCAGTTAAACGAACTGGAAACCTATTCCATGCTTTCTAATTTCACGCAGAAGCAATTATTAACCATTTTAGATACCTTGATTACCTATAACTTCTTGAAACTGGAACATCAGTCTCGTTACAGTGCCAAACCCGTATCGAACCTGAGGGATGAGGGTATGAACTACGTGAGTATACTGAAGCTTACCAGTGAGGGTGAAGCATTCTTAAACAGTGCTAAAAATATGTACCTTGGTTTCCTGGATAAACTGGGAATATTGAAGGGGTAACAGTAAAGTTCCATTAACTGGACTACATCTAATTCTATTACTAGCTTTAAGATATTAAGTAAAGATATAAAGAATATTGACAACCTAGTTTGTTATTATCTGTTGTTTAAACCAATGTTCTAAATAAAGGGTTAAGGGTCTTTAAAATGAACATCTTTTCCGCATTATCCTTGATTATATTCCCATTCTACATATTTATGGGCTGGTACGTATATAGGCTGGACAGTAAATCTCGGTTAAACCGACTATTCATTTTTCTGGCCTTTTGTTTTTCTATCTGGACCTTTGCTTTTGCCTTCTTCTACTCCGCCCCAGATAAAGCAACTGCCTGGTTCTGGTATAATCTATCCGCCATTGGAAGATACTTCTATCCAGCAGTGCTTTTGGATTTGTCCCTGATCTTTACCAGGAACAGATTCAGTAAAAGATGGACCAACTCCATCATACTCTATATCATCCCTGTTATCTTCCTTATCATCACATTAACCGGCTCTTTCATAACCCAGGACCTGGTATTCATTAACGGGCAGTGGTACGAAATCCTGATCACGGATAACATCTGGTGGTATGCATATACAATCTTTTACCTGTTATACCTCTCCCTGTCCTTCCTAATCATTGGTTGGTGGGGGTATAAATCCACTATTTTAAGGGAGAGGAAACAGGCCCTGATACTGCTTTCCACTGGTTTGTTCTGCATAGTACTGGGAAACCTCACAAACACCGTCTTCCAGATATACAACTTCTATTTAGTACCATCCGTGGCCCAGATCATCGGTGTGATATTCTTCTCGGGGATCACCTATGCCATCGTAAAGTATAAACTGTTGAAGCTGACCGCCACCACAGCCGCCAATCAGATCATCAGCAAAATCACTGATCTGGTATTTTTAATCGATAACTACGGTAAAATTATCAGCACCAACTCCCGGGCCCGGAGACTCCTGGGATACTCCAGGTCCGAGCTGGAAGGCCAGGACTGGGAGTTCTTAATAAAGGATGCCCAAGACCGGGAAAGGATCTGTAAATACATAAGCAGTGAATTAGTAGAGGACGAGGACAGCTATAAAAAGATGGAAATTAAATTAAATACGAAAAGAGGAAATTATATACCGGTTAATTCCTTCCTATCCGGTGTAAACGACAACTTTGGACCCATAGGCGTGCTCATGGTGGCGCAGGACCTGAGACAAACCAAGAAGCTCTTACATGAAATCCGGGAGAAAAACGTCGCACAGAAAGCAGCTAAAATCCATGAAGAACAGCTCAAGAAATTCCTCAATGAGAAGGAATTACTTTTAAAGGAAATCCACCATCGGGTGAAGAACAACATGCAGATAATATCCAGTTTACTCAACCTGCAAGCAGGATATTTAAAGGACAAGGAAGCTGTGGATGCTTTGAAGGAATCCCAGGCACGTATCGTGTCCATGGCCATGATACATGAAAACCTGTACCGTTCAGATAATCTGACAGGTATAAATTTCGAAAACTACATCAACCACCTCATCAGAAACCTGTTTCACACCTACAACGTCAGCATGGAGAAGATCAAGTTCAACATAATAGCCCCGGATGTATTTTTGAACATCGACACGGCCATACCCTGCGGGCTCATGATCAACGAACTGGTAACCAATTCCATCAAACACGCCTTCCCTAAGGGAACTTCCGGGGAGATAACCATCGAGATGGTACAGGACCAGGACGAATATCACTTAAAAATATCCGATAATGGTGTAGGTCTTCCCCAAGACCTGGATATCGATAAAAGCTCCACACTGGGCCTTCTCCTGGTTAACAGTCTGGTTGGCCAGTTAGAGGGGAGTATGGAAGTAAACCGGGAACAGGGGACCAGTTACCATATCGTCTTCAAGAAACTGGAGTACCTGGATCGGATTTAATTGGATATAAGCAAATTTAATTGATGTAAGCAGATCTAACTGGATAGAAAGAATTTAATAGGAATAAAAAAAAGTATTTTGTTTTTTACTCTCCTCCACCATAGGATTCCATTATAGCATCCACGATACAGGGAGTGTTCCAGCCAACCACGTCAGTTGCCATTTCCTCTAAGTTTAAAGGGACGGTTTCCATCCCATAGGGCCTTACCACCACTATAGGCTTTTCTAGTTTAGTAGCAGCATCGATCATACATGTTAAGAGTTCCTTATCCTTCGGGATCAACCCGGAGAGTATGATCACCACATCTGCCGGTTCCACCTGCTTTATTAGATCATCAGGTGTTGTGCTTCCCTTAACTGCTGTGTCTTCCCATTTGAAGTCATATGCGGCGTCTAATTTAGATAAAAATAAGTCATATTCCTCATCTTCCTGGTTAAGGTGGCTGATGAATAGTTTGTAAACCTTTAATTCTTCTTCATACATCTCTTTTCCCCGGC
>WOYJ01000095.1 GCA_011620845.1 Methanobacteriaceae archaeon
AAGAAATAAGGGAAAAAAGAGGTCACATTAAACTCTTTTCCCATCAACCTTCATTTTTAAGAGGTTGATTATTTACATCGCATCTAATTTCTCGGGCAGGTAGGTGTCTACCACATATTCCAGCCCATACTTGGAGAAGGACTGCTGTTCTGCCTTTTTACCGATCTTAAGCATCTTCTTGATCTCCATCTGCCACTGTTCGTCCTGGTAACGGGGGTCCTTACTGAGTTCCTTTAATCGGAGCACGTCGATGTCCTTGAGTGGGTCGGTGGGCAGGTCGTAGTTGATTATGTCGCTGGCGGTAACTCCTAAGAATTTAGCATCGGGGGTGGCCAGGTCGTGGTTTACATGGGCCAGTTTGGCACTTCCAGAGATGATTACCATGGCGATGTGGAATCCCCAGGGGTCTCCGTCGTTACAGATGTAGACTGGTAGATTCAGTTCCTGGTTAACCCGTCTAAGGAATCTCCTGGTGGCACGGGCTGCCTGTCCCTTGAGTCCCACGATGAGGCAGTTGAATTTTTTATAGGCTTCTTCCTGCACCAGACGGTGGAACATACCCATGGTTTCCACGGCGATCACCCTTTCCACATCGTGGTCTAGAAATTCCACATCATCTATGGTGGGTGAGATGGTGTAACCAGATTTACCTAATCTAAGGGCGTTTATTTCCACGTCGTCTTCCTTCATGATGAGGTTACCATAGACTGAGGCACCATCTTCTTCGGGCATGAGTCCCAGGTCTTCCCTGGTCATACCCAGGGTTACTTCCAGGTCTTCTCCTACGATGTTTGATTCCTGCTGGTCTCCGAAGTCCACATCCCATCCCTCAGAGACATAGTACATCTCCCTTAAAGTGGCTGTTTTACCACGTCTCACCAGGTCTTTACAGAAGTTAGCCACGTAGACCATCTGGGCAATTTTAGGTATCTGTTTCACATTACCCAGGCTACGCTGACCGTAACGGTCGCCCAGGACGTAGTAACGTTTGTCTTCATCGTAAATTATATTGGATGTTCCACGGGAGGGTACTTTGAGTGCAGGGACGTTGTTCTGGTTTATCTCCTCTATTATCCTCTCCCCCAGACTTTTGAGTTTGTTAATGGTGATGTCTTTCCTATGGGCAATTTTGTTGTTATGACTCATCTTCACCCTCCTCACTTTCTAATGGTATGTTTTCAAATTTAGCTCTGCGTGTTACCTTTGCCAGTACAGAATCATATTCAGGGACGTCAGTTTCTGCAAGTACCGCTGCTTCCCGGATGATAACCGGCACCAGGTTTTCAAATATCTTGGAACGCATAGCCTCTTCCTTAGCGGCTTTCTTAGCCCTTATATATTTCTGGAGGCTCCTGGCGATTTTCATGGTGGCCTGCCGTACCTCATGGAGTATCTCTGGCTCAGGGGCTATGCTCTGCTTTCCAGTGGAGAGATATGGCACGTTGGTGGAGACTATGTTGACGAACACCGTTAGGGGTGCGTTGTCCAGATCCCTTATTCCGTAGCGCTTCCAGTCTATGCTCTTCAGTGCTTCGGTTATGGCACAGCTACCCTGGTCAAAGGTTAATGGCACCCGGTTGGCGAACCTCATGATCTCCGCCTTTTTCTGATCACCCACCAGTCTTCCAGAGTCCCCTCCATAGGAGATACCGGCTTCTATCACAAAAGCCACTCCTCCCCGGTAGGTTTTCGGTTTCCGGGTGGTGGTGGCGGCAAATTCAGGGTTAAGTATTTCCCTTATACCCTTATCAATCTGTTCTCTGCCGATGGGAATCAGACCAGAGGTTGGGGGGGCCATGAAGTCCATACGGGCGAATAATTCCACGATCTTCTCTGCTTCCTCCCATTTCATATCCCTGGGCCGTTTGTTCAGGTCTATCCCAGTTTCCTCCTCTATCTCATTGACCCTCTTGGTGGACATACGGGAGAGTGAACTGGTAAGTAAACTCCTGAACCTCCTCTTATCGGTGTGTTTGGCCATGAATATCAGGTCATCCGCGGTCACACCCCGCGGGTGAGGCAGTACCTCTTTAGGTAATGGGGGGATGACGTCGGTGGCCCGGTCGAATATGAATATCTGGCCGGTGGGGTCACGGAATTTGATCTTGGCGTGGGGGTTGGCGATCATGGTCCTCCGGATATACTCGAAGGCACCCTGTTCACTCAGGGAGTAGGACACGTCTTTGAAGTGTAATTCTATGGAAACCCCTGTCTGGGTGACTTCTGCTTCTTTACGGTCCAGTATGAGTCCCTGGTTCTTTTTAACATCCATTTTAAAGGTTAATTCCACGCCTTTCAGTCCTTTATCTTTACCACCTTCGTAGTAACTGGAAACTACTTTAGCTGGTTTTCCAGTGGTCATCTGGGATAACAGTACACAGCCGCTGCACCCCAGTCCCTGCTGACCACGGGACTGTATGTTCCTGAATTTGGAACCGGCGAACATAGTACAGTACACCTTGGTTATATAGGCTTCGGGGATTCCCGGGCCGTTATCTGTATGTTTAAGTATGTAATGATCTTTATCCAGTCTTTTGAGGTCTATGGTTATATTTGGCTGTATCCCTGCTTCTTCACAGGCGTCAAGGCTGTTTGTTATTAGCTCGTGGAAAACCATAGTTAAGGATCTTATTTTCCCAGAAAATCCCAGCATCTGCTTGTTTCGTCTGAAAAATTCTGATGCTGTAAGTTCTTTAAACTCCTCAAAAAGTTCTGCTGCTTCTCTTTCCACCAATTTAAGCCTCCTGTAAATTAACGTACATATAATATTAGTATTTATTTAATTAGTATTACCTTTACTTTTATTATTTTGGTAAAGTTCTCTCGTCCTTGGCGATTTCCTTAAATTCTTCAATCTTCATTTCCCGGCTCTTCTTTTCCAGGAAGGCATAAACACTTTTATGCCGGGCGCCGTTTAAAATCATGTCCACGGCTTCCCTGGCTACTTGGATGTGTTGAAGATCACCTATGAGGGCAACGGTCTTACCATATACCGATATATTTACACCGGTCATCTCGGTGATAATATCCCGGGTTCTTCCGTCTTTACCAATGATTCTTCCCTTCTGTCTTAAAATAGCTTTTTTTGATTTACCCACGTAGTCAGGGAGGTTGATGATATCCAGTATCATCTCGTCACTCGTAAGTTTCAGGGCTATTTCCGGGTTAAAACCCCTTCCTATAGCTTTAATAATATATCTGGCTTTCCAAACTGATAAAGGATCTTCAGTTTCCTCTGTAGGTTTTATGGACACACTACCGGTCTCACTGTTTACCTCTATTTCGGTTTGGGTTAGCTTTTCAATTTCTTCCTTACTAACCCCCCCTTTGCCAATAACGACTCCTACTCTTTCCCTGGGGATTTTAAGGTATTCTATACTGCTCAAATAATATTCTCCTTGTAGTTAAATTTGAAAAAAAATGTGAAGTAATATGAGAACCACAAAAATATATTTATTATCCACTATTATAAAGTTTTCTATCCTCAAAAATCCATAATTTTACTCTTTATTTCTTCTTCAGATATGTGGATACCTAATTTTTTAAAATCTTTAGATAAATTACCAATATCTCTGTTTAGAAGCTCCTCTGCTATGGGATGATCTACCACAACACCCTGAGAAATATCGATGATAACCGGTTCATCATCTTTAATTAAGATATTAAAGCAGGATAAATCTCCATGAACCAATTTAGCTTTGTTATAAAGAATTTTAACATATTCTATTAATTTATCCGCTACTTTTTTTTCATCGTGTACATCAGCATTTTTGAGTAGTGGTGCCGGGTTTCCTTCCGCATCTCCTATAAATTCCATTATAAGTATGTTATTTTTAGCGATGATGGGTCTGGGAACTCTAACCCCAAATTCACAGGCCCTTTTAAGGTTCCTGAATTCCTTGTTAACCCACGTATAAATTACTTGACGTTTATTACTGGTTTTTACATTGAAACGGGGGTCTCCCTGGATGTAATCCTGCATCTTTTTAAAATCAGAGGTGGTAACTCGGTAGATTTTAACTGCAACGAAGTTACCATCATCATCTATCCCTTTAAAAACATTAGCTTCCTTACCGGTGCTTATAGCACCGTAGAGAATCTGTAAATATCCCTGGTTTGCTAATTTATAGAGGGTTTCCAGGGTTTTTTTGTCGAAAACCTCGCTTCCTACACGCCTGTCATCATCGCTTTTTATACGCTTCTCTGATAACATCTTCCTAAGATCTTCATCTGCCTTAGTTATTTTCGACATTTTAAAACCACAGAAAAAGTTGTATGATTTCGGAAAATGAGTAGAACAATCTTATCAAGTTAATGTATGATATTAAAATTAGTGTATAAAAATAGGATATTTATAATTTAAGATATCCCCGGCGTTCTAACCAGTTAGACTCAGTTCTGGTGTATCTCCATATGATATCCGCCTTTTCATCACTCTGGAAATCCCACGGCTTTACTAAAACCACGTCACCTTCCCTGATCCATATCCTCTTTTTCATCTTACCCGGTATCCGACCGAGCCTTATTTTACCATCGGCACATCGAACTTTAAGCTTTCCATGGCCCATGATCTGTTCTACCACTCCTGGTATTTCCCCTTTACGGGGAGTTCTAACTCTCCTAACTTCCTGTGTATCCTGTCCACGACCTTTGCTCAAACACTCTCCTCCTAATTTTAATTATGATTTCCAATATAATTCTAATTTAACTAGAAATATTTTAAATAGTAAGAATATTGGATTAAACTTGTTATTTATATAGTATTTAACAAGTATATAAAAAAGAGTATTTATTATCTAACCATCCATATGATTTAATGAACCATGATTTAATAATAACAGATTTTGTTACCAGAATTAATTTTCAACTGAAACTTATATGGTGATTCCATGGGACAGGAATTTCTAAAAATCACAGACCCTGAAGAAGTAGAGAAGATCATCTCCAAACTCCCTATCAAGAAGACGGTGGAAAAGGTACCCCTGGAAGCGGCCTACAAACGAGTACTGGCGGAGGATGTATACGCCACCATAAATTTACCCCCATTCCGGAGGGCAGCTATGGATGGCTATGCAGTGATTTCAAAAGACACGTTCGGCGCTTCCGAGGACGATCCGGTTGCTTTAAAACTTAAAGATGTGGTGTTAGCCGGTGAAATTCCGGAAAATAAGGTGGAGGAAGGGACCTGCATAGAGGTAAGCACCGGAGCCCCCATTCCGGAAGGTGCTGATGCGGTGATCATGATCGAATTTGCAGAAAAAAGGGGTACAGACATTCTAATGCTTGAAAGTGTACCTTTAGGTGCCAACATAGCCCGTGAGGGTTCCGATGTGAAGAAAGGAGGGCTTTTACTTAGAGAGGGGGAACTCATCACCCCGGATAAAATCGGTGTTTTAAGCGCCATCGGACTACTGGAAGTCCCAGTATATGTAAAACCACGAGTGGTAGTGATTTCCACCGGTAACGAGGTGATAAAAGTCGGTGAAAAACTCGAATACGGAAAGGTATATGACATAAACTCATACACCATCTCCAATGCTGTTAAATCATGCGGATGTATCCCCATACATTCCGATATAGTTAATGATGATTATAATTCGCTGAAAAATAAGATAAATGAATTTACAGATGCTGATGTTATTATCACATCCGGAGGGACGTCGGCCGGTGCTGGAGATATATTGAAGGTAGTCTTAGATGAAATGGGTGAAGTACTGGTACACGGGATAGCTGTAAAGCCAGGAAAACCCACATTGATAGGCGTAATTCAGGATGAAGAGGAGGATAAAATAAATAAAATAATATTCGGACTTCCCGGATACCCGGTAGCTGCTTTAATGATCTTTTACAACTTCGTCGCCCCATTTTTAAGGAAATTTGCTTCTTTAAATGAATCCCCTGAAGGAAAAAGCAGGGAATTTAAATTATCCCGGAGATACGTACCTTCCAGGGGAAGAAGGCAGTATGTGCTGGTTAAAATAGAAGGTGATGCGGTCCATCCAATTTTAAAGGATTCTGGTGCTATTACTGCTTTGGCTGAAGCAGATGGTTATTTCATAGCCCCTAAGAATGTGGAGATATTGGAAGAGGGAACTTATGTAGATGTTTTTCCACTGAAAACTTCCATATAATTACTCTTCAATTTCAAAAAAAGGATCTACTTTTAATAAACATCAAATAAATCCCCCAAAACCACCTTTTTATCTGTTTTAACTAGCTGGGGGATTTTACCCACTATCCCTGCAGATTCCCCTATGATCACCAGAACACCCCACATATGATCTCTGAAGTCTTCCGCCCGGGAGAGACCATTTTGGACTGCATCACTGTTTAACTCTCCCTTTACTTCATTGGCGATTGATGTGGCCAGGGCATCCGCCAGGCTGGCTTCGTCTGCAAACACGGTGACTGAATCCGCACGGCCGAAACTGATGGAATGCCCCACCGTACCTGAAGAAGTACAAACACCCATGGGGGTCATTTCATGCTTTATTTTAAATCCAATCTGGCCAGAGAGGGATGAATCTCCGGCATAAACTCCCATGGTAATATCCTTATTGGTTTTAAGGGCCACGTCCCCACCGTTATCCACGATGGCCATCTTAGCCCCTTCACTGGTGAGATATCCCATGGAAAGCTGGGCTATGGTGCCGGCCACAGCGGCCATAGGACCTACCTCCGCGTATCTCCCGGCACGGGCCATCATCTTAACTACAACCGGTGCTTCTTCAATTATAAGTGGTTCCAAGCTTAGTAGAAAATCTTCATGTTTATAGATATAGTTTTTAAGCTCTTTACGCTGTTTTAAAATAAAATAGTAAAGTTGGTGCTTTTTCAGGTCTGTTTTCAGGGTGATACGTGTCTCTTCAATGGAGATCTTTTCTTTCATCATCACATCTATATTTTAGAGTTACCCATAAATATATCCATAAAAATACATAAAAGGGTTTAGGATAGAAAAGAGTGAGTATAAAATATTTATTTGTCTAGGAGAATATGAAATGGAAGAAAGAGATGAAAACTCCTATGTGGGGGAGAAAGTTCTATTTGAAACCCGGCCCCGATTTACACTGAATCTGGGATCGACCATCTTTAAGTTCATAATATTACTCTTACTCCTGTACTTCTTTAGCACCATACTGTCATTAGTTGCGTCCGCGCAGGAGTTTTTGATTTATTACGTCCAGATACCATTGGTACAGGGTGTAAGTTACCTGTTAGTTTTAATAGTGACTGTTCTGGTGTTATCTATACTATGGGATGTAATTTCCTGGAGGGCGATCCATTACATGCTTACAACCCAGAGAGTCATGATTAAAAAGGGGATATTCAGAAAAAGGAAGATTTACATGCCTTATAACATGATCCAAGATATAGATGTATCACAGGGACTTATAGAGAGGCTTTTCCGTGCAGGGGATATTGAAATCTACGGGGGACATGAACACACCCAGGTGGTACTGGAGGATGTTCCCAATCCATATCAGGTGGATAATACCATAAATCGATTGATGCAGGGAGAAGATATTGGATATCGGAAATATCAACGTGAAGTAGACAGGAAATCAGTCATAGAGGAATATGATAAGAAATTTAAGTTCTGATCTACTTGTGATTTTTTTAACAAACTATATTACTTTTAATTCATCATTATTTTAATTGATACAATGAAAAAAACTATGGTTATAAGGGATATTCTATTGATATCCAACCCACTGGGCCAAATAATGCAGGGTATAGGTGTGGTAACCTTAATTCCCATATTAGTTGCCTTAATATACGGTGAATCTCATTTAATTGTTTTTCTGGGTGTTGGACTATTTTCAATTGCACTTGGGTTTATATTAAGAAGAGTGCCCTTTGAAGATAGATTACGATTAAAACATGGTATGATGATAGCTGCCCTGGCCTGGCTTTGGGCTGCTTTCATTGGTAGTCTTTGTTTAATGTACACTACTAATATCGATTTTCTCAATGCCTATTTTGAGAGTATGTCTGCCTGGAGTGGAAGTGGTTTGAGTATATTCACCGACGTGGAAATACTCCCTAAATCAGTTCTATTTTTAAGAAGTATAGAACAGTGGGTTGGTGGTTTAGGGGTAGTAATAATGGTTATTGGTATTTTGATAAGGCCAGGAACAGCTGTTGCTCGTTTATATAAGTCTGAAGCACGTGAAGAAAAGATAAAGCCCAGTATCACTAACACGGTAAAAACTATATGGTGGATATATATTTTATACACTATTCTGGGGATTGTGCTTTATGTATTGGCCGGTATGCCCCTTTTTGATGCAATAAACAACACCTTCACCAACCTCTCCACGGGAGGCATGTCTATTAAAAATAATAATATAGGGGCCTATGGTAGCGATTTAATTACTCTAATAACCATTATATTGATGATCGTAGGTGGTACCAGTTTTTTAGTCCATTATAAAGCATTGAAAGGTAGAGTTTTAGATGTTTTTCGTGACGTGCAGTTCCAGGCAATGATTATTATCGTAGCTGTATTTTCTGTACTTCTGATTGTTTATGCTAAATTCACCAACCTTAACGCTATTTTTTATGTTGTCTCTGCATTGAGCTGCACTGGTTCCAGCACACTTCCTGTAAGTACCATGGCAGCCTGGGCAGATTATCCTAAGGTGATACTTGCTATTGCCATGATTATAGGTATGGCCGCCGGTTCTACAACAGGTGCTTTGAAGCTTATTAGAGTTGTGACCCTGTTGAAATCGGCTTATTGGGAGATAAAGAGGATAATTTCACCAGAAGGATCCATTATAATCAGGAAGATAAGCGGTAAATCTGTAGGTGATGTTGAGATTAAAGAAGCAGGGAGTTATACTTTCCTTTATCTGCTTTTCATTTCTATAAGTTGGGTGGTTTTGATGCAGTACGGTTACGGAGGAATAGATTCACTTTTTGAGGTGGCATCTGCTCAGGGTAATGTAGGGCTTTCTACGGGCATTACATCTCCTACAATGCCCACTATAGCAGAAATCCTCTTTATATTCAACATGTGGATTGGCAGGATTGAAATAATACCGGCTATGGTATTATTTAAGGGTTTATGGGACGTGTTAAGAAGATAATTTTCTTTTAAATCACACTTTAATATTAATTTCAGATGATTTATTGGGTGAGATTGTAAAAATGATGTAATCATAATAATGTCCTTTTATTCGCTGTTGCAAGATTCTTTGAAATGGGTGGAGTAAACTTTCAGTGTATGTGATTATGGAATTATTAAAGGAAATAAAATAAAATGACGTACGATGTATTAATAGTAGGTGCCGGGCCAGTAGGCACCACCTTCGCCAGGTATATGGCGGAGAAAGGATTTAAAGTAGGGATAATCGAGAAAAAAACTCGGGTAGGGGTGCCCCTTCAATGTGCCGGACTCCTGGGTAAGCAGATAAAAGAGTTAAATATATTACCAGATGAACTTATCATCAACCCCTTCTACGGGGCTTATCTACATTCTCCCTCGAATCATGTTCTAAAGGTTGCCAAAGGTAAGCCAGAAGCTTACGTTATAGATAGGGTGGGTTATGACCAATTTCTCGCCGAGAAAGCTGTAGATGCCGGAGCTGAACTATTTTTGAAACAAAATGTAAGGAATTTAGACCCTAAAAGTTCCAGTGTTATCATAGGAGATGGAAAAGGAGATTTTCATGGTAAAATTATGGTAGGCGCTGATGGAAGCGATTCTATTGTTTCCAGGAAATTATCCATGGGTTCATCAGATGAAAAGCGGTTACAGGCAGCCCAATTCCTGGTGAATTTTGGTCGAGACTTATTTGACATGGATTGTGTGCATCTACATGCATACTCTACAATATCCCCTGGTTTTATCTGGGTAATCCCCCTAACAACATCCACCGCACGGGTGGGATTGTTTGGGAACTTTGATTATCACACCTTAAATGATATGTTGAAAATGTTTTTAGATAGTGATCATGATTTTGAAGGTTATAGAGTAATTAAAAAGTACACTGGAAAAATCCCAGTATACAACAATAAAAAGAAGATAGTAAAGGATAATGTTTTACTCTTAGGTGATGCTGCCTCACAGGTTAAACCAACCACCGGGGGCGGGCTTATAATAGGATTTAAATGTGCGCAAATCGCTGCAGACGCGACAGAGAAAGCCCTGGAAAAGGATGACATGGGAATTTTAAGGGAATACAATGCAAATTATGGTAAAAACTTTAAAAATGAACTTAAAACCCAGTTAATGGTACAGAAAATATTTAGTTCATTATCAGATGATGATCTGGACTTTATGTTTCGTAAACTTAAAGAAGAAGGAGCTGAAGATATCATCTCTAAATATGGTGAGATGGATGACCAGTCCTCCCTGGTAAAGGAATTGTTTAAAAGGGGTATTCTATTCAAGATACTCCCCAAGATACTTACCAGGGGACTGTCTGTTTTACTTGGATAACACCCAACAAGTGATACAATGGAAATAGCTTTTATATTATCACTCGAGCATGAAACTCTACCTGAAGCAGAATTAAACGCTGTTTTAAATACGGAGGAAATTCCTTACACATTTAAACAGAGGTGTAATGGTTTTGTAACCATCGAGGTACCGGAAGAATATCTTCAAAATTCTCTAGAAAATTTCAAATCCTCGTTAAGCAGATTAGCACTGACCCATGAAGTCTTCCAGTTATTGATAAGTACAGATGCGAGTGATCTTCTAACCAGAGTTAAAGAGTACCCATGGAATAATGTAGTAATCGATGAATACGTGGTTAGAGTTAAAAAAAAGGGAACATCTGAAGTTAATACCTTAGAGCTTGAAAAGGCTATTGGTGGCATCATCAGGGAAAAAACAGGGGATAAATTTAAGGTAAACCTGGAAGATCCAGGGATATTCATAAGAACCATTTTAATGGATGATAAAGCCTTTCTGGGGTTAAGGATAATTAAAATTCCTAAAAAGCACTTCTTCGATTTAAAACCACATAAAAGGCCCTTCTTCTACCCGGGCTCCATGAGCCCCAAGCTGGCCCGGTGCATGGTGAACCTGACCATGGTAAAGAGGGGGGAGAGACTGCTCGACCCCTTCTGTGGCACAGGGGGGATACTCTTAGAAGCAGGTATCATAGGTGCCAGAGTGGTAGGGACAGATATAGACTATAAAATGGTTAAAGGGACCATAAAAAACCTCAAATACTGTAACATCAGTGATTACCAAGTTTTCAAGGCAGATGTACGGAAATTAGAACTCCCCTACCAGGTAGATGCTGTAGCCACCGACCCGCCATATGGTATATCTGCATCAACACAGGGCGAGGAGAGCTATAGACTCTGTGAAGAGGCTCTTGTGTCCCTGGAAAACCTGGTCAAGGATGATGGAAGGATATGTATGGCAACACCCCATTACATGGACATCACGGAGTTTGTAGGGGGAACAAAATTTAAAATAATAGAACAACATCATATAAGAATGCACAAGAGTTTAACCAGAGTAATTTCTGTTCTAGTTAAGGATTGAATAATTGGTTAAAAAATTTATCAAAAAAAAGAGAGGGATTCCCTTGGACGTTAAAATATTCGATACAACACTTAGAGACGGTGAACAAACACCCGGAGTATCACTTACTCCCAATGAAAAATTGAGGATAGCAACCATACTCAGCGATCTAGGTGTAAATGTCATCGAAGCCGGATCAGCCATAACCTCCGAGGGTGAAAGAGAAGGAATAAAAAAGGTCGTAGCAGAAGATTTACCAGCAGAGATATGCAGCTTCGCCCGGGCAGTGAAGGTTGACGTAGACGCCGCCCTGGAATGCGGAGTGGACAGCGTACACCTGGTAGTACCCACATCTGACCTGCACATTGAACACAAACTACGTAAAACCAGGGAAGAAGTTAAGGATCTGGCCATCAACACCACAGAATACGCGGTGGACCAGGGTCTACTGGTGGAATTATCAGCAGAAGATGCAACCAGGAGTGACCTGGATTATCTCACCCAACTGTTCCGTGAGGGGATAGAGGTAGGAGCAGATAGGATATGTGCCTGTGATACCGTGGGCATGCTGACACCTGATAAATCCCAGGATTTCTACAGTAAACTATCAAAACTCAAAAAACCGTTAAGCGTGCACTGTCACAACGACTTTGGACTGGCAGTTGCAAATACACTGAGTGCTCTGCAGGCCGGGGCAACACAGGCCCATGTAACAGTAAATGGAATAGGAGAAAGAGCAGGGAATGCCTCATTAGAGGAAACTGTGGTTTCACTATACTCCCTTTATGATGTAAAGACTGATATAAATATTGAAATGTTATATGACGTCTCCAGAACAGTTTCAAGAATCACGGGTATACCTTTACAGCCCAACAAAGCCATAGTGGGTGAAAATGCATTTGCCCATGAATCAGGAATACATGCCGATGGTGTGATGAAGAAGGCAGAGACCTATGAACCCATAACCCCTGAACTGGTGGGCCACAAGCGAAGATTTGTAATGGGAAAACACGTGGGATCCCACATCATCAAGAAAAGGATACAGGAGATGGGCTTGGAGGTGGATGATGAACAGTTCAAGCAGATATTCACCCGTATAAAGTCCTTAGGTGATAAGGGTAAATGCGTAACCGATGTAGATGTGCAAGCCATCACTGAGGACGTATTAGGGGTGATGGCCGAGAAAGTGGTTGAACTTGAGGAACTCACCGTAGTATCTGGAAGTAAAGTAACCCCCACAGCATCCCTACGACTGAACATAGAAGATAAGGAAGTACTCGAGGCAGGTATAGGTATAGGACCTGTAGATGCCGCGATAGTCGCGGTTAAAAAGAGTATAAAGGACTTCGCAGATATAGAACTGGAAGAATACCATGTAGATGCCATCACCGGCGGTGCAGACGCCCTTATCGATGTGGTGGTTAAGCTCAAACACAACGGGGACATAGTAACCGCCAGGAGCACACAACCAGATATCATAATGGCCAGTGTAGAAGCATACCTCAGTGGAATAAACAAGATACTCAGCACCAAATATGTTAAAAAAGTAAGAGAAGGCGACTTATAATCTTACTTATAATTTTTTATTTTTTTTGAGGATTTATAATGGAACACGAAATTCAGGTCTTAGGATTTTCCACAGTTGTAGAGGACATTCCAGGTTTAATAGGAAAATTAGATGATATAACTGGTGATTCCTGTGTTATACAACTATTAAATGCTGACGGCATAGCTGGGGAAGAACACATCCTCCATGCAGCTCAGCAGGCACTTTACGCTTTTAAACGAAATGAAAATCTTGCAAAGGATCTGGGACTGGAAATCTGTGTACGGGCATCGGCCCAGAGGCAGATATCAAAGGCACTCCAGATATTAGGGTTAAAAAGAGGGTTAAATAATATCTGTGCAGTTCTAGTAGATTGTAACAGTAGTGTGGATAAAGAATTAGAATTACTGCTTGGAAAAAGGGATGATGAAGTCCTAAAAGCAGATGAGAATCACTTAAAGGATCTCTATCAGATCTCTGATGAAGAGATAGAAAATTCCGGCGGCATAACCAGGGTGATGATAGAGAGAACTTCTTTACTCTTTTTAGAGACGTGAATTAGGCTGTTTTAGATCATTCACCAATTCAATCATCCTATCCAAATTTTCACGGGTTACACAACGCACGTCCAGGTTTTTTATCTCTAAAGCCACGGCATCCTCCAGTATCCTGTCATACCTGGGACACTTGGATATCATACCCCCGTTACGTACCTTCAGGGCTGTCCTTAATTCGGTCGCTAATTTTTTAGGGCTATCCGCCTTACAGATAACGTTTATACCCCTCTTATCTTCATGGAATACATCCTCCAATTTTTCTTTCAAATAGGAGCAGGATGAAATAGTCCTTGATAGTATGGATGGGGCATTTTTTATTTCCTGGGAGATACCAGCACAGGTGATATGGTCTGCCTGTAAAAATTTGAGCGGTGTTTCCAGTACTTCTTCCTGGTCAGTGGATATGAAACCCCCGTTTCCCACGTTCACTATTTTGGGAGAGCCTGTAGAAGCCACTATGATATGGGAATGCTTTCCATTGGCCAATCGGCCTGTCTCATCACCTAAAGCTCCGGAGGCATCCTCCACCAGCACAACTCCCTCTTCCTCACAGACATTATAGATTTCTTTTAAGGGTTGTTCAGCTGTGTATCCTGCGAAACTGGTTAAAAATAGGGATTCAGGGGTTTCTTTTATTAATATATCATCCAATAAATTGGAATTTATTAAACCCTCATCTGTGGGTAGGTAAATTATTTCAAGTCCCAGATATTCAGCTATTTTAATTATACCAGACCAACCACCCTGATCCGGTACCATAATTTTACCTTGAAAATTGCTCATAACAGTAAATATGGCTGAATTACCACTGTTTAGAATCTTTGAGTATTTATGATGGGTTAAATTACATATGTCCTTCTCTGCTGATTTAATCAACTGATTTTTTGAAGGAATCTGATTAACCGCTTCGCACATTGCCTCCCTGGCTTCCTTTGAAGGTTTTTTATGGTAGAGTTCCATCAGACCACTCTCAAAATGGGATAAAGTCCATTTAAATTTATGAAAATAATATGTATAAACTTATTTAAAAAGAGAAGACTTTAAACTCTGAAAAAGCTGTCCAAGGTGGTCTGTCTTGATTGTAGAAGCTCTTTTAACAAGTCACTGGTCTTGATGAATTTCTCCAGTGGCAATGTGAGATTACTGGATATGTAAGCTAAAGCAGTTTTCATATCCTCGAATTCCCTGTAGGGCTGATTCATGGCACTTCTGATATTTTCCCTGACGTTGAATACTCCCAGGGGTATGTAGCCCTGGTAGGCTTCTCTTAAGATAATAGCTGCTGCCTGTTTTTTTTCCCGGGCCAGTTCCTCCAGGACGGCCATCTTGGAGGTGTAGTAACAGCCACCAACCCGGGAGTAGCCTTTTTTGTCCCCGTTATTTTCATAATCAGAGAATATCAGTTCTTCCCTTCCAAGTACATGGAGGAAGGCTTCCATCCATTCAAACTGCCATTCCAGGGGCAGTAAAAGCACTGCGTAGTAGTTATTAAGGCTACTGTACTCGTAAACCCGGTGGGTTTCAATCATATCGTAACTTCTGATTTCCCTTAGTAATCTGTCACCTATGGTGCTGTCGCAGGCTGTGATGGACCATCTGGTAGGGACCATTTTCCTGTTTTTACCTACTCCCATGGTTCCCACAGAGAAGGCTTTCTGTATATGTGAGAAGGGCACTTCTTTATCATGGAGGTGCATCACTGCATCAGCCGCCTTCAGGTCACTGTCGTAGTAGGCTTTCTCCAGTTCCCGATCCCATTTGACGGTTTCTATATCGAATTTCTCAAGAAGAGCGGTAGGGCCGTGAGGGGCGTGTTCTTCATTAAAGGATCTTCCTCGTGGTTTACTACTGAACTCTGCTTCGCTGTTGATGGAGGTAGAGGCCAGTGATATTTCCTGTAATTTTTCAACGAAGGGATTCTCCAGGTCGGTTACCTTGTTGGTGAGTTTTCCCCGGACCAGGTTAAGTCGGTAACCTATGATATCTTCCTGGGTTTTATCATTCTGTATCCAAACCTCAGGGGTGTCCATTATAGCGGTATCACCATGTATTGGGGCTATCATGGGGCCGGCGAATACTTTAGGGTAGTTCCAGCTTCCAATAAAAACAGAGGGCGGTGTGCTGCCGTCTAATTCCCGGCCAACATCCACACTTGGTATCTGTATCTTGGATGTTAGCCGTTTCAGATAGGCTGCCTTTCCTTTTATCATATAGTTTCCTATATATTTTTACTTTAATAAAAAGTTGATGAGAGCAGATGAAAAGTAAAGTTAGTAATATTATTTTTAATGTTACCTCCATTTAATTAAAGTGTTATCCTAGTGATGACGTAAATAAAAATTTTGTTAGTATTGAAACTAATTTTTTTATATTGTTCCCATATTTCATTTATATTAGTTTCAACTCTTTCTTTCATGGATTTTTCCGGCAATGCTATCCACATTATGACAGTTCCCATTATCGTAGTTTCTATAACCTCTGAAACTATGTCGGATTAATATCCGATTTTATTACGCCCTGACTTATGCCTTCATTTTATTACATCCTTAATAAAATCAAATAACTTACGGAAGAAGTCTGTATAAATTTCACTTATCATATCATATTTCTGAACACCTTCTATCAATAATAGGTGTAGTGTTCTGTAATCTATTTTTTCAGGGCCTCTGACTAGTTGAGTAGCTTCATTGATGACCGCATCAGCACCTGCCATGAATAATATTGCTACTTTCAATTTTTCCTTAGGCGTCCCTTCAAAATTTTTAATCTGCTCCATGGTTAAATAAATATATTTGACTTACTATCAGTCAATCTTTGACTGATTGTAAGTCAGTTTATAGGTTATATTATTTAGGTCATGGGTGTAGAAAAATAAATTAAAAAATTAAAATCTATAAAAAAAGAGATCTAAGCAAATTCAATGGTACTAGGCGGCTTATCACTTACAGAAAGCGAAACATGGGTAACTTCAGGTATTTCAGCGGTGATACGCTGGGAAATAGCCTTGATCATATGCCAGGGCAGTTCAGGTACTTGGGCGGTCATGGCATCCAGAGATTCCACCATCCGCAGCACCACCAGGTATCCGTAGTCCCTTATATCCCCTTTAACACCGGTAACCCTGGTGTTGGTTAAAACTGCGAAGTACTGCCATAAACTATCCTCTATACCTTCCTTTTTAACCTCTTCTTCTACGATGGCGTTTGCCTTCCGGCAGATTTCAATTTTTCCCGGGGTTAGGGGGCCCATGATGCGTACGGCCAGTCCCGGGCCCGGGAATGGCTGCCTGTTTATTATCTCGTCAGGGAGACCAAGCTCGGATCCAACGATCCTCACCTCGTCCTTGTAAAGTTCCCGTATTGGTTCCACAATCTTCAGTACCAGTCCGTGGGGTAGGGCCAGGTTGTGGTGGGATTTGATGTTTCCCTGGCTTTCAATCCAGTCCGGGGCTATGGTCCCCTGTACCAGGTACTCGGCACCCACATCCTCGGCTACCCTCTCAAAAACGTTGATGAACACTTCCCCGATGATCTTTCGTTTTTCTTCCGGGTCGCTGACCCCCTCCAGCCTGTCTAAGAATTCTTCACTGGCATCAACTGATATAAGATTAAGCCGGTCCTGGAAGGTCTTCTCCACGTATTCAGCTTCACCTTCCCGTACCAGGCCGTGGTCTACAAAAACCGCAACCAGATTATCTCCAATGGCCTTTGAAGCCAGGACAGATGAAACAGAACTATCAACACCACCAGATAATGCTATGATGGCCTTTTTATCCCCTATGGTATTTTTCATTTCCTCAATGGATTCTTTTATAAAATCAGATGGATTTAACATGTATGCACCCTTTTTAAAATCATTATAAGTGTTTATTTTTGATATCTACAAAATAATTTATATCTAGCTCTATATATTTATTTCAATGGCTGGTTTTAATTTGAAAACTGTTACTAAATTTAATTTACTATTTTGCCTTTGTTTAGTTTTATATTTCATTTTAAGTATTTATCTTCTAAAATATTACCAGTATGACCCTATAAGCAGAGATTTAATCAGTATAATGTCAATTGCCAAAATATACTCCGCTGGTGATTTAGTTAATGCTGTAAATGGATACTGGGGGCCTATGTTTTCATGGATCTTAGTTCCCATCATCTACTTTAATCCAACACCCCAGTTCACCTTGTTTGCCACCAAAATACTGGCTATAATCATAGGATTTTTTACATTAATCGGTATAGGACTTTTATCCCGTCGATTTGAATTGTCTAAGAGCATTCGAATAAGCATCCTCTTCGCATCAGTTTTCATCGTACTATTCTATGTATTCGGCCTTAATCCAGTGGATTTACTACTGGCATGTTTCCTGATTTACTATCTCTACATCATTTACAGTTCTAAATATCTCCTTACCTGGTATAATGGAATGCTTTGCGGGATACTGGGCGGCCTGGCATTTTTAACTAAAAGTTTCGCCCTACCCTTCTTTCTCATCACCTTTGTTTTATTCAACCTGTTACACTACTTTAAAGATGCAGAACTAAGGAAGGGAATATTTAAAAACCTGTTATTAGGTTTAACAGTGTTTTTTATCATATCTGGTCTCTGGGGCGGAGTTATCAGCGAAAAATACGGCTATTTAACTCTGGGTACCTCTGGGGAATACAACTTTAAAGAAATCGGTCCCATTCAAAAAGATATTGGAAGCCCTATATGGCACGGTTTCATTAAACCCTCCAATAAAGAGGCCATCAGTGCCTGGGAAGACCCTACCTATCTTAAACTCAGTTCATGGAGTCCGTTGGAATCATGGAGTTCCTTTAAACACGAGTTAAATATAATATCAGGCAACATCATAAAGACTCTAACGTTTTTAAATGAATTTTCCTACTTCAGCCTGCTCATAATCCTGTTTTCCCTGTTGTTCATAATCTGGCAACTTAAAAATAATTCGGTTTTAAAACATCACCAGATAATTTTTGCTTTTTTAACGATAACCGTGTTTATTGGATTGTATGTGCTGATTTTCGTGGAATTTCGCTATTTTTACCTGGTATACTTTTTAATAACCTTGATGGGCGGCTATTTCCTTCAGTTACTATTTGAAAAACCCTACTGCACCAGGGAAATTAAATCTATTCTACTGGTTGTTTTCGTAGTCTCTTTAATAGTCATGCCCCTGACTGGCCTTTTAGAAAATAAAGATGGCGGGGAAAGCATTTATGACCTTGCCAATACCATAAATGATGAGTACCATATTCAGGGCAATATTGCTTCTAATGATGGATATATGGCGTCCCTGTATATGGCCTATCTCTGGGATTCTCATTACTACGGCACATCATTAAGAAACTGGAACAACATAAGCGATTCTGAATTAGAAAAGGATCTGCAGGACTATAACATTGATTACTATTTATACTGGGGAGATTCAAACTATAACTCTGACGTACTGGTGAAATATAAAGAAATAACCCAGGGAAAAATTGAAGATCTTAAAATATACAGTATTAAAGAGAAAATTTAGTGAAATTTAAAGTAAGAGGCGGAAATAGTTAAAAACTATTAATTGATAGTAATTAGAAATAATAAAGGGATTAACATGTCGAAAGAAACAGTTCGGAAACTACTAACCCAAAGCACGGACAAAACAGGAATCCAGTTTTTCCGCTACATATTCGTGGGTGGGGTGGCGTTTCTGGTTGATTTTGCCTCATTATATATTTTCACAGATTACATTGGTATATTCTATCTTATTTCTGCTGCAATTGCATTCATCTTAGGTTTAATAACCAATTACATCCTGAGCATAAACTGGGTTTTCAACCGGAGATCCCTGGATAATAAAACCATTGAATTCAGTGTTTTCGCCTTTATAGGAATTGTAGGCCTGGGATTAAATGAACTATTAATCTGGTTCTTCACAGCAGAAATAGGCTTATTCTACCTATTATCCAAAATTTCAGCAGCCATAATCATCCTGTTCTGGAATTTCTTCGCCCGAAAAGTAACTCTATTTAAATAGGTAAAAAACTATGAAAGATGAAATAGCGGTCATCATAGGCGCTGGCCCAGCGGGTCTAACAGCAGCCTACCAATTACTGGACAAGACCACCATAAAACCAGTGATATTTGAGGCAACTGGTGATATCGGCGGTATTTCTAAAACTGTGGAATTTAATGGCAACCGCATGGATATTGGGGGGCACAGATTCTTCTCCAAATCAGAGCAGATCATGGACTGGTGGAAAAACATCCTACCCCTCCAGGGAGCCCCTGCCAGGGATGACATCCTCCTGGACCGTGAAATTCCACTATCTGAAAGTTCAAGTATAAAACCAATAGGAAGCCGTGAAAGTAGAACATACCCCCCTCCTGACCCGGAAAAAACTGATAAAGTTATGCTGAACCGGAACAGGGTGTCCAGAATACTTTTCCTGCGCAAATTCTTTGACTACCCCATATCCTTGAACTTGAAAACATTGTCTAACCTGGGACTTGTTAAAACCATCAAAATAGGGTTAAGCTATATTAAAACATCTATAAAACCTGTAAGAGATGAAAAATCCTTGGAAGACTTCTTTATAAACAGGTTCGGCCGGGAACTCTACGAAACATTCTTTAAAGATTACACAGAGAAGGTCTGGGGAGTTCCCTGCAGTGAGATCAAGGCAGATTGGGGTGCCCAGAGAATTAAAGGGCTGTCCATTTCAAAAGCCATAGCCCACAGTATAAAAAACAGTTACCAGAAGGATAGATCGACATCACAGAAGAAGGTGGAGACCAGCCTCATTGGACAGTTCATGTATCCCAAATACGGTCCCGGACAGATGTGGGAAGAAGTCGCCCGGCAAATAACCAGCAACGGTGGTGAAATACACCGCAACCATGAGGTGGTGGAGTTATCCAGGGATGAAGATAGGATAACTGGGGTGAAAGTAAAAGACGAAAATGGTGATATAAAAACCTACCAGGCTGATTATCTCTTTTCTACCATGCCGGTGAAGGATTTGATAGAATCCTTACCAGGAGTACCGGATGATATCCGGGAAATTGCCCGGGGTTTAATGTACCGGGATTTTATCACGGCAGGTATCCTTTTAGATGAATTAAAAATTAAAAACCAGTCAAAAATAGAAACCATAAAGGATATAATCCCTGATAACTGGATATATGTCCAGGAAAAAGATGTTAAAATGGGCAGGATCCAGATATTCAACAACTGGAGCCCCTACATGGTTCAGGATGATAAAATCTTACTGGGACTGGAATACTTTGCAAATGAGGGTGATGAACTGTGGAATATGAGTGACGAAGATTTCATCTCCTTTGCCACCAGTGAGCTATCCCGTATCAGTGTGGCAGATAAAAAGGATATAATCGACAGTTTCGTGGTAAGAATGCCCAAAACCTATCCTGCCTATTTCGGTTCGTATGAGAATTTCGATGTGATACGTAACTACACCGACAGGTTCGAAAATCTCTTTTTAATCGGTAGAAATGGGATGCACCGCTACAACAACATGGACCATTCCATGCTCACCGCGATAAAAGCGGTGGACAACATAATCAATCATATAACTACTAAAGATAACCTATGGGCAGTTAACGCTGAGGAAGATTATCATGAAGGGAACTGAAATGAATATCACCAAGGAAATTAAATAATTACCAAGTAAATTAATACAATTTATGATTAAACATGCGGTTTTTCAACACCATCGACAAAAAACTGGTTATAATTCTAGTCCTGTATCTGGTACTGGGCTTAGCTCTCCTGGGCTACTACCAATACCAGATAAACCCGGATGGTGTTGGTTACATACAGACCGCTTGGAAATACCTGAGCGGCGACTTTTATGGGGCAGTAAATGCCTACTGGGGGCCCTTACTCTCCTGGCTTTTGATTCCATTCCTCTATTTTAATAAGAACCCAAACTATGCACTTTATTCAGCTAAGATACTTTCCCTTATCCTTGGATTTTTTACCATAATGGGGGTTAGGCAGCTTTCCTATCGATTTGAGCTGGATGAAACGGTTGGCACAGCAGTACTTCTGATGATGGTGCCCGTTCTTCTTTACTTCGCTTTAAGTGTTGTTACACCAGATTTACTGGTGGCATGTGTCCTGGTTTACTATCTATCAATAATATTCAACCCGAAATATCCAGATAAATTATCAAATGGTTTATTATGTGGTGCTCTGGGTGCAATTGCCTTTTTTGCTAAAAGTTTCCTGTTTCCCTTCTTTATTGCTCAGTTTCTTGTACTTAATCTGTTACATTATCATTACAGGGGAGATTATCCCAGGATTAAAATTACCAGGAATATGCTCATGGGATTCCTGGTATTCCTACTTATAAGTGGGGTATGGATTGGTTTAATCAGCTCTAAAGAGGGTGAGTTAACCTTTGGAACATCTGGAGGGTATAACCACGCCCTGGTAGGTCCCCAGTCAGGTGGATTTCCCCAGTTTTACCAGGGACTCTCCGCTCCCGGGGAGATAGATCAACAAAAGGCCCTTAAAGAGTGGAGTCCCTTTGAGTCCTGGAGTAATTTCACATTCCAGCTCCGATTAATCTGGAACAATCTGTGGCAAACTATATCCATCTACCAATTCTTCTCCTGTTTATCGGTATTAATCATTTTAAGTAGTTTGCTGTTCTTATTACGTCCTTTTAAGAAGTTTACAGGTAAGAGTGATAGGGAAATTATCGTATTTTCCCTGATAACTCTTCTAATATATTCTGGAGGATATCTACCTGTTTTAGTAGAGGACAGATACTTATGGCCTATGTATATACTCCTGATGTTGATGGGTGGACTTCTTATAAGTTTGATCTTTAAGAATTTACAGGTAAAGAAATCTCACTACGTAACTATTTTAAAAGGAGTTATAATTATCTTATTTGCATTATCCTTCATCTTAATGCCTTTAAATTTCTTACATACTAATATAAACACTGGGAAGGACATATTCACTTTGAGCGATACCTTAAAAACTCAGTACGGGGTGCAGGGCAACATAGCCACCAACGATAGGTTAATAGACACCCAATTTTTATCTTTCTACCTTAACACCACCTCCTTCGGCCAGTCAAAGAGGGATATTTCTGATGCAGAGCTCCAAATACAGTTGGAAAAATATAGAATCGATTACTACTTGGTATGGGGTAATTCAACACCCCATTTAACTAACTACAAGGAGATAACTGGGGGTAAAATAAGAGATTTGAAGATTTATAGAAGGAATTTGTAGTATTATAAGGGGTTTGGGGTTATTAAAAAATTAGAACTGACTTATTTTTTAAATTCCTGACATACCCGGTGGAAGTTTTCAAATATCATGTGGCCCTGTTTGGTATGGTGCACTTCAGGGTGGAACTGGATTCCATAGATAGGTTTATCCTTATGTTTCATGGCTTCTATATCGCACAGGGATGATGTAGCCAGTAATTTGAAATCTGGGGGTAAAGTTCTGACCTCGTCTTTATGGGAAGTCCATACATCCATGGTTTTCCCCAGGCCGAGGAATATGTCGTTTTCATCCAGGATGGTGATGGTGTTTTTGGCGTAGCTTTCTATTCCTGCGCTTCCTATTTCTCCACCATAAACCTGAGCTATGAGCTGGTGACCCAGACAGATGCCTAATATGGGGAGATCTAACTCTTTAATGTATTGAGAGGAGTTTCCAGCTCTTTCTATAGAGGGTCCTCCTCCCAGTATGATTCCTAAAGGTTCTTTCTCGTTTATCTCTTTTATAGGGGTTGTATTTGGTACGATTTCCGCTGGGAATTTTAGATAGTGAAGGCTCCGGTAGATGCGGTGATTATACTGTCCATGATTGCTGATGACCAATATTTTCATATTCCATTCTCCTTGAATTTATTATAACCTAGTTTGATAATAAAACTATCATATCCAATTTCTGGAAAAATTTATATCTTTAAAACCATAAAGATAGTGGTATGGAATTAAGAGACATCCTATTTATAATTGTGGCTATAATACTCGCGGTCATTGTGTTTTATGTGTTTATATGGTTGTTACCAGTGATAATTATCCTAGTAATAGCATATATAATCTATCTGTTTTTAAGGGGACCATCCCGGTATTAAAAGCCCTAAATTATTAATTTTTTTTTAATAATTGAATTAATCAATGGAATGTATACTCAGAGGTTTAAAAATCAAAATTTATACTCAGAGGTTTAAATTATGCTGGATCTTCACTCCATAAACATGAGAAGGGGAATGCTTTATGAAACAATTATAACCACTATAAATCCTGATAAAACACCAAACGCAGCACCTATAGGGGTTATATGTAAGGATAAAGATGAAATAGTGGTTTATCTACATGAAGGATCCCGCACCATAAAAAATATAAAGAATAACAGGGCCTTCGTGGTCAACATACTTAAAGATCCCCTGGTCTTCGTGGAGTCCACAATGGGAAATCTGTCTCCGGAGCATTTCCTTGAATTTAATGATGAATTTAATGATAATTACGCCATCCAGGGATCAGATGCCTATTTCCTTGCTAAAGTATATGATCTTAAGGATATAGAGAGGAAAGATCAGTTCGGCATCGATAAGAGTTCCATAATAAGGGCCGATGTAGATGAAATTGTCAAAAATAAAGATTGTGTGGAACCTTTAAACCGCGCTATGTACGGTGTGGTAGAAGCGCTCGTCTATCTAACCCGGAAAGACATGGTAAGTGGAGAAACAGAGAAACTCTACAACCTCCGTATGAAGGAGATATCCCGGATAGTAAATAAGGTAGGTGCCAGGGAGCATAAAGAGGCCATTAAAAAGGTGATGACAGCCTGGAACGAGGATAAATAATAATTCTCTTTTTTTCAGATAAATTGATTTAAGTGTTTCACCATATTAAATCGATATGAAGACATTAATACTGTACTATTCAAGAAGCGGACACACCGCGAAGATTGCCCAGGAACTTGCAGATGCTCTTGAAGGCGATATAGAAGAGATTATAGATACAAAAAACCGATCAGGTATCATAGGCTGGTTACGCTCCGGGAGAGACGCTATGAATAAGTCACTCACCCTTTTAAAAGACCCAGTAAATGATCCAACAGAGTATGATCTTATAGTTATAGGCACGCCTAATTGGGCTGGTCATGTATCAACCCCAACCAGGACTTATATGCATCAAAACCAGGCGAAATTCAAGGAAATAGCCTTCTTCTGCACAGCAGGTGGAGATAACTTTACTGGACCCTTTAACGAAATGAAAGAACTTAATGGAAAATCGCCAGTGGCCACTCTTGGTGTAAGAGGGAAGGAAATCAAAGATGGAATTTACGAATCCAATTTGCAGGAGTTCATCAAAGCCCTCCCCATGTAAAAGCCCTTTAATAAATATAAAATAGGAGTTTATTTCTTTGAAACTTAATCAGATAGGGGTTATAAAATCTCCCTATAAAATTAGAACTGACGCTCCTCGTCAGGGACGGTACTCCGAGGATATAAGTGAAATAATCGTTTTTGAAGATTATTCAGATGGACTGGACTCAATAGAAAGACATGGATATTTGTTAATATTATACTGGCAGGACAAAGCTGAGAGAGATAAGCTTAAAGCAACCCCAACGGGCGAGTTAAAGGAGAAAGGAGTGTTTTCCATCAGATCACCAGCACGACCGAATCCCATCGCACTCTGCCTGGTTAAGGTACTGAAAATAGAAAATAACACTATATTCGTAAAATGGCTGGATGCACTTGATGGATCGCCACTTCTGGATATAAAGCCGTTTATAAAGGAATTGGATTGTGTGTGAAGTTCTCTGATAAAAACTTCTTTTTATTTTTCCAAGTAAAACTCCTTACGCCGGGCCTCCAGTAGATTAGGCTTTTTATCTACCAGTTCGGATGCCACCATCAATCTATTTTCTGATTCTTCCTGTACTGATTTTATAAAATCAAAACAGCGGATATCTCTTAGAAGATGGTGATCCACCACTATTTTAGGGATTTCCTGGGATAATGCGGTGAGATTAGCCCTTGCATTTTCAACATCTTCCTTTGAAAGGGCGAATCCAACAAGATAGAGGGGAGGTCCACTTAAAATTAATACGTCCGGATTTTCCTTGAGTATGTATTCTTTTGTTCCGTCATGAATAGGTCCCTGCACATCAGAGGCATGCATCACCGTTTCATTCTTATAACGAATGGTTACAGTTACTAAATAGCCCAGTTTGCTTCTCTGTGAACCATGGGGCAAGGCATTGGAAAAACTGATCTGTGTGTTTCCCACCTCGAAGGAGTTACCGTCGCTGTAGGTGATGTCCCGGTTTACATTATTTAAGTCTTTGAGAAGTTTACGGGCCAGACCCTGTTGGCTCTTGTTTATATTTTCTTCCGGGCTTTTGATGAATAACTTCTTGTCCTGGTAGATCTCTTCAGCATGTTCCGGGCTGGAATCTATAAACATCCCCAGGGTAAATGGTGTGAAATGGTCATGGTGGTAGTGGCTGATGGTCACGATATCAGAAATGGGAGCATGTTCCTGTATCGCCGCCCTGGTCTCATGTAGAGCATCGAATTCTGTTTTCCACGGCGGTAAGCCGAACCTCTTCGGTCCTAAAGATGTGCCCGGGTCAACCAGTATTTTCTGGTCGGTTTCAATGAAGGTGGCCATGGACCTTACACCCAGACTTTCAAAGGCCAGTGGTGTGATTTTCAAAGTAACATTCTCCCTGAATATCTTTGATTTACCTAAAACAACTAATTCATTTTACTACATCAACGAACTGGAACTTTTCACCATTGAAAAGCCCCATATCACTTATCTTTAATTTAGGAATTACCAGGAGTGCCATGAAGGACAGGGTCATGAAGGGCGAGTTCAGTTTACACCCCATTTCCTTAACACTTTCCTGAAGAACCTGCAATTTAATAGAAACATCCCTCGCACTTTCACTGCTCATCAAACCAGCTATAGGGAGTTTAATGGAATCAAACTGCCCATTTGAAGCAGCAACCAGACCTCCATTATTTTTTACCAGTCGATTAACAGCACGGGCCATGTCTTCAGTACTGGTGCCCACTACCATGATGTTATGGGAGTCATGGGCAACACTGGTGGCAATTGCACCATTTTTTAGTCCAAAACCCCTAATAAATCCATTAGATACCCGATCATGGCCGTATCTTTCCACCACAGCGATTTTCAGGATATCCTTCTCCAGATTTGCTTGTAGGTTACCTTCATCAACCCTTAAAATAGCTTCTGATTCTTCGGTGATTAGCTGTCCTTCAATTACCTGGATTGCCCTTACTATTTCTTTCCTGTTTTTGGAGGGTATTTCGAAATCAGCAGGAGTTTTAGGGTTTAATTTAAATGTACTTTCTAGTTCAAGTGGTTTAACTGAAAATAATATTTTATTATCCCGGGCGACCAGTTCTCCTTTGATGTAAACTTCTTTAACATTTAATGTTTCCAGATCATCCACAACAACCAGATCAGCCGCTCTACCTGGAGCAATTAACCCGGTATTTAGATTGTAATGGGCAGCGGGGTTGATGGTTACCATTTTAACTGCTTCTACCGGGTCCAGACCATAATCGATAGCTTCCCTGAGCATCAAATCTACGTGGCCCTTTATAAGGTCTTCGGGATGTTTATCATCCGATACTATGAAATCTCCACCAGCACTTATTAAATCCTCTAAATTCCGGGCTGAAGATCCCTGTCTTAGCATCACCTTCATTCCCAGGTTTTTTTTCTCTAGGACCTCTTCCCTGGTGGTACATTCATGGTCAGTGGAAATTCCAGTAGCTATATATTTACAGAGCGCTTCCCCGGATAGGAGGGGTGCGTGTCCATCGATGGGTTTCCTGTGCCGCTTTGCCGAGGCTATTTTGGAGAGAACTTCCGCATCATTTGCCAGAACCCCTGGGAAGTTCATCATCTCTCCTAGTGCAACCATATCATCCCTATCAAGCAACTTATCCACTTCCTGTGCATTGATCACCGCACCTGAAGTTTCGAATGGGGTTGCCGGGACACAGGAAGACGCGGTTAAATAGATGTTGAGGGGGATAGAAGCAGCATCCCTCATCATGTATTCAATTCCACGAGTGCCCATTACGTTGACTATTTCATGGGGGTCACTGACCACTGATGTCGTTCCATGGGGTATAACCACCTCTGCAAACCGGGAAGGTGAAAGCATGGAGCTTTCAATGTGAATATGGGCATCGATAAACCCTGGTAAAATAACATCCCTGAAATTCTCTTGAACTGGCTTAACACATTTTATCAGGCCATTTTCGGTGGAGATCTCTGCAGGGTAAATCTCCCCGGTAAAAACGTTTAACAGGTTTCCTTTAATCATACTTATCTATTAAAGGAGTTAGGGTTTATTATTTAAAAAATTTATTAAAATTATTTGCAAAACCAAAATCAAAAACTCATCTTCATTGTTTAGATTTGTATTTAATGTTAAATCATTTAAATATGAAATTTAAGATTTTTTTTATGGTCTGATGAGGGTTTCTCTTTTAATATTCTCTTAAAATGGCTTAATAATGATTGTAAACCCTTGTTTAGTTAAAAGGGTTCTGTATTACTGTAAATTTTATATGGCGATGAGTACTAATATAAACTAAGGTATTTGATAATGAAGGATAGAAACATATAGAAGCTAAAAGATTAATTTTTCTAAGTTTAGGTACTACATTTCTGGGAATTGGGGTAGTTGGAATAGTTTTACCAGTACTACCAACCACACCCTTCGTTATAGTGTCTGCCTTCTTTTTCGGTAAAAGTTCAAAAAGATTTGAAAACCGGCTTTCCAATAACCGCTACTTTGGAAGTTACATAGAGAACTATAAAACAAAGAGAGGCGTTCCTTTAGATGTAAAGCTTAAAAGTATTGGTTTTTTATGGGTTACGTTAATTGTTGTCTGCAATTTTATTTTCCAGTACCAAGTACATTCCCCTAATTTTATTTAATCTATGGATTCCTGGCCAAGGAGATGGTGGTAAGTACCTTCGGTATCCTGTACGGTGTGGGTGAAGAGGCACCGAGTGAAGAAGGAACTGGAGAAGAAGCATCTGGTGAAGAGGCAACTGCTGATGAAGAAGCCGGCACTGAAGAAGAGGAAGAACCAGCCCCTGAAGAAGATCCTGGATTCATCGCAGCGATGTATACCTGTTCAGTTTGGGTGATCAAACTGCTGGATTAGAAGTGGTCCTGGAAAATATTGAAAAATTTAAAACAATAGGGGTTAAAAGAATCATAACAGTATGCCCTGGGTGTTACGATGCGTTTCATGTGTATTATAAGGGACAGTATGGGTTTGATCCAGAGATAATTCTGGCCGTCGATTTGTTAAAGGGATTGACCTTTACCGGGGGAGGATTTCCACATACAGGATCCCTGTCATGCTCGTGATAAAGCATTTAATGTGCGTACGATAGTTCTTTCCAGAAGATTTATAGAAGAATAGTTCCTGCTGTGGAGCGGGTGGGGGAGTTATGGTGCCCATGACAGATCACTGGCCTGTGATCGTCTGTGGTTGATTTTTCAAGTTCTGGTTTCAATTTATTATTCTTATCGTTTATAATATAACAAATTGTTATATTTTTTAAAATTTCATTCTGGTTAAAATAATTCTTTAGAAGAGTTCGTTAAGTGACTTGGGGGGATATGAATCAAAAATTTTATACAACTTATATGATCAAATATTCATATGGAAGAAAAAGATACCTGTGATGTTATATGTGTACATGAAGATGAAGTAAACGATGTAAAGTCTAAGATGCTGGAGGATGAGTTTCTTTTTGAAGTATCTGATAATTTTAAGGTGTTTGGCGATTCCACCCGGCTTAAAATCATGTATGCACTGTCTCAAAGGGATCTATGCGTTTGTGATCTGGCCGCAGTGTTGGATATGAGTCAATCGGCAATTTCCCACCAGCTTCGAGTTTTAAGAAGTAAGAATTTAGTTAAATTCCGGAAAGAAGGTAAGATGGCCTATTATTATCTGGCGGATGAGCATGTGGTGTCCATGATTGAACTGTGTGTGGAACATACCAAAGAGAGATATTGAATCTTAATTTTTCAATTATTAGTATTACTCAAATTGGACATACAAACCAGGCTGTTTAATGGACTATTTTTTTGAAGTGATTTTAGAACTGTAAAAATTTGGAACTGATTCTTTAACCGTAAATTATTTATGTTCACATGAGTACTAATTCATATGAGATAATATGAACATAGATTCATATGAAGATATGTTTATCATGGTTCTACGGAGATCTTAAAAATGCAAAGGAAGGAAATAAATTCCCCTAATACAGAGGAACAGGAATTAGAAGAATCATGTGGGTGCGGCTGCAATGAAGACTTGCCTGAAAATAAAGAAAATCAGAACACTGGCTATGAAGGAGAAACAGAAGCTTCCTGTTGCAGTGAGAAGTCGTCCCAGAAAATGGAACAGGATACTTGCAAAGTGGAGGGTACAAATGGTTCATGTGAATGTTGCAGTGATGACTTACTGGAAGAAAGAGAATCGTTATGGACCCGAAGAAATATTTTCATAATCGTTACGTCAGCCATTTTGCTACCTGTGGGACTGTATATTGAATTTTTCACCGCCCAGGAATTGTTGTCTGCAATTCTGTTTTTAACAGTTATAGTGGTATCTGGTTATGAAATAATGAAAAGTGGAGTTATGGCTCTTTTAAAGGGTAACTTCAGCATGAACCTTTTAATGTCCATAGCAGTGGTGGTTTCTTTTATCATAGGATCTGGTGCGGAAGGAGCACTGGTAATCTTTTTATTCTATCTTGCTGAACTTTTAGAAGATTATGCTGGAGATAGAGCTCGAAAATCCATAGAAACTCTACTAAATTTGGCTCCAGATACCGCTACAGTTAAAAGAAACGGTGAAAATCTTGAATTACCTGTAGATGATGTTGAAGTGGGTGATATTCTTGTTGTAAGGCCTGGTGAGAAAATCCCTCTGGATGGGGTCGTAGTTGATGGTATATCTACAGTAGACCAGGCTGCAATTACTGGAGAAAGTGTACCGGTTAATAAAACTGAGGGAGATAATGTATTTGCAGCTACTTTAAATGAGGAAGGATATTTAGAGGTTAAAATCACTAAAAGATCGGATGAAACAGTACTTTCAAAGATTATAAAGCTGGTAAAAGAGTCTCAAATGAGAAAATCTAATACAGAAACTTTTATTGAGAGATTTGCAAAGTATTACACTCCGGCAGTAATGTTGGTTGCAGCTACAGTTGCGATAGTGCCACCACTGGTATTTGGAGAATCATTGGATACATGGATATACAGGGCACTGGTCCTTCTGGTAATTTTATGTCCCTGTGCATTTTTACTTTCCACTCCTGTAGCCATGGTTTCAGGGATAACATCTGCAACCCGCAACGGTGTGTTAATTAAAGGCTCCAGATATGTTGAGGAAATGAAAAATATCAACACAGTGGTCTTTGATAAAACAGGAACCCTTACCGAGGGAAAATTAGAAGTTACCGATATTGTGACCTTGAATAATTACTCTGAAGGGGAAATTCTCCAAATAGCAGGTTCTCTGGAATCCAGATCTAAACATCCCCTAGCAGAGGCCATTATCCACCACGTTGAAGAATCAGATATGGATTTAAAACAGGTTAAAGGATTTGAGTCCATAACAGGGAAGGGTGTTAAGGGTAAAATCAATGAAAAGATGTTCTATATCGGTAAAAAAAGCCTTTTTAAAGGTAACCCGGAACTTTCTGAAGATTTAATAGGCAAACTTCAAAATGAAGGTAAAACCGTAATAATACTCGGTAACCATGAGCATATCATTGGTTTAATTGGACTCATGGATAAAATCAGGCCACTTTCAAGAAACACCATTCAGGGACTTAAAGAAAGAAATATTAAGACTGTCATGCTCACCGGTGACAATGAAGGAACGGCAAAAGCAGTATCTTCCAAGATAGGAATTGATGAATATTATGCCGGTCTTTTACCAGAAGATAAAGTCAAGATAATTGAAGGTTTACTGGATAAAGGCGAATATGTTGCAATGGTGGGTGATGGTGTAAATGATGCTCCTGCACTTGCCAGAGCTAGTCTGGGTATTGCTATGGGTGCTGCAGGTTCAGACGTGGCCATAGAAACAGCAGATGTAGCGTTGATGCAGGATAATATATCGAAGGTCAACTACTTCATTGATTTAAGTAGAAAGACCATGTCTGTAGTCAAACAAAATGTTTCATCAGCACTGGCAATTCAATTGGTCTTATCAGCATTTGCAGTATTTGGATTTGTCCCATTATGGGTGGCAGTTACTTTGGGGGATGTTGGTTTGACCATCGCTGTTATGTTGAATGCTTTAAGGGTAGGCAACACGAAAGTTGATCTTGGTGAAGGTAAAGTGCAGGATCTCATTGGACCATATGAAAATAAGGGATCAGATGGAAAATAACTCCGTTCCTTCTTCTTAATTTCATTTAGATTAAGAAATCAAAAGAAATAGTA
>WOYJ01000159.1 GCA_011620845.1 Methanobacteriaceae archaeon
CTATGATACTCCCTTTTTTTATACCTGATTATCACATCATCATCGGTGATCTTGGAATTATCTGCCCTACTATCTTCTTTAAAATTGATATAGAGAACATCGGCTTCTTTATCATAATCGGTGGAGATCCTGGAATAGGGGCATATCCAGTAACTCCGGTACGATATTTAATATTTTCTTTACTTCTAAATTCCCCATATCCTTCGCCTTTTTTCCAATTTTTTTATACGGCTTGTTAAAAATGCAGTAAATCACGAAGCCATCATTATCTAATTCTTTGTATATTACTATAATGTATTTATTACTATATATTCTCCAGAATTACCAGCATATATTGCTTCAGGTTCTTTTAAAGTTTCCAGAACTTCATAATAATAACCCATAAGTTCTGGATGATTATTTGTAATATGGAACCATCTTCCATTGGTTAATCGTATCGCTATGCCATTTCTAGAATATACTCGATGCATGTAATACACCATTAACAATAATATTATTAATAATAAATATAAATAAAGTAATATAATATTATTGATTTACTGGAATATATTACAATATATAGGTTTATGAAGTCAATAAAAAGTCAGTTGTATTAAAATGAGCAATTTAATGGACAAAAATTAATCATTCTTTATATTCCTTTTTTTCTATACACTCTTTTGCAACACGGAGTAATTTAGTTAATTCCAGCCCTATTGCACCCTTCTTCATCATGCCAAAGTCATCAAACGCCCGTTTTTCCAGGAATTCTGCAACATCAGGGGTTACTGTTCCGCGTATCAGTATTTTGTCTGCTTCCAGCCATTCTTTTTCTAATCTTTTAAGCTCTGGTGTTCTTTTTGGCATGAAGATTTTTATTCCTGTAGCCATTTTTATATTTTTATATATTGCCTTATTAATATTTAGTTTTAAAGCAACGTAACAACAGATTTATATGTTAGGGGGCCTCTAATAATAATAATAATAATAAAATAACGAATATTGTGAAAATCCCAGTAAAATGTAAATGGTCGATTTATTATGCCAGTATTTAAAGCGGTGAATATATTAACTCTTCTCCTTCCTGGAGGGGATGGAACCATGAACATCATTAGAAAACTGGATACCATCCCCCCAGATTTTGATGACCTGCCCTGGATCCATGAAAGATCCGATAAGAAATACTCCGGTCACCTGGAAGTCCGGGACACTGTGATCTTACTCATTGAATTGGCCGGTTTTCAAGAAGTATACCAGATAAGCTGTGAAATGGTGGAAGGTGAAGGTAAAACAGATATTTTTGTAGTTACTCTAAGTGGGGGGTACAATTAAAATCACACTCCATCGAGAATGATAGATTAACATTAATGAGCTAGATAGATTAAATTAAATAATTTGAGAATCCATATCACTATACCAGTTGCTTCTTTTTGTACAGATACAAGATTGGTTAACTTTAATAAAATAGAAATAGAAAACTGACCAAATAATAATACATACCATCCTAGAAGAACTCATTTTTTTTCGAGGTTTATCTATCATGTTACATGGAATCATAGACATCGGCTCCAACACCATCAGATTAAATGTTTACCGCGTGGAAGATGAGAAAGTAAACGTGGTGGTTTCCAAAAAAGAAATCCTGGGCCTGATCTCATATGTAAGAAAGGGAAAGTTAACTGGTAAGGGAGTTAAAAAATTAGTAGCTGACCTGAAGGAGATGAAGGACCTCCTGGATTTGCTGAACATCGAAAGTTACCATTTCTTCGCCACCGCATCCCTTCGAAACATCAAAAACAGTGCAGAAATCACCCAGATCATTAGAGACCGGGTCGGTATAGAAGTTGATGTCTTATCGGGTGAGGAGGAGGGTGAGTTGAGCTTCTACGGATCCCTGGCCACCATAAAAGAGGATGATGGAATCCTAATTGACCTGGGAGGGGGCAGTGTTGAGCTGGTCCTTTTCCAGGATAAAAAGATAACAGAAAAACGTAGCATACCGGTGGGATCCTTGAAGATGTTCGATGAATACGTTTCCCAGATGATACCCACCAGGGAGGAAGCTGAGCAGATCAAAGAAAGGGTACACCAGGAACTGGAGAAAACCGGCCTAAAAAAAACCATTCCCTACATGTGTGGTGTGGGGGGAGCTCTCCGGGCGGTTAAACACTTACTGGTTGATCTGGAATTGAAGAAGCATAAAGAGGATCTGATGGATGTTAAACTCCTGAAACAGCTGGAAACAGAATTAAAACACAATGATAAGCCAACTTACAATAAGATATTACATGTTAAACCGGCCAGGATCCATACCCTAGTCCCTGCCTTGCTCATCACCGATGAACTCACCTCTTACTTTGGATGTGAAAAATTACAGGTCAGCAAATACAGTATCAGAGAAGGCTACCTGTACCGGAAGGTGTTGAAGTAGACATGCCAAAAACAGACTACAGTTTCACCCAGAACCGGGAGTTGTCCTGGCTCAAGTTCAACCTCCGCGTGCTAGAAGAAGCAGAAGACGATTCTGTCCCCTTACTTGAACAGTTGAAGTATATATCTATTTTTACCAGTAACCTGGACGAGTTTTACATGGTACGCTGTGGTAGCCTCTATGATTTATCACTCATCGATGAGAACTACGTGGACAACAAGACGGGCTGGGATGCCCAGGAGCAGCTCGATGCTATCTACGAGAGGACCACCTATCTCTACAAAAGAAGGGATGGAGTATACGAAAGTGTCAATTCCAAACTCAGGGAGAAAGGCATATTTGAACTGGATTTTGCTGATATGACCAAAAGCGAGACCAAATATTTCAAGGAATACTTCATGAACTACGTCTTCCCCGTGCTCTCCCCACAGATAATCGATGTGCAACACCCTTTCCCCCACCTGTCGAACAAGTCCCTCTACATCATGCTGATCCTGGAAAGTAAGGGCGGCACCTTATTCGGACTCATCCCTATACCCCGCTCTTTACCGTCCATCGTCTATTCTCCTGAGGGTAAGCTGCGCTACATCTTAATGGAGAAGATCATCCACCAGTACGCGGATAAGGTCTTCAGCAACTACCAGGTACTCTTTAAAACCATCCTCTCAGTTACCAGAAACGCGGATATCACCCTCTCTAATGACCAGATCGATGAGGATGAGGATTACCGGGGTGCCATGACCAAGATCTTAAAGAAGAGAACCCGTCTAGCCCCTATCAGACTGGAATTCTACCGGGACTCCCATAAGAAGCTGACCAAATTCCTGCGCAAACAGTTGAATCTCAAGGAAAATCAGGTGCAGGTCTCCCATACACCACTGGACATGGCCTACGTGTATAAATTATACGAGCACATAGAGAAGGTGGATGAGTTAAAATTCCATACCATAACCTTCAACCCCTACTATCCCAGAACACCCCAGATTATAGAACCAGGGGAGATCCTTCCTCAACTCAGGGAGAGGGATATTTTACTGTCCTATCCTTATGATTCCTTCGATCCCTTCCTGAAATTTTTAAAGGAGGCAGCCAATGATGAATACGTTGTGTCGGTTCAAATCGCCATCTACCGGTTAGCCCAGTCGTCTTCGGTGATAAAATATTTGCGGGAAGCCCGGGAAAATGGGAAGGATGTGACGGTGTTAATCGAGCTTCGAGCCCGTTTTGATGAGGAGAGAAACATCCACTATGCCAGCATGCTCGAGGAAGCTGGCTGCCGGGTCCAGTATGGTTTTGAGATGTACAAGGTCCACAGCAAGATCTGTCTGGTCACCAGGAAGGAGGGGAGAGATATTCAGTACTTCACCCAGATGGGTACCGGTAACTACAACGAAAAAACAGCCAGGCTCTACACTGATATGAGTTTTTTAACCAGCAGGAATGATATCGGAGAGGATGCCATGCTGTACTTTAAGAACATGTCTATTTCCAATATTAATGGGGAATATGATCGGTTGCTGGTGGCTCCCTTTAAATTTAAATCCAGGCTCATCAGGATGATGGAAGAGCAGATTGAAGAGGCAGAGAAGGGTTGTCCGGCCAGTATCATCATGAAGATGAACTCCCTCACCGACCGGGAGATGATCGACATGCTCTCCAGGGCATCAAATGCCGGTGTGAAAATCAAGTTGATAATCAGGGGTATCTGCTGTATAATACCAGGACTACCAGGTAAAACAGAAAACATAGAAGTTACAAGTATCGTGGGCCGGTTCCTGGAGCACCACCGGATATACTGCTTTGGAACGGGAGAGGATGCTAAAATTTATCTTTCAAGCGGGGATTTAATGACCAGGAACACTGAGAAAAGGGTTGAAATTGCCTTCCCTGTTGATGACCCCAGCCTTAAAGATGAGATCCGCAGTATGATGGAGGTCATGCTCAGTGACAATGTGAAAGCCAGGAAGATAAACAGTCAGGGTGACTATGAGCGGATTACCCGTGAAGGTGAGAAGATCGACGCTCAAAGGTGCCTGATGCAGAGGGATTTCTCGGGTTAACCCCAATTGAGATATTTGACTTATTCAACCAAATAAAAAGGGGTTAAAAATAAAGAAAATTATAGAAGCAGAATACTGATAACTTTTTTAATTTTATGCGTAACTCTAATAGTATGTGCTGGTTCTGTTGGAAGTATCCAGAAATTTGGTGGTGCTATCTGCACTTATAAAACTACCTTGAATGTGATTGACTCCATTTGCACTGACAACACTGCAAAGATTTTTGGCGGAGCTATATACAACGAGGGAATTTCAGTTAAATCTATTGTGAGAAATTCTATTTTCACTGGTAACGCTGCCAATAGCGGTGTTGCTATCTTCAATTCTGGCAATTAACTGTGACTGGTTCCAACATCACACGTAACTCTGCAGGGGAAAATGGTGGTGCTATCGCTAATTTCATAGATGATTCCACGGCTACCATTAATTTTCAGCAGGATAGCTGGAAATACTGCAGGAGAAAGTGGCAGTGCAATTTACTGTTTTGATGGATCTGTAAGTACAGAAAATAACTGGTGGGGCTCCAACAGCACCCCCTAAAAATAAAGTATACGGTAATATGTACGTTAATATCATAGACTTCTACGGACAAAACAAGAAACTGCCAAACTACGTGATAATCTGGAAAATTAGTTACCCAAAAATTTTTTTTTAGAGGAAAACTTTTATTTCCTCCTTTAATTTATTTTTTATAGTGATACTTTAATCTATTTTTTTTGTCTGATAGGGATAAGGATATTTAAGTTCTAAATATTAGTTTTAGACCCTGGAATGGTTAATCAACCTCTTTTTCTATGTTTATTTTAGTTAATTCTTTTTGGAATGCCATTATGGGCCCTGGTTGTATCTGATTCCTGGTTAAGTGTGTAAAGCTGGGGCACTGCCTATCTTGCGTGCGGGCTTTATGATATGGTATGTTTCTAATTTATCCATTAAATGGTACAGTGTGCTTCTTGAGATCCCTGATGCTTCTGCTAAATCCTTTTTAGTATATTCTGACCAGGGATGGGCCACTAAAAAATCAACCAGTTTTACCTGGGAACATTCTCCCAAGATTTTGGTTAACATACAAATCACTGTAGAATTGATTATACACCAATGTATAAATGTATCAAACTTATTTATATTATCAGTTACTAACAACTGGTATGAAAGAAACTATAATTTATCTAAACAACTCAGGGTATTTTAATAGTTAATTTTATATAAGTTGGTATATTAAAATATAATTGTTGAATATTATGATAACTACTAAAGTGTATGATAACAATCAAACAGTTATTCCCTCTGAGATTCGTAGAATGTACGATGTACAGGCTAACGATATAGTTGAATGGATCGTGACCGAAGATGGTGAAATCAACATCAATTTCAGAAAACGGAGCAAGTTAGAGGATATCGTGGGGATAGTATCCAGCAAAAAACCAATTGACAGTGTTAAAATCCAGAAAAGAATAGATCATGGTGCTAAAATTGATTCTGGTAGATACTAATTTCTTTATAAACCTTTTAGATACCAAAGATAGGCACCATGGGAGAGCCAAAGAAATTCTAAGCAGAATAGAACATGAAGAGAAATACGTTACTGATGGAGTGATTTTCGAATCAATAGCGATTTCCGGGACTTTATATGGGGGTAAGATAGCAACAGATCTGTACCATAACATTAAAGATAATTATAAAATATATAACACCTACCATCTCCTGGATAAAGGTATGATTACACATTTGAAGTATGATGGGTCCTTGTCACTGGTAGACACCCTCATTCTTGAGACAATGAAAGAATTAGGGATCCATGAAATTATATCATTTGACAC
>WOYJ01000024.1 GCA_011620845.1 Methanobacteriaceae archaeon
TCTAAAAAAGTATCCTATTTTTTATTATCCTGTAATTTGATTGGTTCCATTGGTAGAATTATTATGGGGTGTGCTGTTGGTGTTGTTTTCCACAACATGGGTGGTTAACGGTACTGGTTTAAATGAGGGATCATCGATCTGGGTGATCTGTTGCTGGTTTATTGAGGTGAAGTTATCTGGAATTAAGTTCACTATGGCATCTCCATCTAAATTCAGAGCGTCGGCAATGGATCCGGTTCCAAATGCAACGAAGGCTATCATGAGCACGATGAAGATTGTCCCGCTTTTTTTAGGATTCATGGTTTATCACCCATTCATTGAAATATCCTGTAAACTTAGTAAATTATATGTCTATTATAATATTCTAGGTTATTATAATTTCCATAGTTGAGTTTGAACCCCTTTTGAAACTCTCTGATTATTCTACAGTAACGCACTTAGCCAGGTTTTTTGGTTTATCTGGATCGAGACCTCTTTCCACACTGATATAATAGGATAGAAGCTGCATCGGAATCACGTAGGGTAGGGGAGAAAACATCTCATTGATCTCATCTGGAAAGCCTATAAATTCATCTGACTCCAACTTTAAAATCTCATCATCATTGGAACCCAGTGCTATCACATGGGCAAACCTGGCTTTAACCTCTTCCACGTTGCTTAAGGTCTTATCATGACTACTGCCCGGAGGTGTAACTGCAACTACCGGTACCTCCACATCTATCAAAGCCAGTGGCCCGTGCTTTAGTTCTCCAGCAGCGTAGCCCTCACCATGGATGTATGTTATTTCTTTTAGTTTAAGAGCTCCTTCCATGGCAGTAGGGTACGAGAAGCCCCTGCCAATGAAGAAGAAATCAGTGGTTTCCTTGTACTTCCCGGCGATTTCTTTTATCTGTTCCTCGCTCTTTAAGGCTTCCTCCATATAATCCGGTATCTTTTTCAGTGTTTGGAGAAGCTCTTCTTTACCGCTCATCAGTATGGCCATGAGATAGATGGCAGTTAACTGGCTAACATAGGTTTTAGTAGCAGCTACACCTATTTCAGGCCCTGCTCTGGTGAATATTACATATTCAGCCTCTCTGGTGGCGGTGCTTCCCACCACATTTACTATGGCCAGGGTATGTGATTTAAGATTGGCAATCTTCAGGGCCTTAAGGGTATCGGCCGTCTCACCCGATTGGGAGATGAATATTACCAGCGTGTCCTTATCTAAAGCTCCCGATGTATATTCAAACTCCGATGCCAGTATCACATCTGTAGGTATGCCTGTTAATGTTTCAAAGAGGTATTTACCCACCAGAGAAGCATGGTATGATGTTCCACAGGCCACAAAGCATATCCTGCTGAATTTGGGAAACTTCCCTATCACGTTTCTAATTTCTTTTTCTTCCATGAGGGTGTTTTTCACAGCATCTGGCTGTTCATGTATCTCTTTAAGCATGAAATGATTATATCCCGTTTTTTCAGCCATATCCGGCGTCCATTCAATGGTGTGGACTTCCTTAGATATTACATCTCCATCTAAATTTTTAATGGTGACATCATTACCATCCAGAATTGCCATTTCCCTGTTATCAAGGTAGATCACCTGATTGGTGTGGTTTAAGACTGCAGGAACATCAGATGCTAAGAAATATTCATCTTCTCCTAACCCCACGATGAGTGGGCTTTCTTTCCTAACACCAATTAGCTTGCCTGGTTCATCTGTGGACATGACGGCCAGGGCATAGGAACCAATTAACCTCCGGGTGGCTGAACGGATGGCTCCCTCCAGATCCTGTCCCCCATCCATATATTCCTCAATTAAGTGGGGTATAATCTCAGTATCAGTTTCAGAAGTAAATTTATGGCCTGAGTTTAGAAGCTCCATCTTTAATTCCTTGAAATTTTCAATGATCCCGTTATGTACCACGGCTATCCTGTTTTTACAGTCGGTGTGGGGATGTGCATTTTCTTTAGTGGGACTGCCATGGGTGGCCCATCTTACATGGGCAATGCCTGATTTGCCGGGTAGCTCTTTTAAATCCAAGTTTTCCTTGTATTTATCTATTTTACCTTGATCCTTTATGATTTTAATATCACTGGCCGAGGTGGCTATACCCACCGAATCGTAGCCTCTATATTCTAATTTTCCTACACACTCTAGAAGTACTGGTGCGGCTTCATCATCCTTAAGTACGCATCCTACAATACCACACATATTTTTTCACCAAAGATTGCAAATAAATTTGAACAAATAATATTTATATTTCCATTTAACCCAGGTCAATATCACTAATTGTAAATTAAGAAGTATATAAATATTTGATAAATGAGTAAATTAAATATTATAATTTAAAAGTTCCACAGTTTAAAGCCCAAAATAGATTACTTTTTGGATAAAAAAAAATTCTTACCATGAAATAATGGAGTATCGCAAATGAATCCACAAGATCACCAGTTAATATACCAGGGAAAAACCAAGAGTGTGTACGAAACAGACGATCCTGAAGTGGTCATAGTTAAATTCCGGGATGATATAACGGCAGGAGATGGTGAAAAAAAGGATACACTCACGGATAAAGGTCATTTCAACTCTTTAATTTCAGCGAAGTTCTTCGAGGTCCTGGAGGAAGCAGGGATTAAAACCCAGTACATCGAACTACTGGAACCTGGAGTTATGCTCTCACACCGCCTGGAAATGATACCATTAGAGGTTATAACCAGGAACATCGCCGCCGGAAGCCTGCTTAGAAAGTTCCCCTTCCAGGAACGGCAGGAATTCGATCCACCCATTATACAGATGGACTATAAGAGCGATGAGTTCCACGACCCCATGGTAAACGACGACATAGCCATGGCCCTGGGCTTCGTCACCAGGGAGGAACTGGATGAAATCAGGAAGATAACACTGAAGATCAACAGGGTCCTGAAGGACTTCCTACTAAAAAAGGGGATCACTCTCCCTGACTTTAAAATCGAGTTCGGCAGGAACCATAAAGGCAAAATAATCCTGGGAGACGAGATCAGCCCTGATTCCTGCAGATTCTGGGACAGTGAAACCTGCGAGGTTCTGGATAAAGACCTGTTTAGAAAGGGAGAAACTGGTGTGATGGACGCCTACCATGAAGTGGCATCCCGGATACTGGACATCGAGGACAGGAAAAAATGGAATATTAAGGACATCACAAATTGATTAAGAGTATAATAATTATCTGGCAATGGTATAATAATATCTGGCTATGAATATTAGGTGAAAGGCTACGAATATAGGTGAAAAAAAGATGAAGTACGATGCAGAGGTCAAAATAAGTTTAAAAAAAGGCATGCTGAACCCGGAAGCAGCCACCATCCAAAGGGCACTTGCGCTCCTGAAGTACCAGGTAGAAAACACCGAAACCCTTCAAATAATTAAATTCTCCATAGAAGGGGATAGTGAAGATATTGTCCGCCAGAAGGTGGATGAGATGTGTCAAAAACTGCTCTGCAACCCGGTTATCCATAACTACGAGATAGGAATAACTCCGGAGGATTAAAATGAAAGTGGCGATTATACGGTTTCCCGGTACCAACTGTGACCGGGATGTGTACCACGCCCTTGAACTAGCCGGGGGCGAACCTGAATATGCCTGGTGGAACCAGAGGGATCTCTCATCATTTGATGGTATAATAATCCCTGGAGGATTCTCCTACGGTGATTATTTAAGGGCTGGAGCCATCGCAGCCATCACCCCCGTTATCGATGGGATTAAAGACGCGGTTAAAGCTGGAAAACCTGTCCTGGGGATATGTAACGGGGCTCAAATCCTGGCAGAGATAGGCCTGGTCCCGGGAGTGTTCACCAACAACAGCCACGCAAAATTCATGTGTAGATGGACCGAATTGAAGGTTAAAACCACCAGAACACCCTTCACCAGTATGTACAATGCTGGCGACATCATAAGAATGCCCATAGCCCATGCTGAAGGACGTTACTTCAACGATGAGATAGATAAACTAAAAGACCAGGACCAGGTGGTGCTGGCCTTCGAAGGCGAAAACCCCAACGGGTCCATGGAAGCAATAACCGGGGTATGTGATGAAGATGGGCAAGTATGCGCCATAATGCCCCATCCAGAGAGAGCCTCCGAAGTAATCCTTGGTTCAGATGATGGTTTGAAGTTCTTCAAAGGAATGGTCGATTATTAAATCCAATCTCCTTTGTAAGAATATTATTTCTTTTTCATTTAATCTCAAAAGGTGTAAAATATTATGACAGTGTATCTAGTAGGCGCAGGACCTGGTGATCCAGATCTCCTCACCTTAAAGGCGGTGGACGTCCTTAAAAAGGCAGATGTGGTTTTATACGACTACCTATCCAATGAGAAAATACTCGAACATGCCAGGGACGCGGAGTTAATTTACGTAGGTAAAAAGGCCGGCCAGCACTACAAAAAACAGGAAGAAATAAACCAGATCCTCATTGAAAAGGCCAAAACCAACCACCTGGTGGTAAGGCTTAAAGGAGGAGACCCCTTCGTATTTGGAAGGGGTGGCGAGGAGATGCTCGCCCTCCTGGAAGAAGGAATCCCCTTCGAGATAGTCCCTGGTGTAACCTCTGCTATAGGAATTCCCACAACCATAGGACTACCAGTAACCCATAGAGGAGTTGCCACATCACTGACCATTGTAACTGGACATGAAGACCCCACCAAGAGTGAACAACAGGTTAAATGGGATTTTAAAGCAGATACCATCGTGATCCTGATGGGTGTGGGGAAACTGGAGGACAACACCAGGGAGTTACTTAAATATAGAGATCCCCAAACCCCAGTGTGTGTAATAGAAAGCGGTACTCTCCCTGGACAGAGGATCATCACTGGTACTCTGGAAAATATACATAAAAAGGACATTAAACCTCCAGCCCTGGTTGTTATTGGCCATGTGGTGGATATATTTAAGAAGGCACGGTTACAATAACCGGAAACTCATAATAAGAAGGTAATCTTTATGAACGATTTTAAAGGAAAAAAAATTGCAATAACACGGCCTATAGAGAGGAGCCAGGAAGCAATTAAGATAATAGAAGACTACGGTGGGACAGTCCTGGTTGCCCCTACACTGGATCTGGTGATCACCAACACCCAGCCCCTGAAAGACTTATGTAAAAATGCAGGTAAGCTGGACTGGCTTATCTTCACATCACCTACTGCAATTTTATCCCTGTTTAAACACTGCAAAGACCTTAAAGAACGGTTGAACCCTGATTGCCGGATCGCTGTTATCGGACCACGCACCGGGAAAAATTTAAGTGAATACGGCTTGGAAGCGGATGTTATCCCTGATGAATACACGGCTGAGGGTCTATTGGAAATATTTGAAGAGGTGGATGTTGAAAATAAGAACATAGGCCTTCCCCGGACTCTGGCAGCCCGCGACGTGTTACCCGATGGATTGAAAGATAGGGGTGCGAACGTTTTCCTGGTGGAAGCCTACAAGTCAGACCTTCCCGGGGATCGCAGCAAGGTCAATGAACTGGTTCAGGGCATCATCAACAGAGAGGTGGATGCCGTCACCTTTACCAGCACACTCACCGCCAGCAACCTGTTTAAAATGGTTGAAGGGGAAGATAAGGAGAGATTACTGGAACCACTCCGCAGGGGTGAGGTCCTGGTGGCGGCCATAGGCCCCGTCACAGCAAGAGCTCTGGAAAAATATGATATACCCACCATAACCCCTGACGAGTATACAGTTAAAGCCATGTTAGACAAGTTAAGGGAAGAAATGGATTAAGTAGATTATCAGGTAAATAAATAAAAAAAAAAACAAAACAAACATTCACTGGTGAAATAATGAAAGCTACTATCTGGCCGGCTAACATCGACTCGAAAAAGACTGTGAAAGAAGGGAGGAAGATCCCCAAAAAGTATGCTGTAAGCACACCAAAACTCAGGGAAATATCCCGGGCAGCTGGTAAACTGGGACTCAATCCTAAGGTGGAGAAGGACAAATCCTACCCTAAATCCTGGTGGGAAAATTCAGGAAGGGTAATCATCGATAAAAACCAGCCTAAAAGGGAAATTCTAATTAAGATTAGCAACACCATCAGGGGTTTCCGCAAATAAATCTTGTTTAGTTTGATATGTGGCTTAACTTTTTAGACCATATCATTATTACTATCCCCATATGGTTATTACCATATT
>WOYJ01000142.1 GCA_011620845.1 Methanobacteriaceae archaeon
GCCGGGATAGTCTAGTCCGGTAAGGCGCAGGATTCGAAATCCTGTTGAGCGATGCTCGTCCTGGGTTCAAATCCCAGTCCCGGCGCTTTACTCAAAATTCAGGAACTAAAACTTAAAGGAGAGAGTGTTCCATAGAGGAATCAACGATAGAAAACATTTATTATACTAAACGGCATACAGGGATTCTACTATGTACAGTTAAAAAATTAATATGTTCAGCTAAAAATATTTACGTACAGTTAAAAATAAATATCAGTTAAAAATATTTCCTTAAAGGTTCTAATTTATTTTATCAGCTGAATAGACATTGATATCCAGTTCTCCGGCCAGAATGTCTTCAACAGCTTTGCCAAATGCTATGAAGTGTTTTGTCTGCATATGTGAGTCTAAAACATCCTGATTTTTCCATTGCTCCAGTATCATCAGTACATCATCATCTTCAGTACTGGCGTATAAATTATAACTGATACAACCCGATTCTAAACGGGTGGATTCAATTAAATCTTTAGCTTTCAAGATGATGTTGTCCTTTTCACCAGGTTTGGCTATTATTTTGGCGGTTACCATTAACATTTGATTCCTCCTAAGATTATTCCAAATATTTTATATGATGTGGTAGATTTTAAACCTTCTATATTTGGACGTTCTTTATATTCCATATTAAACTAACAGTTTATAAACATACCGAACATTCTCTTTGTAGTGGTAGAAGCAATCGAATGAGGCTAACTAGGAGAAGTTATTCAACTATTTTCATATAGTTCCACAGATGATCTATATTGGAAATCATCCGTTCTTCCAGTGGCATCTCGGGCATTCCTACCCACATAATAATTGTTCCCAGTATAGAAGTCTGGGTGAATATGGCAAGTTCATGGGAATCAATATCCTGCCTTATCATACCCTGATCCACGCCTTCATCAATCACCTCTTTGGTGAAGTTTAAAAGGTTATGATAGAATTTTTTGTAACTTTCACCTATCACATCGTATTTCTGAACTCCTTCCATCAAGATAAGGTGCAAATTCCTATAATACACCTTTTTAGGACTTACTTCGTTTATATTCACACATTCTGCTACGATGGACAGCATCATAGTTTGCAGTTTCTCTTTGGGCGTGCCCTCAAAACTCCTGATTTGTTCTATGGTTGTATTGAAGTAGTTGAATATGTATTTTTCAATCACTTCAAGTAGCAGTGCATCTTTACTATTAAAATGATGATAAAAACCACCAGTGGTAGTATTTGAAGCTTTTATAATTTCGTTTAAGGAAACATCGGTGAATCCTTTTTTCAAAACAAGTTTAAAAGTTGTTTCCATTATTCTAGATTTTGTACCCATCTTAAACATCTTCTTTTGCAATAAAAAGTATAAATTAATATTAATCGAGAAATTCGAAAACAAATTTAGTGTATTAGAAGGAACAGATTAATAATTTTTTTCTTTTAGTGTGTTTTTTATTCAATATTTTATGTATTAATTTGGTTTTATGTATTAATTTGGTTTGAGTTTAAACTTTATTATTCATTTCTTAAGTATTTAATCATTAATCATTCAGACCGAACATTCGGTATGTTTATATATGAGTCCTTATTAAACTAGCATCAATGGCAAATTAAGCAGAGGTGATAAATTTGAAAGGATTAGCAATGTTAAAAATAGGAGAAATTGGATGGATAGAAAAAGATAGGCCCGCGTGTGGCCCAAGAGATGCCATCGTTAAACCAATAGCTTTAGCACCCTGTACATCAGATGTGCACACCATCTGGGAAGGGGCGATAGGCGATCGACACAACATGATCCTGGGGCATGAAGCTATAGGTATAGTAGATGAAGTAGGAAATGAAGTTAAAGACTTCAAACCAGGTGATAGGGTAATTGTACCAGCTATCACTCCAGACTGGGATTCTGAAGCCGTACAACGTGGTTTCCCGTCACAAAGTGGTGGGGCCCTAGGTGGCTGGAAATTCTCCAACTTCAAAGACGGTGTGTTCGCTGAATATTTCCACGTAAACCTGGCAGACAACAACCTGGCCCTTTTACCAGAAGGCATGTCACTGGAAGCAGCTGTGATGATTCCAGATATGCTAAGTACTGGTTTCATGGGTGCAGAAAACGCCGCCATAGAAATAGGATCCACCGTAGCTGTTTTAGGTATCGGAGCAGTTGGTCTATGTGGTGTCGCCGGTGCAAGACTACGAGGTGCCGGAAGAATATTTGCAGTAGGTACCAGACCAAAGAGTGTCGAAGTAGCTAAAAAGTACGGCGCCACAGACATAATCAGCTATAAAGAAGGAAGTACAGTAGACCAAATCCTAGAAAAAACCGATGGAGCAGGTGTAGACGCTGTAATTATCTCTGGAGGAGGTCCAGACATCATAATTGATGCAGTAAACATAGCTAAACCAGGGGCTAAAATCTCAAACAACAACTACTACGGATCAGGATTCGGTGAAGAAGACACCCTGCCAATCTGCCGTGTAGGATGGGGATTCGGTATGGCCCAAAAAGATATAGTAACCGGCCTGTGTCCAGGTGGAAGAGTTAGAATGGAACGACTGGCAGATATCGTAACATACGGTCGTATGGATCCATCACTCATGGCAACCCATGTCTACAAAGGCTGGGACAAACTGGAAGAAGCTTTACTCCTCATGAGAGAAAAACCCAGAGACTTAATCAAGCCAGTAGTCCTTCTAGAATAATTTAATTTATTCCTTATTTCTTTTTTTTAAATTAAAGGAGTGATGAAAATGAAGATTGCAATAATAGGAGGAACTGGTGGCCAGGGTTTAGGGATCGCCATACGATTTGTCCAGATTGGAGAAGATGTTATAATCGGTTCCAGGACCATGGAAAAGGCCCAGGCAGCAGTGGATAAAATCAAAGAATTACTGGAAAAAGAGGAAATACCAAACCTTAAAGCAGCAGAAAACCCTGATGCTGCAAAAGAAGCCGATGTACTGGTTTTAACCGTCCCGCTGGCAGCTCAAAGGGCAACTCTTTTATCTATCAGGGAAGGTGCAGCCGGGAAAATATTGATGGACGCCACCGGACCACTCGAAACGGCAATTGGAGGTTTACCAACCCGATGTTTATACCTGCCTGAGGGAGCAGCTTCAGAAAGAGCACAGAAGATCCTACCTGAGACCAAAGTTATATGTGCCTTTAACAACATAAGCAGCGGAGCTTTAATGAACTTCAACGAACCCATAGACTGTGATTGCCTCATATCAGGTGATGATCTGGAATCAAAAGTAACAGCCGCCAAATTAATCGATAAAATCCCAGGAGTACAGGTCGTTGACTGCGGACCCTTAGAAAGAGCACAGATCATAGAAAAAATCACCCCCTTGCTCATTGGACTGAACATCAAAAAGACCTGTAAAGATGGTGGAATCCGAATAACCGGTTTAGACCCAGAATGCAAAATATACTAAACTAAATCTCAGTTTTTCCCTACTTTCTGAGAGTTAGTTGGTATGGGTGGGATCACAGCCCTTTGCTGGAAGAGGGTGTTGGTTATCGTAGGGCATCTGTATTAAACTTTTTGCTCAAAAATCTCCCCGGATGCCCTATTTTTTTTTTAAATATTCAATAGGGGATGATTTAATGATGGCTTCTGATAATAAAAATAGCTTCTGAAATACAGGCTGATGAAAATGAATAGAAGTGTGGGCTACAAACTACTGGAGAGAAATGAAAACCTGCTTTCTCAAGTGGAAAGTTCAGATCATGGGGATCGCAAGTATGATGCCCAGGTAATTGGAATCATCGGCTGTGGTGCTATAACTAAGATAATCACCGATTTTCAAAAAGAAGGAAACCTTGATGCTGATTTAAAATATTTCCAGGACCCGGATGCAGGTAAAGCACAAAATTTAGCTTTCCAAGCAGATGGAATGTTTGTCCAGGATGTTAGTGATATGCTGGATGAGGTGGATCTGGTAATTGAAGCAGCATCTACCCGAATAGCAGTAGAAATCATTCCACAAATCCTTAGAAAGGGAAAAGATATTATTGTAACCAGCATTGACGCTTTTTTGGATTTAGAGTTCAAAAACCAGGTGAAGAGTATAGCTTTTGAAAATAACTGCAAGATATACGCTCCTTCTGGAGATATAACTGGTTTAGATGGTGTAAAAGCTGCTTCTATTGGCGAAATCACCGGTATAAATCTGTTAATCCGGAATTCTCCTGATGCATTGGGAATATCATCCTGTGATGGGTCACTGGGAATAGCAACAGATGAAAAGATACTATTATTCGAAGGCAAAGCCCAATATGCTGTGGGTAAATTCCCCATAAACCTGAACATAGCTGCGGCTTTAAGTATTATCACTGATAGAGAAGTGGATTTAAAAATCATAGCCGATCCCAGGGCTAACCACAGTTACCATGAGATTAAAGTGACTGGGGATTTTGGCGAACTTGAAACAATCACCCAGAATACTAATTGGGCCACAGATACAAAAACAAGTGTATTAACTGCTTATTCTGTGATTAAACTGCTTGAAAATCTAAACAACAACATTAAGATTGGAACCTGAACCTTTCCACTTTCATCACTACTAATTTTCGTGTTTTTATTATTTTAACATATTCGTAGTCTTGAAAAATGAGTTTATATATTGATACATGAAAAGTGACTTTAATTCAAAAGATTTTTTTAATTAAATCGGGTAATACCCAAATAGAAGAGTAATCCAAGGAAATGACCTTTCAACCACACTCCTCGAAAACAGAGAAATTTAAATTAACAATCGATAGGAGATAGACATGGACACATTAAATGTTATAGTAAGAGGTGATAGACATGCTTGAAATGTTCAATGCAAAATTAATTGCAGTGATAGGTGCTCATAGACAAAGGGTAAAATCGGATATGATATAATGATATCCCTTCTGAAGTATTATGGAGGAGATATTGTCCCGGTTAATCCCAAAAATGAAACCATATTTAGAATTCCCGCTTATAACTCAATAAAAGAATATGGACTGTAGATCTCGCAGTTATAGTCATACCAGCCCTGGAAGGAGCACGTGGAGATAAAGCAAGTGATATTGGATCCATTGCAGATACGATACTTCGAGTTTCACAGCTGGTAACAGACTTCACAGAAATCAATGAATTTGAAATAAACCCAAATGGTTTTCGAAGAAGGAGAAGGGGCATTAGCCGTTGATATGAGGTTGATATTGAAAGAGGATTAAATCCTCCTTGAATTTCAGTGCAAAAAGGTAAAAATAAGGGATAACATAAATAACAAATAGAAAATCATGAATGTAAACAGAAAATCCTAGATGGATATATATGAAATTTTTAAGGGGGGAAATATATCCAGAGCGAAAAGAATTACTGTAAGGTTGCTGGAATTTTATTATCAGTGGGTTGTATACAATTTTTACTGGCTGTAAATTTTGCCCAGACACAGTTTACAGGCTACAGTTCCACAAAAGACACGTTAAGCACCCTTGGAGGTTCTGTACCCCTTGTGGAACCATCAGCCATGGTCTTCAACCTCGGCGTGATAATATTTGGCATATTAATCCTTATAGTGGCTTATTTAATCCTTAAAAGCGGAGGCGCCCGTATTTTCTCGGTGTTGCTTGCCATTTCTGCTGTAGGTGCGATAGGCCTGGCCTTGTTCCCTCAGTATACTGGAGATACCCACTCATCCTTCGCCCTGGTGGCCTTCCTGTTCGGTAGTCTGGCTACAATATTCAGTTACCGATTAGGCCTGAACAAACCCCTGGTTGTAATATCGTTGGTATTGGGGGTACCTGCCCTTATACTTCTTCTTTTAGTGGTTGTTTTCAGGTTTGGGGGTCTCAGTAATCCTCTGGAGATATATTTAGGTGTTGGGGGTAACGAGAGGTTCATAGCATTCCCACCAATCTTATACCTCATTGCTCTTGGAGGCTACCTTACAAGCAAGGGAGAGATTGGAGTTAAAATAAGTGGATGAATTAAATTGAACGCTCATCTCCCTGTATGTGTACATGATTTTAGGATGAGTTCAAGTGCTTTTTGAAACCAGTTTATTCCGTTGTTGAAGGTGAATTGGAAAAATTTTACATATATGTTAA
>WOYJ01000017.1 GCA_011620845.1 Methanobacteriaceae archaeon
ATTTTTAGATTTTATTTTAATAATGTAATCAAAGCTAGATGTACTCTTAAATTCAAAAATCTTTAAATTCAAAAACCTGTTTATGGAAAGATAAATGATGATTAAAGTAAAAATATCACGATACGACCCTGGAAAGGATGAAAAACCCCATCTTGAAACCTACCAGATCGATAAAAAGGAGAAGATGAAGGTTTTAGATGCTTTAAATAGTATTAATGAGGAATATGACGCTCAAATCAGTTACAGGTGCTCTTGCCGGGCTGGTCAGTGCGGTTCCTGTGCCGTGAAGGTAAATGGAGAAACCGTACTCGCCTGTAAAGCGGAGATAGAAAACGGAGACTTGATCGAACCACTGGACTTCGACGTGATAAAGGACCTGGTAGTTGACCGGATCCCCATTGACAGCCGGGTTAAGGAATTGAACCTGTTCATCGAGGACTGCAACGAGTACTCCTGCCCGGCGGTGATTAACCCCGAGGAACTGGAGAATTCAAGGAAGCTTAGAAGCTGCATCGAATGCCTGTCCTGCCTATCCTCCTGCCCCGTGATAGCAGAGACCAAGGAATTCGCCGGGCCATACTTCATGCGTTACCTTAGTAAATTCGCATTAGACCCCCGTGACTGTGGAGACCGTGCCCGGACCGGGTTTGATGAAGGATTATACTGCTGCACATCCTGTGGCCGGTGCGTGGAGGTCTGTCCCAAGGAGATAAACACCTTCGGCGGGGCCATTGAAAAACTGAGGGAGATCTCCTGTCAGGAAGGTATCGGTCCTTTACCACCCCATAAAACAGTTAAAAAGCTCATAAAGGAAACGGGCCGATCAGTGAAACCTCTGGGTGAGGGAGAGATGGGTGATGGCTTGATCAAGTTCCTGGGTGAACAAGCCGATGAAAAGGAAGGGGATGGAAGAGGATCAGAACATGTAAAACCTGATGAAAAGAAACCCAAAATCGCCTTCTTCACCGGTTGCATGATCGACTACCGGCTGCCTGATGTGGGACTGGCCCTCATGGACGTGTTAAAGGAGCATGGGATAGATATAGTGGTACCCACAGATCAAGTATGCTGCGGCTCTCCCATGATTCGGACCGGACAGACAGATGTCATAGAGGAACTGGTGAGGAAAAATGAAGAGGTATTCAAGGATTACGACATCATATTAACGGTTTGTGCTGGATGCGGAGCCACCCTTAAAAACGACTACCCCCAATATGGTGTGAACCTCAATGTGGTGGAGATAAGCGAGTTCCTGGCAGATAAGCTGAACATCAAAGATATGGAACCCCTGAATATGAGGGTCACCTACCACGACCCCTGCCACCTTGCCAGGGGACAGGGCATCCGGGAAATCCCCCGGGAAATCTTAGGTAAGATCAAGGGACTGGAATTCGTTGAAATGGAAGAGCCCAACCGGTGCTGCGGTTCCGGTGGCGGCGTGCGCGCAGGTAAGCCAGAACTGGCCGCTAAAATGGGTAAAAAAAAGGTAGATATGATAAAGAAGACCGATGCAGATGCGGTGATCACCATCTGTCCCTTCTGTGAGTACCATATACGGGATTCCCTGGTAAAGGAAGGATCGGATGTGGAAGTTCTTAATATCTTAAGATTACTTCAGATGGCCTACGGAAAAGATTGATGTTCAAATAAAATGGATAGATTATGATTCCCGTCGAATGAAGTGGATTCCCATGATTTACGTTGTTTTTACAGAACCTGAATCTCCAGGCAACATTGGATTTCTAGCCCGGACCATGAAAAACTTCGGACTAACCAAGCTAGTCCTTATCAACCCCTGCCCCATAGAAAATGAGACCTGGTTCCAGGCCATGCACGCCAAGGACATCATCCGGAAGAGGAAAACCTACAGTTCACTTTTGGAATTCTCAGATTCTGAAGGAATCGATTTCCTTGTAGGAACCACTGGTGTCGCCGGGGGGAGTCACAACGTCCCCCGTATCGCTGTAAAACCAGAGCAGCTCAGGGAATCTGTGAATTTCAACGGGAATATCGCTATAATTTTTGGTAGGGAAGGAAATGGCCTAACCAACAAGGAAATTGAACTATGTGACGTGGTGGTATCTATACCTACCCATAAAGCGTACCCCATAATGAACGTAACCCATGCTGCCGCCATAATATTCTATGAATTATTTAAAAAGGACCTTACCTTCCATGTGGAGGACTCAGAACTGGCTTCAAAGATTGAAAAAGAAAGTTTAATCTACACCATGGACCAGATTATAGATAAACTGGGATATCCACCCCATAAATGTAAAAATGCCTCCACCGTGTTTCGCAGGATACTGGGAAGGTCTTTCATCTCCGCGAGAGAAGCCCACACCCTGAAAGGTACCCTGAGAAGGATTAAACAGAGGGTAGATGCCTATAAGAATGGATAATAGGAAGAAACAATGGTATTTGGTTTAAGCACCTTTGAGATAATAGGCATACTGGTAGTGATCCTGCTCGTACTATTTCTCCCTATAATCATCCGGAGAAGAATCATATCCAGTGTTACCCAGTCGGTATTAGAATTAGAAAGCATGGTGGTGAAGGGCCAGAAGATATTGATAGAAATCTCAAGGGATAAGGGTAATCCATCAAAAGATCCAGAAGCTGCCGTCAAGGATTTCATGGAATTCTTCGTAATCCCCCCGGTGGACCTGGATCCAAATGGGATTGTCCGTAAACTGGATAAAATCCTGGAGATGAGTGAGGAAAACTTCAAATACATGGCAGAGGAACTGTCACCAGAAGCTGATGAAGATTGGAAATCCAACATAACCATGACCCTGAAAGCTACCCTGGGAATTAACAACGTAGCCAAGCAGGTCAGGCATAATTTAGAACTTTCCAGGAAAACAGGCAACCCACAATTGCTTCTGATGCTGCAGATGAGTCTCTCCTTAATCATGCGAATAGTTAAAGCCCAGTTTGAAGGAGTTGAAGCCTTTTCCAAGGGTAAACCAATTGGTGATGGTTTAGGGCCCCTGGTGGTGGGGATGATGATGGAATCAGACCACCCGGGAGATCTCCAAGAACAGGAAGAAATGGTAATAACTCAAAGGGAATACCAGGGCAGGAAAGTGATTATGGCCCGGGCTAAAGGTCCGGGAGCACGTGTAGGTAAAGTAGGTAAAACCATAAACTCAATTATAGAAGCAGAAGGCATAAAGAGAATTATAACCGTGGATGCGGCAGTTAAACTCGAAGGAGAGGAAACTGGTTCCATTGCCCAGGGCATCGGTCTGGTAATCGGAGGTCCCGGTGTGGACCGCTGGGAGATTGAGGAAAAATTAGTCGACCAGGATCTTCAGTTGGATGCGATTATCGTCAAGATGAGTCCTGAAGAGGCGGTCAGTCCATTAACCCGTAAACTACGGGATGCCGCAGTTAAAACCATACCGGTGGTGGAAAATTCAATTTTAAGATCCAAGGAGGGTTCCCAGGTTCTACTGGTTGGAGTGGGAAATAGTTGCGGTCTTCCCAATACCATCTGGAACCCATCATCCATTGATATTAAAAAAGAAGATCAAGAGGAAAGTGAGGGAAGAAAATGGCCATTTTAAGTGATACTGATATTAAAGAATATTTAGAGAATAGTAGAATTACCATACACCCATTGGAAGATCCGGATGTGCAGATACAGCCGTCATCAGTTGATCTCCGGATTGGTAATGAATTTAAAGGTTTTAGAATTGTGCGTAAACCAGTTATAGACCCCATGGATCCTGGTGACCTGGAATCTTACATGGAATCCTTCTATATAGAGGAGGGAGAGCCATTCATAATCCACCCCGGAGAATTCGCCCTGGCCACCACCTATGAAACTGTTAAACTCCCTGATGACCTGGTGGCCCGTGTCGAGGGACGCTCATCCATGGGCCGGTTAGGTATAACCATGCATGTAACCGCCGGCTACATCGACCCGGGATTCCATGGTAAGATAACCCTAGAAATATCAAATATCGGTAAAATGCCAGTCGCCCTCTACACTGGACAGAGGGTGTGTCAGATAGTCTTTGAAACCATGACCAGCCCTTCAGAGAAGCCATATGGCCATCCCGACCGGGACAGTAAATACATGGGACAGGAACGTCCCATCACCAGTAAGATAAAACAGGACCATGAAATTAAAAACAGGTTCAAACAGATCAAGTTAGTAAAATAATATATATTATAGTTAACTAATTGAGAACTTTAAGCTGTAAGAACTTATTAGAACCTCAAAGCTTTCAATTTACAACCCTTTAATTAACGAGATGATCATGTGGAAAATGATGAAGTAATGACTATTGCCAAAAAAAGAGGATTCCTATGGTCCTCTTTTGAAATATACTCCGGTGTTGCTGGATTCTTTGATTATGGCCCCCTAGGTGGCACTTTAAAAAATAAGATCATGGAGAAATGGCGGGAATACTACGTGATAGGTGAGGGATTCTTTGAGATAGAATCACCAACCATAATGCCCGAGGAAGCCCTTAAAGCATCAGGACACGTAGACCACTTCAACGACCCCATGACCGAATGTAAAGATTGTTTAAACGTCTTCCGGGCAGACCATATAATCAAAGAGGCCACTGGTAAGGATGTGGAAGGCCTTCCCAATGAGGAGTTATCCAGAATTCTCTCTGAAGAAAAACTCTCCTGTCCAAACTGTGGAGGCCCCCTAACTCATGTGTGGAGTTACAATCTCATGTTCCAGACCATAATTGGTTCAAAGGGTAAACAAACTGGATACCTACGCCCAGAAACTGCGCAGGGAATATTCATACCCTTCAAGAGGTTGCTTAGGTTTAACCGTGGCAAATTACCCTTCGGCGTGGTACAACTGGGTAAAGCCTACCGTAACGAGATATCACCCCGTCAGGGTGTTATCAGACTCCGGGAATTCACCCAGGCCGAGGTGGAGATCTTCGTGGATCCCCGGCATAAAACCCACCCCCGATTCTATGAAGTAGCAGAGGACAGTTTGACCCTGTATTCTGCCCAAAGCCAAACTGATGAGGGGGATCCTGTTAAATACACAGCCCAAAAAGCAGTTAATGATGGTATTATTTCCAGCCAGATGCTCACCTACCAGCTGTGCCTGGCCCTAAGATTCCTGAAGGATCTGGGTATACCTGAAGAGGTTATAAGATTCAGGCAGCACCTCTGTAACGAGATGGCCCATTACGCCATAGACTGCTGGGACGTGGAGATTGAAACAGACAGGTACGGCTGGATCGAGATAATAGGCATAGCTGATCGTACCGACTTCGACTTAAAATCCCATAGTAAGCACAGTAAGGAAGACTTAAGAGTTTTCATCGAATATGACCAGCCTAAAACCGTGAAGAAACTGGTGGCCAAGCCCCAGATGAAGAAGTTCGGTCCCCTATTTAAAGCAGATGCCCCTAAAATAATGGAAGCCCTAAAGGACATGGATGCTTCCCAGATTAAAGATTCATTCCAGGAAAGTGGAGATTACCACCTAGAAATAGAAGGTAAAACACACATCCTAACTCCAGATATCATCAACTTCCAGGAGGTAGAGGAGACTGTCAGGGGAGAGAAAATCTTTCCGCACGTTATAGAGCCATCTTATGGTATAGACAGGATTATCTATTCTGTACTCCTCCACTGCTACCATAAGGAAGGAGATAGAACCATTTTAAAGCTTCCTGCTGATATAGCTCCTGTGGAAGTGAACGTCTTTCCACTGGTAAATAAAGAAGAACTGACAACCGTCGCCTGGGGGATAAGGGACGAGTTAAGAAGAGAAGGTTTAATAGCAGAATATGATGCCTCTGGTACCATCGGCAGGCGGTACGCCCGGTCTGATGAGATAGGTGTCCCCTATGCTGTGACTGTAGATCATCAAACTTTGGAGGATGACACTGTGACCATCAGGAACCGTGACGATTCCAAACAGGTTAGAATCCCCCTGGAAGATATTTACATGACCCTTGGTGGTTTAATCTATTTAAAAACAGAGTTTGAAGAATTGTAGTAGGAAATATTTCTTTGAAAATTGTAGTAGGAAATATTTCTTTGAAAATTTATTATATGTGAAAATAAATTTAAAGAAATTA
>WOYJ01000091.1 GCA_011620845.1 Methanobacteriaceae archaeon
AGTGTGATGCTTTATAGCTGTCGGTCATCAGTAGCAAATTTTGATTCATAGTACGCCCACGCTATATTTAAAATACATGTTGTCATTAATAATATATGAATGTATACGTTTTTTATTGACTAATGAGTGAAATTTATATATAAATAACGATTACTATTTAACAATAGCCAGAGTAATATAAGTAATATTGATTTATTATGGACATCACCATCAGACTATCTTAGGATTGAAATAAAACAATCAGACAGTTACTTCTATAGTTTTTACTAGCTGAAATCAGACTATTTTAAAATTAAAATCAAGTATATAGACCCGTTTCCAAATATTTCCATTGAGAATATTATTTCAATGAAATTATTTGAATTCAAAACATTATCAAGTCTTTTCATATCATATCCATATAATAGTATTACTACTCAAATGCTCTTTACCCCAAACCCTAAGTATTAATTTTTACCATTAATTATTATATTTGTTATTAACAAGTGAATGATCATGGTGAAAATGAAAGAAAAAACTGTGGACATAACAGACTGGGAATATCTCAAGGAAAGGGATGAATACATCATAACGTTTAGAATAAGCGATTTAAAACCTGAAAAAAGAAGAGTAATACTTGAAAGGCATAAATCTGGTTTTTTAAAATCCCAAGGAGCAGAGATTGAGGAAATAATAGAAATAGGGGAAGATTTATACGTTAAAGAGTATTATGATATGGAATATTTTGAAAATTATAAATCTATAATCCCCTTAGCGCAGAAAAGAGTAGTTCCTGAAAGATTGGATCCAGATAAATTGGAAATTGAGGTGGAGATGTGTATGATAGAACAGGAGATGAAATACAGAATAGATCATGCTGCTGAATGGTTTGATGAACTAAAAAATCTATAGATGATGAAATCCCCTAATAAAAATTCTCATCATTGCCCCCCTTCTCATATTTTGGGATACCATCCCTTTTTAACCTTTTCTTCCTGTTTAAAAAGTTCATGTATACTCCAAACAGTGAAAAACCCAAAACACCAATTAACGCTGCAATTATTACACTTTCTATGAATAAAGACAGCACTATGAAAAATCCTCCAATAAGGAATACATGCCAGATTCTCTTTCCAATATAATATTCGGCTTTTAGTTAAAAAGGTTACGTATTCAACTATATATAAAAATTCAAAAAAAAGCAAACTAACGTAACAGATCCCAAATCCAAAGTCAAAAAACTATCTTACAGATATCCAGATCCTTTATACTTCTCATCAAACCTTCTCCATGCTTCAGCTACGGAAGGTTTGGTTTTATCCAGTTCCACTAGGATATGGTCCCGTATGGCATCCGAGTTTATCTCAATTTTCTGGTTGGCCATCTCCAGTATCTTACCTGTTATCTCATCTACTTCATCTGAGATATCATCTAAGGTGTAACCGGCATCTATACCTGCTTTCTGGATGGATCTTTTAAGTTTTACTTCATCGAATGTTTCCTTATCACCACTTCTTTTCCTGACAACTGTCATGGTTAATCCCCTTCATCGTCTTATATAATTATATGTTACATGAGTAATCAATCTTATTATATAAGAACTTTCAAAGGATATGCTTGGTCGGTTTACCAATTAATCCGGTTTTTTGCTCATGAATAAACTGATAACCACTCCCACTCCACTGAAAGATGCGAAGATCAAGAAAGCAACGTTTAAACTGGAAAGGAATAAATGGTAGTTTGCAGGTGTTACCTGAACGTTACCCATGAACCCGGAGATTATGAAGAGAAGTATCCCCAGGGAGAGTGTCTGGCCGGCGTAGATCATGGTGGAAAGTGTGGCGGAGGCCATTCCATAGTTGGCCTGTTTCATGCTGCCCATAAAAGTATTAGTAGTAGGAGGTGAGAAGAGGGCTATACCCACACCCACCAGAACCAGTCCCAGAATTGTAATCTGCAGGGGTGTGGTCAGGTTGAGAGTGGATAGGATAAGTAATCCTGTGGTGGTAACGAACATGCCTGAAACTGTGAATATCCTGTTCTCCCTTTGATCAGAGAGCCGTCCCACAGCCAGTGAAAGAAGCGCCACCATCAATGGCTCAACTGATACTATCAAAGCAGTTATCTGGGGCTCTAAACCCAGTAGATCCTGGAAGTATAAACTTAAAAGGATCCACATGGCCGTGGTGGATATGTTAATAAAAAGCAGTGCTAGTGCAGAGGAAGCTGAAACTCTCTTCAGCAAATCCTCCAGTCTTAAGATGGGATCTGGAAATACACGCTCCCTCCAGAGGAATATGATAAATCCCACCACACCAGCTATAAATATCATCTGCCCTATGCTGTTTCCCAGGTCGGTGAACCCGTACAGCAGGGCAGTCAGGGATGGTATGTAAATGGCAGAGCCAAGTAAGTCGAACTCCACACCTGGGGCCCCGGTCCATTCCCCTTTAAGTCGCCAGAATATGAGGGTTAAAAGTATTAATCCCAGCGGGACGTTGAAGAAGAATATACTCCTCCATCCCAGGTTTTGAACCAGGAAACCACCCAGAAGTGGACCTAAAAAAAGTCCTACATATACGGCGGTGATGAAAAATCCGAAGGCAGCGCCTCTATGGTCGGCCGGGTAAACCGAACTCAATAGAGCGGTCCCTGTGGCGAAGATCAGTGCACATCCCAGTCCCTGGAGGAAGCTTCCTAAAATTAAAAATTGAATCGTAGGCGAAAGAGCCGCTAATAGAGAGGCTGTAGTATATATCACCACCCCATAGGTGAAGATTCTTTTCCGGCCGTGGATATCAGCTAACTTACCAAATGGTAGCAGGAATGCCGCATTGGCCAGTACGAATACCGTGGGGAGCCAGCCTAAGAGGATCAGGCTGCCGGTTAGTTCATCCCCTATACTGGGAAGTGCGATGTTCAGGGATGATCCCATAAAAGGTATCAGGAAGGCTCCCAGGGCCACCAGTATCAGGGCGGTTTTTTCCTGGTTTATACCCGTATTTATCATCAAAAATTAATATGGTGTTTATACAAATTAAATGATAGACAATTACTGGATGAAAATAGAATTTAGATGGAATATATTTGGTATGAAAAGTAGAATTTAGATAATGTGTTGGGAAAGAATAGGAATTGGATTAAACAAACTAGGTGAAAAATATGGCCCCCTATAAAGTGGTTATTGAGAGAGATAAATGCACTTCCTGCGAGAACTGTGTAGAAGAATGCCCAGAATATTTCGAACTCGACGACGAAGGATTATCCCACCTGATAGGATCTAAAAGAGTTGATGATAACGATGAATTAGAGTTAGATGAGGCTGACTGCTGTTTAGATGCCGCACTTACCTGTCCAGTGGTCTGTATCCATGTCTACGAGGATGGGGAAGAGATAAGTTAAGAGGAATAGGGGTTATAATTTAAGGAAATAAGGATTATTAATTAGAAAATAAGCTTTACTAAGTTAAGGAATAACAGTTATTAAATTTAGGGAGATACCTGTAATGGATTTAGATATAACTGATTTAAAACCTTCCTATTGTACCGTAAAAGATTTCAAATTCCAGTCGGGTGAGAAACTGGATGAACTCACCATGGAATACTTCACCACGGGCCAGGCCAGAAGGGATGCAGACGGAAAAATAGTAAATGGCCTGCTCTTTATACACGGCTGGTCCGGTGATTACTCCTCTTTTAAGCGTTTCCTGGATTTCACCAGGTCCGGTGAACCCTTCGATAAAGATAAATATTTCATAATATCCCCCACCAGCCTCGGTTCATCAGGATCATCTGCCCCCTCCACCTCAGGGTTGGGTGTGGATTTCCCCCAGTACAGGGTGGGTGATATGGTCAACGCCCAGTACCGCCTCCTAGAGGAATTGAAAATCAACCATCTGAAGGGTGTCATCGGCACTTCCATGGGAGGATTCCAGAGCCTGAAGTGGGGTGTGAGTTACCCGGATTATATGGATTTCCTGGTTCACATCGTAACTGGCCCGGCTGTTTTAGGCAGGAACCAGGCCATATTCCAGTTTCAAAACAGCATCGTAGAGGACCATCCTGGTTACATGGATGGTAACTACCAGGAAAATCCTCATGATGCAGTTAAAAGTGTCAGTAAATTCATGTTCCTCTTCGCATTCACCATACCCTATTATCATAAGGCATTTGGTGATAAGAATATATTAAATCAAGCCTTCAGTGGGGATGGTGCAGGAGGGGTGGAAATAGACGCCAGAGATATTGTGTGGAGGAACAATGCAGCTTTATCCTTCGATGTAAGGGATGATTTAAATAAAATCAAGGCTAAGTCACTGGTGATTGGGATTGAAGGTGACCAGTATTTCCCACCGGAGATAGAAGCCATCCCCCTTTCAAAATCCATAAAAAACTCGAAATTGCTGGTTTATAAATCTGAACTGGGCCATCTGGGTGTAAATGAGATAGAGAAAATGAGGGATTCACTGCTTGATTTAACGGATGAGTGAACTGTTGTAATTTAATAGTTGGTGTATTCAATTAATAGCCGGTGCATTCCACAAATAAATATTTTTTATTCCCTTTTTTTAGCTAGTATCTCATCGATGGCCTCTTCTATATGCAGCTTCATGTACCATCTCTCATTCTGGTACGCTTCTTTTAAAGGTTTTAATGCTCGTTCATCACCGATCATGGCCAGGGCATCAGCTGCGTGTTTCCGAACGCTCATATCATCATCCTTCAGGGCTTCTATTAAGGGCGATACTGCTTCCGCGTCGGCGATCATCCCCAGTGCTTCCGCCGCTGCAGATCTGAAATCGGGATCCCCATCCTGTAATGCCCTGATAAGTGATTCCACCGCTCTTTTGTCTCCAATCTTACCTAAGGATATGGCCACTTCATTTCTAATTTTTTTATCATCTAAAAACTTAATAATGGGTAGCACGCCTCTTTCATCACCGATGTTACCCAGTGCTTCCACTGCATGCCAACGGACGTACCATTCCTCATCCTTCAAGAGGATAATTAACCGGGGAACTGCCGCTCTATCCCCTATTTTACCCAGGGATTTAGCCGCATTCCATCGTATTTCATTGTTTCCATGGGCCAGGAGTTCAATCAATGGTTCTACTGATCTCCTATCCTTTATCCTGCCTAATGCCTGGGCTGCTTTCCAGGATGTATCCTGGTCACCCTCCACAAAAGCGTTTATCAACTCTTGTACGTTTCCATCTGATTCCAACTTTTCGATGCTGTCTTTAGAGTTTCCAAACAGGCTCATTTCGTCTCATATCCAGTAGATGATTTTAGATCTTTGATTGATCGTAATATTTGTTTTTTATCTGCATAATATTTTTCCATCTATATAAACCGATTATTAGAAAATCTTTTATTAGATGCCTCGTATATCATGTTTTGCCAAAAAATTCCAAAAAAAAATTTCATAGACTAAACACCTATTAAGGAAGTAAGACAAAACATCTAGTATCCGGGTGTTTATACTCATTTAGTATCAGAAACCATCTAGTATCAGGTGTTTATACAAACCTATTACCAAATTAATACAAATCATCTCCCGGGAGTTAATAATTTATGGCCAGTTTAGAAACATCAGTATTCGTCAGTGTGCTCATCGCATTGATCCTGATATTCGTGGACTATTTAATTTTACCAACGTTATTGGTGACTGTCCTGCCTATCGTGGTGTTTACCGGATTTATAGCCAGCGGTATGGCTGGTTCTGAGGGAAACAATTACAGGGTTGGTGGAATTGCTGGTGGTGTTCTGGCAGTTTTATTCTTCCTGGTTAAATTCTTCACCCCACCCGCCCTATCCTTCAACCTTTACGGCCTAGATTTCAATGTGCTTCTCATGTTTGAAGGATTTACCTATCTCATTTTAGGTTTCGTGGTATCACTGGCTATATTCATATTATTAGGAGCTTTTGGTGGTATAATTGCCCAGGAACTTTTCGGGCCTGATGAAAAAGAAAAAGATAAAAAGGGTAACTCCAAACCTTTAAGGAATTAATTTTTTCCTAGTGACTATTTTTAGAGAATAAAGTTTAAATTAACAATTGTTATATTTTATTTATGTTACTGTATAAGATAATGAA
>WOYJ01000037.1 GCA_011620845.1 Methanobacteriaceae archaeon
AAAATAGTTTATTTTAGATCAGATAAATAACCAGACTCATAAACAGTGCAGACACCAGTGGAATAAGAATGTTATCGTCTACTGGACTGTATGCCTCGGTTAAAGCCCCGAAAACCACCCCTAAAAGAGCGGATAAGAGGGATACTTGGGTTAATGCCACGACCAACCCAACCACGAAGAAAGATATACTACCCTCCAGGGTTTTTTTAGGGTTGAAATGGAGATTATGTTTACCCCATTTCCGCCCAATTATGGTGGAAGCCGAGTCGCCGAAAAGCAGAATCAGTATAGCGGCGTTGGCCACCGACATGTTGAATTGGAATAGGACTAAGGTAAGGATAATACCTACGAAGAAGTAGATGAAGCCTCGTTCATCGTCTTCTCTCTTGCAATGTCTGAAAATAAATGAAAAAAAGGGAACATTATACCTTTTATCTAATCTGAACAGGAGAACCACAAAAAGAAGAACCAAAATGGCGATAATTATCAGGGCATCCGGTTTAAGGAAATAACTCAAAACCACAATGAAAACACCCGAGGCATGAATTAACTGCCGAAGTAGCTCTTTCATTACCATCAGGCCATGAATTTCTCTATAACGCCATGATAAGAGTTTTTAAGCTCAGATATTGGAATGTTTACTGAATCGTTAATAACCAGTGAATCAACATTCACTGTTCCAATCACAGCCACCGGGACGTCAAGTTTTCCCAAGATTTCATCTGCAGCTTCTTCTTTAACAGTTACTAGGAACCTTCCATGGGATTCTGAGAATAATGCTTCAAAATCGTTCAAGCCCTCTGCACCAGGTATCTGGGATAGATCTATTTCAGCCCCTAAACCTCCTGATAACACCATTTCAGAAAGTGCAACACCTATACCGCCTGTGGAACAGTCATGGACAGCAGTTATGTTACCATCTGAATCCTGCCTGATTAAATTTAAAACCGCCATGGCAACGTTGTATTCATTTTCAAGATGGACGTGTGGTGGTTCGCCCTGGACTTTTCCCATGATTAATTTCTGGTATTCCGATCCACCTAATTCTGGACGGGTTTCTCCGATCATGATGATTTTATCACCTTCACATTTAAATTCAAAGGTTCTAATATCTTTTATCTTCATCAATCCACACATGCCCACTGCGGGTGAAGGATTGATGGTCACACCTTCTGTTTCATTGTAAAAGCTAACGTTACCACTGATAACCGGGGTCCCGAAACGGTTGGCCACGTCGGCCATTCCCTGTACACAGTCTGTAAACTGTTTGAAGATATGGGGCTTCTCCGGGTTACCGAAGTTAAGGCAGTCCACTATGCATAGGGGTTCTGAGCCCATGGAGACCACGTTCCTTATACCTTCTGCTATCGCACCGGCCCCTCCATGGTAGGGGTTTAGTTTGGTGTGGGAACTGTTACAGTCAGATGTGATGGTGAAGGCGGTTTCATCGCCTACCCTGATGACCGCGGCGTCGTCACCAGGTTTCACTACCGTTCCAATCTGGACTTCATGGTCATATTGCCGGTAAACCCATTCTTTACTGGCGATATTCTGGGAGGATAGAAGGTTAAGTAGGGTTTGCTTTAAATCTCCTTCCTCTACCGTAGGGGTTTTCACTCCTAGTTTTTCTAAGTTGGGTTCAGTATTATCTTCTGGAGATATGTGATCGATTGCACATTCCCTTTCTATGGTTGGTGGGTCGGACAACATACTCGTAGGCATATCGGCTATAATTCCCCCATTATGGATTACTTCAAAGCGGCCGGTGTCGGTTACTGTGCCAATCACTGCCCTGGGAAGTTCGTATTTATCGAAGATCTCTATCAATTTATCCTCATCTTCGGGGTGGATTACGAAGACCATTCTTTCCTGTGATTCAGATAACATTATCTCATAGGGGGTCATCCCCTCTTCCCTAAGTGGTATTTTCTCGAGTTTTACTAAGGCGCCGTTACCTCCATTGGCTGCCATTTCTGAGACGCAACAGGTCAGTCCTCCCCCACCAAGGTCCTTTAACCCCTGTACATTAATTTTCTCCAGGGCTTCCAGTGTAGCTTCAAGCACCTGTTTCTTGGTGAACGGGTCTCCTATCTGAACTGCTGGCCGGTCCTCAATCTCTGATGACGTGGTAAGCTCCTCAGATGCGAAGGTAACTCCGTGAATACCGTCTCTACCTGTACGGCCGCCCATAAGCACGAAGATATCCCCTACGTTAGGGGCTATTCCCCTTACTATTGAATCTTTACGCACAACTCCAGCGCATATTACGTTAACCAGGGGGTTAAACTGGAAGGTGGCGTCGAATTCTACTTCACCACCCACGGTGGGTATTCCCACCCGGTTTCCATAGTCTGATATTCCTTTAACCACGTATTCGAAGAGGTAGCGGGATCTTTCATCATCCAGGTATCCGAAGCGAAGCGGGTCAAGAAGTGCCACTGGCATAGCTCCCATGGAGATGATATCCCTGATTATACCCCCAATACCAGTCCCTGCGCCTCCGTATGGTTCGATTGCTGAGGGGTGGTTGTGACTTTCCATCCCAATTACCAGGGCCAGTTCATCGGTGAGTTCCACAACCCCTGCATCGTCTCCCGGGCCGACTATAACTCTTTCACCCTCTGTGGGGAATAATTTCAGTAGGGGCCGGCTGCTTTTATAGGAACAGTGTTCCGAGAACATGATATCCAGCATACCATATTCCAGTTCATTCGGTTCCCTTCCAATCTCTTTACATATGTATTCAGATTCCGCTTCGGTTAAAGTCATCTTCTACCACCTAGAAAATCGTCTTATCAACTATATTTGGAAAATCTCACCTTTAATTTTACAATCTAAATCTATTTTATTATGGTTATTCCCACTTTATCATCTTCAATATTCCAGTATTTAGTATAATCTCCCGGGATTTCCTTCAAATCCTTTGCAAATACGAATTTCTTAGCCCGGACTTCATGTGATATTAATCCCAGGAAAGATTTTATCAAATCACCGAACTGTTCACTGCAATCGATAAATACCTGTATGTTTGCTTCCACATCTAAATCCAGGTCCTTCCGCATGTCTTGTATTCTCCTTATGAGTTCCCGTGCCATGGACTCTGATAGTATTTCCCGGGTTAACTCAGTATCCACGAATACGCTTCCATTTTCAAAGGCAGCGGTGACGATGTTTTCAGGGAGTTCAGTTTCAAAGAGGACATCATCTGCAGAAAGTTCGATGGGCTTACCCTCTACATCCACCACATACTTCCCTTGAGATTCCAGTATGTTCACTATTTCTGCCCCATCACCATCCTCCAGTACAGCAGCCACTTTAGGCACATCTCCCCTTAGTTTGGGTCCTAAGGTTTTCAGGTTGGGCTTGGCAGTTATCCTCAGGTTCTGGAAATCGTTGGAGGAAAGGAGTTTCTTGGTATTGGCCTGTTCCATGATGATATGGTTGAGATTGCGGGCTGCCTTTAAAACCTTAACATCCTCGGAGACGATGACCACCTCTTTAACTGGCCATCTGAGTTTGTAACGTGCTATATCCCGGGCCCGGGCACATGCCTCGATTATCTCCCGGACTACATCCATATCTTCCTCTAACTCTTCATTGATAAGGTTTGCATCGAATTTCCAGTCCAGCATATGCACGCTGGCCGGTTCATCCACTTCTACTTCCAGGACGAGGTTATGGTATATTTTTTCAGTAATATGAGGGGCTATAGGGCATAGTAAGGTTATAAGCTGTTTCATAACATGATAAAGGGTATAATATGCTCCTAGTTTATCGGGGTCTTCCTTTTCTATCCAGGTACGCCCCCGGATTAAACGTACATACCAGCGGCTCAGATCTTCCACTATGAACTCGTGGATGCTCCGGGTTGCCTTGTGCAGGTGCAGGGAATCAAGGGCCTCTGTCACCTCCCGGGCCACCGTGTTGATCCTGGATATTATCCACCGGTCTTCATCCCGGAATTTCAAATCCTCTTCACTGTACAGGGTGGGGTTGAAGTTGTCTATGGACATGTAAGTGGTGGTGAAGACGTACACGTTCCACAGTATGTTGAACATTTTACCCACTGTTTTAACTTCGTCCCATTTGAACTTCAAATCCTCCCAGGGCTTATTTCCCCATAGAAGGTAGAACCTGAGGACGTCAGCACCGTACTGCTGGATGACCTCGTCTGGTTCTACTACGTTGCCCAGTGATTTACTCATCTTCTTACCCTCCTCATCGAGGGTGAATCCGTGCATTAAAACCTTCTGGTAGGGTGTGCTGTCTAGGGATATCACTCCACAGCCCAGTTGGGAGTAGAACCATCCCCTGGTCTGGTCATGTCCTTCGGTTATAAAATCGTAAGGATACCATTCCTCGAAAGCTTCCTTCTCCTGGGGGTAGTACAGCGCCGCCCACCCGGCAACTCCCGAGTCGATCCACACATCTAAGACATCGGGTATCCGGGTCATACTGCCCCCGCAGGAACATTTGATGGTTATCTCATCCACATGGGGGCGGTGTATGAAATCCCCTTTAAGGGATCCTTCATGTGCCAGTTCCTTTAACTCGTTTATAGAACCCACTACTTTTATCTCATCACACTGGGAACAGGTCCATATGGGTATGGGTATTCCCCAGTATCTCTGCCGGGATATGGTCCAGTCCCTGGCGTTTTCTACCCAGTTCCTGAACCGACTTTCCCCGGCCCAGGATGGGATCCATTCCACCCGGTCAAGTTCAGCTAGCATCTGGTCCTTTATATCCGTGATCTTTAAAAACCACTGCTGGGTAGCTAAATAAATTATGGGGGTTTTACACCTCCAGCAGAAACCGTAACGGTGGCTTATAATATCAGATTTTAAAAGCAGTCCATGTGTATCTAAATCCGCGATAATATAAGGGTCTGCATCTTTCACAAACTCTCCTTCATATTTACCAGCCTCTTCCTTGAATAACCCTGCCTCATCCACAGGACAAAATATGGGTAACCCGTATTTTTTCCCTATCTCGAAGTCGTCGGGACCGTGGCCCGGGGCGGTGTGAACACATCCAGTACCCTCAGTTAAGGTCACATGGTCTCCAGGGAGTATCATATGTTCAAACTCCCTCTGTACAGGTATCTCTTCCAGGAGAGGGTGGTTGTAGGTTAAACCTTCAAGTTCAAACCCCTTAACAGTATTCGTAATCTCGTAATCTTTTCCCTCTTCAAATAATGTTTCCATCAGGGATTCCACCAGTGCCTCGGCCATTATCAGGACTTCACCGTCCACTTCAACATAGGCGTAGTCATAGTCGGGGTTTACACAGACGGCCATGTTGGCGGGCAGGGTCCAGGGGGTGGTGGTCCAGATCAGGATGTACTGGTTTTCTTCGGCTGTTTTAAGGGGGAATTTCACGTATATAGATGGGTCATCCTTGTTTTCATAGTCTATCTCGGCCATGGCCAGTGCTGTTTCGCACCGGGGGCACCAGGTTATCACCCGGAGGTCGTTCACGAGTAAATCCTTTTCATGTGCTCTTTGAAGTGTCCACCAGCATGATTCCATGTATTTGGTGTCGAAGGTGACGTAGGGATCGTCCCAGTCCATCCACACTCCCAGCATCTGGAACTGCTCGGTCATGATGGCTTTGTTTTTGACTGCAAATTCCCGGCACTGTTTCACGAAATTATCGATCCCGATCTTTTCTTCTATCTCTTTTTTACTTTTAAGGCCCAAGATCCCCTCTACTTTATGTTCTATGGGCAGGCCGTGGGTGTCCCAGCCGGCCTGTCTGCGGACGTTGAATCCGGACATGCCCTTGAACCTGAGGAAAGTGTCTTTTATAATTTTGTTCCAGGCTGTTCCCAGGTGGATGCGTCCACTGCAGTAAGGCGGCCCGTCTAAAAATGAATATCTAGGTCCGTTCTCCCTGAGTTGCTGGCTTTTCTGGTATATCTGGTTTGCCCTCCAGAATTCCTGTATTTCTTCCTCTAGTTCCTGGTGATTGTATGAGTGTGGTGCCTCCTTTATTGGCATTTCTATTTCTCCCTGATTTAAGAAGTTTATTGAATAATCTAAATTTGTAATTGATATATTAATT
>WOYJ01000028.1 GCA_011620845.1 Methanobacteriaceae archaeon
ATCTAAGAGTTACCCCTTAACTTCTTATATTAGAAAAAAAATATACCAATTTTCAAATTGCCATTTTAAGAAAAAAATTGTAAAAGTGAAGACTTTTCAAAGTTTCTTTTTATGGAAATTACATTAAACTAAAAAAATTACACTAAACTATATTGGAGAAACTAACGATGATTAAATGTATTTCATGCGGGGCAGAGTACGGCCTCGACGAGATAATTTACACCTGCAGGGAGTGTGATTCTATTCTGGAAGTGGTGATGGAACCAGATGTACCCAGAGATATATTCGAGTGCAGAAGAAACACCATGTGGAAGTATAAGGAATTCATGCCCGTGGATGAGACCAGGATAATTTCACTCCAGGAGGGAGGAACCCCCTTCATCAAATGTGACCGATTAGGAGAAGAGCTAGGTGTGAACCTCCATGTGAAAGTGGAAGGATCCAACCCAACCGGAAGCTTCAAGGACCGGGGAATGAGTGTAGGTATAACTAAGGCTGTTGAACTGGGTGTGGACACTGTAGGCTGCGCCTCCACAGGTAATACCTCGGCTTCACTGGCGGCTTACGCTGCAAGGGCTGGGTTGAAATGTATAGTGCTTTTACCCTCCGGGAAGGTGGCCCTGGGTAAACTGGCCCAGGCCATGTTTCACGGAGCAGAAGTCCTATCAGTAAACGGTAACTTTGACGAAGCCCTGGAGGCAGTGACTACCCTGGCACTTGAGGGTGAACTTTACCTTTTAAACTCCATAAACCCCTACAGGTTGGAGGGTCAAAAGTCCATTGGCTTTGAGATAGTCGATGATCTGGGATGGAGGTCTCCGGACCGGATTATCTTACCGGTGGGTAACGCCGGGAACATATCCGCCATCTGGAAGGGTATTCGTGAATTCTATGAGGCCGGGTTCATTGAGGACCTGCCCCGGATGACTGGTATACAGGCAGAGGGGGCCTGCCCCATAACTAATGCCGTTCGAAAAGGTGCAGAAGAAATCATACCAGTGGAGAACCCGGAAACCGTGGCCACGGCCATCAGAATCGGTGCCCCAGTAAGCGCCCTTAAAGCACTCCGTGCTATCTATGATTCGGATGGAACTTCAGATACCGTGACCGATGAAGAGATACTGGACGCCCAGAAATTACTGGCCAGAACTGAGGGAATTGGTGTGGAACCGGCCAGTGCTTCATCCATCGCTGGCCTCCGCAAGCTGGTGGAATCTGGTGAAATAGATAACGGAGAAGATGTGGTATGCATCGTAACCGGACATCTTTTAAAAGACCCCAACACTGCAATTAATGCCTGTAAGGAACCGGTTAGTATCGAAGCAAATATAGAATCCCTAAAAAATGTTTTAAAGGATGTGTAACCCATTTCTTACTGGACTTCTTTTTGAGAAAATTTAACTCTATCTATTTTTTTTTAAAATTTGAACTTTATCTATATTCTAATTTTTTCAATGTGACTTTTTATTTTATGATTCTTCATTAAGTGGCGCAAATGAATATGGATCACCAGTAAGTGTCTAAATATCATTACAGATCACCAAATAATCACTGAAATATACGATAAATATATATAAGAGTAGTACAACAGAGTATAATAACAAATATACAAAAATGAGGTGATATTATGGCTGAATTACCAATAGCTCCAATTGGAAGAATTATTAAAAACGCCGGTGCAGAAAGAGTTAGTGACGACGCTAGAGAAGCTCTAGCCAAAGCATTAGAAGAACAGGGTGAAATAATAGCTGGAGAAGCTGTTAAACTCGCAAAACACGCTGGCCGAAAAACCGTTAAAGCTTCTGACGTAGAATTATCCGTCAAAAGACTCTAAACAGTTTTTCCTACTCTTTTTTCTTTTTTAAATTCCTTTTTTATTTGTGTCACTAATTTTATTTTCGTTGCATCTCCTCTCGTTTGCTTTGTGAAATCTTAAATAGTAATTCCACTAAAATGTTACAAAATTACCCATTTAATGGGAGGTGTAGTTTTTTTGAACCCAAAATACTTAACAACGTGTATTTTATACATTCTTTGCATTATGGCCATAATGGCCGGGACTAGTTTTGCAGCTGATATTAATGTTACGGTTAATGAATCATTCAACATAACATTATCCAGCAATCCATCTACAGGTTACTCGTGGCATGCTGATTACGATAAAACCTATTTAGAATTGGTTGATGATATTTTCCAGCCAGGTAGCGGTATAGGGGCTCCTGGTAATCGTACATTCGTTTTCCAGGCACTACAACCGGGTGAAACCAGTATCAATTTCACATACCAGGGACCTGGAGGAGACATCGCTAACACCACGACTTACAGTGTGTTAATTGCTGGAATTATCCCTGTTAATAACACCACTAATAACACCACCAACGTTACCCCATCAACAGATACTGTACCCATGCAGGACACTGGGATTCCAATGGTTGTATTAACTGCAGGTGTTCTATTCCTGACTGCTGGTGTAATCGCGTCTAAGAGAAAATAAAACGCATATAATTTTTAAAACCTTTTTTTATTATTCTTATTTTACCACAATCTTAACTAACAGTAATCCCCCCACCAACAAAGTATATATATCATCGTTACTAAACATTCGAATGCTAATTTTGAACCTAACTATATATTGTATTTCGTGTTTTAAAATTAGAATCAATAGACTGTATTTAATCAAAAACTAAATACGCTCTATTAAAGTCATTTAACTGATCGCGCAACAAACTTTTATAGCAATAAATATAAAAGTAAGATCTGCCGATGGATGGTTAAAACCAGATGAAAAAGGAGGTAAAATAAATGGCAAAACCTATTTATGTTAAATTTGATGTACCAAAGGAAATAGCAGATAAAGCCTATGAGGCTTTAGAGATTGCAAGAGACACAGGAAAAATTGGTAAAGGAACCAATGAAGTAACCAAAGCAATAGAAAGAGGAAACGCTCTTTTAGTGTTTATTGCAGAGGACATCGACCCACCAGAGATAGCAGCTCATCTCCCGGTACTTGCAGATGAAAAAGAGATACCTTACGTCTACCTTCCCACCAAAGATGAGTTAGGAGAAGCCGCAGGCTTAAACGTAGGAACAGCATCTGCCTGCATAACCGATGCCGGAGAAGCAGATGAACTGGTAACTGAAGTGGTGGAGAAAGTCGAAGAACTTAAAAATTAATCATTAAAAGTTAATAAGCCCTAAAGGGATAACTTTCCTATTTTTAATCGAAGGTGATTTTATATGGACGATGGAACTCCTGCCGAAGTAATTGAAGTATTAAAAAGAACCGGCATGACCGGAGAAGTAATGCAGGTAAAATGCAAGATACTGGAAGGAAGAGACAAGGGTAGGATACTTACCAGAAACGTTATGGGAGCCATAAGAGAAGGCGACGTTTTAATGTTGCTGGATACCATACGGGAAGCTAAGGAAATCCGTACACCCTAAATGTAAAGGTGTATTATCATGAGAACATGTTCATTCTGCGGAGAAGAAATGGAAGATGGTACCGGCAAGATGTACGTCAAAAAGGACGGTACAGTATACTTTTTCTGCAGCAGTAAATGTGAAAAAAACAGGATCAAACTCAACAGAGTTCCCAGAAAGGTTAAGTGGGTAAAAAAGTAACAGGGTAGAAATATGAAGGAAAAGAGCTTTCTGATGCTTAAACCAGACGCAGTTAAGAGGAAACTCGCCGGTAAAATCATAACCAGACTGGAAGAAAAGGGACTGAAGATAGTCGCCGCCCGGATGCTCATCATAGACAATGACCTGGCAAAGGAACACTACGGCGAGCACAAAGAAAAACCATTCTTCAAAGACCTGGTGGACTACATAACCTCAGGACCGGTACTGGCCATGGTAATTGAAGGCAACGAATGTATAAGTCTTATCAGAAAAATAGTAGGCGCCACCAATCCTAAAGAAGCAGATTTAGGAACTATCAGGGGTGACTACGCCATTGACACTGGCAGGAATATCATACACGCCTCAGATTCCCCAGGATCAGCCGAGCGAGAGATTGCCTTGTTCTTCAGTGAAGATGAAATCTGCAGCTACACCCTGCCAGATGAAGAACTCATCTATGAAGAACCTTAAACCCCACTATTTTTTTTACGAAACTCACCCCTTTCTTATTTTAAGGAATATTATTCAGGGAACGAATCAATTTCTAATAGAACATATCTATTCGGAGGAACACGATTAATTTGAAGATGAGATCACCCATAGTCTCTGTTTTAGGTCATGTCGACCACGGGAAAACCACCCTGCTGGACTTCATCAGAGGCAGTGCCATAGCCCAGAAGGAAGCAGGGGGCATAACCCAGCACATAGGTGCCACAGAGATACCCATGGAAGTGATTGAAAATATCACCGGTGCCTTCATCCAGAAACTGGATATCAAGGATAAGATGCCCGGCCTGTTCTTTATAGACACCCCGGGGCACGAAGCATTCACCACCCTACGTAAAAGGGGAGGTGCACTGGCTGATCTGGCCATATTGATCGTGGACATAAACGAAGGATTCAAGCCACAGACCTATGAAGCATTAAACATCCTTAAAATGTATAAAACACCCTTCATAGTGGCGGGGAATAAGATCGATAGAATCTATGGATGGGAAGTCCACCAGGACTCCACTTTCATGAAATCATACCATGAACAGGCCAAAAGTGTGCAGGAAAAACTGGACACCAGCATCTATGAACTGGTGGGAATCCTCCACGGTGAAGGGTTCGAATCAGAAAGGTTTGATCGGGTTAGTAACTTCGCCAAACAGGTAAGCATCATCCCCATGAGCGCCAAGACAGGTGAAGGAATAGCGGAACTTTTAACCATGCTCATGGGCCTGGCCCAGCAGTACCTGCAGAAACAGCTGCAGATAGAAACCGATTCCCCGGCTAAAGGGACGGTACTGGAGATTAAAGAGGAAACAGGATTGGGGGTAACCCTGGACGTGGTGATCTACGATGGGATACTCCGTAAAAATGATGTCATCGCACTGACAACCATAGATGATGTTATAACCACCAAGATACGCTCACTCTTAAAGCCAAGGCCACTGGAGGAGATCCGGGAGTCCAAGAAGAAGTTCCAGAAGGTGGATGAAGTGGTGGCTGCCGCTGGTGTAAAAATTGTAGCTCCTAAAATCGAAAACGTCATCTCCGGATCACCCCTGAGAGTGGCTAAAGCCGACTTCGAAGAGGTGAAAGAGGAGATACTCCAGGAGATCGAAAGCATCAAGATCGACACCCGGGAGATGGGTGTCCTGGTGAAGGCAGATACCCTGGGATCCCTGGAAGCACTGGTAAACATGCTCAAGGACCTAGAGGTGCCAATTAGAACTGCTGATATCGGCGACATCTCCCGGAGGGATGTGGTCAACGCGTCCATCGTGAAGAAGGAAGATCCCATGCACGGGGTTATCCTAGCCTTCAACGTGAAGGTGCTGCCCAGTGCAGCAGAGGAACTCAAGAACCTGGAGGTAAAGCTCTTCTCTGCTGATGTGATCTACCAGCTCACCGAGGACTACGAGGAGTGGCTCAAGGCAGCCGAAGAACGCAGGCGGGAACAGTGGCTGGAGGCCATAATACACCCCGCAAAAATAAGGATAATCCCTAAACTAGTCTTCAGGTACAGTAAACCAGCTATAGCCGGTATAGAAGTCCTGGGCGGCACGGTGAAGAAGGATTACAGTCTGATGCGTGGAGATGGCACCCCCATAGGTAAAGTGGAGAGTATGCAGGATAAAGGTGACAACCTGAAATCAGCTTCTAAAGGTTCGAAAGTGGCCATGGCCATAAAGGGAGCTGTATTCGACCGTGACTTTGAGGAGGGGGAAACCTTATACGTTAACATCCCGGAAAAACATTATAAGATACTGGAAACAGAGCTTAAAGGAAAATTGAGTGAAGATGAACTGGATATACTCCAGGAAATAGTGGATATAAAAAGGAAGGAAGATCCCTCCTGGGGAATACTTTAATTGATTCCAAAATTAGAATGCATTTAAAAAATTTAAAATTTATAATATTAGATTATTATACATTTAATAACAGATAAATAAGAGTTAAGAAAAAGCAATTAAATGGAGGAAATAAATTGGCATTTAAATTAGTTATTTCAGAAGGTAAAGACAGCCAACAGATAGAAGTTTCTGCAGCCGAGTCCAAACAGTTACTGGGACTTAAAATTGGTGAGGAATTTGACGCTTCTAATTTAGGTTTAAACGGATACACCCTGAAAATTAGCGGGGGAAGTGATAAAAACGGTTTCCCCATGAAAAAGGATGTTGAAGGGCCTAGAAGGATAAAAAGCCTGCTTTCAGGCGGTACTGGATTTAAACCCAAGAGGGACGGACAGCGCAGAAGAAAGACCGTCCGTGGAAACACCATATCTGATGATATCGTGCAGGTCAGTACCGTGATTAGTAAGAAGGGTAAAAAGAGTATCGATGAACTTTTACAAGCTGACGAGGAGTAAATTCTGGGGGTAAGTTTTGAAAACACAGTCTGAAATTAACATTGGTCTGGTAGGTCACGTTGACCATGGTAAAACAACATTAACCAAGGCATTATCCGGTATATGGACCGATACCCATAGTGAAGAAACTAAAAGAGGTATCTCCATCCGTTTAGGGTATGCTGATATCACCTTCCGCAGGTGTACCAATTGCCCCTCTCCCCAGTGCTTCACCACCGCCCTGGTATGCGAACACTGCGGCGAGGAAACACAGGTTCTCAGAAAAGTCTCATTCGTAGATTCCCCTGGACACGAAACACTCATGGCTACCATGCTCTCTGGTGCCGCTATAATGGACGGTGCCGTGCTGGTTATAGCCGCTAACGAACCCTGCCCCCAACCCCAAACCAAGGAACACCTCATGGCTTTAGATGTTATTGGGGTTAACGAGGTGATAGTGGTACAGAATAAGATAGACATCGTGAGCCGTGAACGTGCCGTGGAAAGTTACCAGGAAATACAGGACTTCATCAAGGGCACCTGCGCCGAAGACGCCCCCATCATTCCGGTCTCTGCCCAGCAGGGAGCTAACATTGACATATTAATTGAAGTTATACAGGAAAGGATAAAAACACCCCGAAGGTCCCTTAGAAAATCCCCACGCATGTTCGTTGCCCGTTCCTTTGACATAAACAAACCAGGCAGCCAGCCAGAAGCTATGGTGGGAGGGGTCATCGGAGGATCCCTCGTACAGGGAAAATTTAAAGTGGGTGATGAAATCGAGATAAAACCAGGAGTGCAGATTAAAAAGAAGGGTCAAAGTGAGTGGACCAGTCTTACTTCTGAAATTGTCGGCCTAGTCGGTGCTGGAGAGAACGTGGATGAGATCGGTCCGGGAGGGCTTATCGGTGTGGCCACCAAACTCGACCCGGCTTTAACCAAGGCAGACTCCCTATCTGGTTCTGTAGCCGGTAAACCAGGCACACTCCCACCGGTGATATACGAGTTCACCATGAAACCCCACCTCCTGGAACGGGTGGTTGGTACCAAGGAAGAAAAGCGTGTGGAACCCATTAAATCCTCGGAACCGTTGATGATTAATATCGGAACCTCCACCACCATTGGAGTGGTGACCAGCGCCCGTAAAGACGTGGTGGATGTGAAACTCAAACTACCAGTCTGCGCAGATGAAGGTCAAAGAGTAGCCCTGAGCAGGAGAGTAGGGGCCAGATGGAGGTTGATTGGATATGGAATCATCAAATGAAGCTATACTTGATGCAAATTTTTAATGATGGCCGCCCAGTTCAATCTGGACGTGGCTGGCCAGCTTCACGAGCTCATACCCCACTATAAGTATACGGTCCCCAGTTTCATAATAAAGGAACTCGAAAATATCAGGGAAAGAAACCGGGGCAAAACCAGGACCGCTGCTTCAACCGCCCTTAAAATCGCGGGTTTAAAACCTTTAACCATAAAAGAGATCCCCCTGCTCGAGGGGGAAAGGGTGGATGATGCCCTGCTCCGGATATCACGGGTGTTATGCACCAATGACCGGGAGCTTAGAAGGAGAGCCCGCAAGCTTGAAATACCTGTTATCTACCTCCGGCAGAGGAAATACCTGGGTGTGGATGGGTATTTATAAAGTTTGTATAAAAAACTTTTAAAAATTAATAATGACATAGTAGATAATATCTAATCATTCAAATTCAATGGTTAATGTTAAGGAGGAAAGGATAATGAATCTCTGGAAAGGAATACCAACCGGACCATCCACCCCGGAAGTAGTATATGCTGTGGTGGAAATCCCTAAGGGGTCAAGGAACAAATATGAATATGATAAGGATAAAGAGGCATTTGCACTCGACCGGGTACTGTACTCACCATTCCATTACCCTGCTGAATACGGTATTATACCCCGGAGTCTCTGGGATGACGGAGACCCCATGGACATCCTGGTTATAATGGACGAACCCACTTTCCCGGGATGCGTAATCGACGCCCGGCCCATCGGTGTTATGAGGATGATTGACGGTGGAGATAGCGACGATAAAATCCTGGCCGTACCTGTAAACGACGTCCGTTACAAGGATGTTGAAGATATAAGCGATGTGCCGGAATCACTCTTAAATGAAATCAGCCATTTCTTCGAGGACTACAAGAAACTCGAAGGGAAGAAAACTGAAGTTAAGGGATGGGACGATGCACAAGCAGCACGTGAAGCCATAAACCATTCAGTGGAATTATATAAAGAGAAACACACATTCGACAAAGAATTCGAGCAATTATCAAGCGAATTAGATAAAAATGTTAAAGAATTTGAAGCTTACCTTAGATCCAAAGGATTAGATGATAAGGTTAATGAATTTAAAGATTACCTTAAAAAAATGTAAATTATATAAAATTTAGTTTAAAACAATAATTTTGCTTAGTTAAAAGAGGGATTTAGTTTGTATTTAATATCCAAAATCGAAGACACGGTTAGAATCCCACCCAGCCGGTTTGATGAACCCATAAGAGATATTGCCGCTGAAGTTTTAAATGAAAACTACGTGGGTAAGATCGATAAGAAACTGGGACTCATGGTCACCGTTAAAGAAATAGAAGAAATCGGTACTGGAAAAGTGATAATGGGTGACGGAGCAGCCTATCATGACGTAATATTCACCGCTCTATTCTTCAAACCGGAACTGCATGAAGTGGTGGAGGGAGAGGTAATAGAGATAACAGAATTCGGTGCCTTCATACGCATCGGACCAGTAGATGGACTGGTGCACGTATCACAGGTCACAGATGACTACATAAACTACGACGCCAAAAGAGGAGCCCTGCTTGGTAAAGAATCCAAGAAAAGCCTGGAAGAAGGTAACAAGGTTCGGGCACGAATCGTGGCCCTGTCACTTAAGGGTAAATCTTCAAAGGAAACCAAGATCGGACTCACCATGAGACAGCCCGGCCTGGGCAGATTCGAATGGATAGAAGAAGAGAAACAGAAAGGTAAAGATAAAGGCAAACCCAAAGGTAAAGGCAAACCCAAAGGTAAAGGAAAAAGTAAAGGAAGGAAGAAATAGATATGGTTACCAAAGCATGTACCCAATGTCATAGGCTCATGGAAGAGGACAGATGCGCCATCTGCAATGTATCCAGCTCCCGGAACTGGAGTGGATTTCTCATCATAGTTGATCCAGAAAAATCAGATATAGCCAAGGAATTAGGTATAACCTTACCTGGAGAATACGCCCTGAGGGTTAGATAGTGTTAATATTAAAAGAGGAAGAACGAGGAGCATTTAAGAAACCTTTTGGAGAAATTTATTCCTCAGTAGCAGAGATAAAGAAAACTCTGGAAAAATATAAAAACAATCACCAACTTATCATTTCCATTGGAGATGCCACAACATCAAACCTCATTAACACTGGTATAACACCGGGTATTGGCATCATAGACCATCGGATTGAAAGAAAAGAAACAGAAAAGGATGATGAATTAAGTTACTTTCACGCTCTATTAAACGCAGCAAACCCACCAGGAACCATCACCGAAGAGCTCTTGGATGCCATCATCAAGGCATATGAGCTTAACAAGACCGGAAATAAAGTCCTGATAATAGTGGATGGTGAAGAAGACCTGGCGGTACTGCCCTGCGTGATCACCGCCCCACCTGGAACGGTTGTGCTTTACGGCCAGCCAGGAGAGGGTGTGGTGTTATGTGAAGTTGATAGATTCAAAGATATAGCCGAAGAATTTATGGATAAATTTAAAGGAGACCTACCATGGAAATCAATATAACCCAGAAAACAGAAAACCCACTGTTAGACAGGACCGAAATAGAATTTGACTGCACCTACCAGGGTGAATCAACACCCAAAATCTTAGATGTCAAGAACAAACTGGTGGCAGTTTTAGATGCAGATAAGAACCTGCTGGTAGTGGACAAACTGAAACCACAGTTTGGAGAAGGAAAGGCCGTAGGATATGCTAAAGTCTACGATTCAGCAGAGAGCCTGTCTTCCACTGAGAGGAAGCACATCCTGGAAAAAAACCAGGAACCAGTCAAGGAAGAAGCTGAAGAGGAAGAAGTTGAGGCTGAATCTGAAGAAGAAGCTGAAGGATAATTACATTTACAAACAAAGATACTGTTCCCCTAAAAAACCCATTAAGGAGGAAATACGATGAAGAAATGCGAACTCTACGAGGTTAAAGATAACAAAATCATCAGAAAAAACCCGGAATGTGTCCGTTGCTCACACGGAGTCTTCATGGCTGACCATGGAGACCGTTACGCCTGTGGTAAATGCGGATACACTGAATGGAAGACTAAAGATAAAAAAACTTAAAATTTTTTTACTTCTTTTTAACTTTTTAAAATAACAACGTCGAGGCGGTTGCAAATGAATCTGAGGTCAGGAAGGTTAAAAGGTAAGATGACCAGTGATGCTGCGCAATTCACCTCATCCCTTGATTTTGACCAGAGAATATTTCTAGCGGACATTCAATGCAATTTAGCCCATACCACCATGCTGAAGGAGCAGGGCATCATACCCGAAGACGATGCAGACCAAATTCTCCAGGCACTAAATGAACTGGAGGAAGAAGGAATCGATGCACTGGATATAGATCCCTCAGTTGAAGACATCCATATGGCCTTAGAAAACTATGTCACCTCTAAGGTAGGTGAAGTGGCCGGCTTCATGCATACCGGTAAATCCAGAAACGACCAGGTGGCCACGGATCTCAGACTGGTGCTCCGGGAAGAGCTTTCCACCATTCAGGCCCATCTATTGAAATTCATTTCTGGCATACTGGACCTGGCAGATAGACATACCGAGACTGTGATGGTGGGATACACCCACCTGCAGCATGCACAGCCCACCACCTTTGCACATCACCTGTTATCTTACGCTTATGCACTTAAACGGGACTATGAAAGGGTAAAAGATGCTTACAAGCGGGTGGATATGTGCCCCTTAGGTTCAGCGGCACTTACCACTACCAGCTTTCCCATCGACCGGAAAAGGACCTGTGAATTACTGGGATTCTCCAAGATACTCAAAAATTCCATAGATGGTGTAAGCTCCCGGGACTTCATATCCGAAACCGTATCTTCCCTATCTATTTTATGTATCACCCTTTCTAAAATTTGTGAGGAGCTCATAATCTGGAGCACCTACGAGTTTGGTTTAATTGAGATTGCCGGGGAATATTCCAGCACATCCTCCATCATGCCCCAGAAGAAGAACCCCGATGTGGCGGAGATCGCCCGGGCCAAATGCGCCGGAGTCTACGGTGAACTGGTGGCTATATTAACTATTCTCAAATCATTACCCCAGAGTTACAACCGGGACTTACAGGAGGTAACCCCACACCTGTGGAGTGCTGTAGACAGCAGTCATTCACTTTTAAACATCACCGCAGATATGCTATCCACCACCGAATTCAACCAGGAACGAGGGGAGGAGCTGGCTGAAGCTAACTTTTCCACTGCTACTGAACTGGCTGATCTAATGGTGAAAGAGAAAAAACTACCCTTCCGGGTGGCCCACCAGATAGTGGGCCGAACTGTGAGTAAAGCCATCGAGGAGGGGCTTAAACCATCGGACATCAACCCAAAGTACATCGATATGGTAGCCCAGGAGTTAACCGGTGAAAACCTTAAACTGGACGGAAAACTGGTTAAAAATGCGTTAGACCCGAAAAAGGTTGTTCGCACCCGTAATGTTATCGGTGGACCTGCACCGGAGATGGTGGAGGAAGCTATCTCCAATTTGAGGGAATTTGTGGATCGTGAGATTAAATAATTTGACCATCCATAACAAATAATGGACTGTTTTTCTACTGTAGACTTTAATATGGGAATGTCTTTTTATGACGCGAAATCTAATGGAAGAACTCCACAAGGAATATGAAGGTATTCAGAGAATAGAAAAGGAAGAAAGAGCCTTAATTATTTACGCAGATGATGATACCCTCTGGAAGATCCTGGAAGACTACCGGGACGAGTTCAACATGGAGTTGGAAGCAGGGACTGGGGTGGAGCATTTTATAAGGGTTGTTATCTGAAAGAAGTTTATTTATTTCACTCCCTTTCCTTCATATTTTTTTCCGTACCTCTTCTGCCAATTCCTCATCCTCCAGAACCACCGGACCCTGATATCCACAATTGTAACAATGCCACAGAGACCATAATAATGGATTAATCCATTTTATATTGGTTGAACCACAGTTGGGACACTATTTAGCTCTAATTTTCATTAAACATCCCTTTATCGCAATATTTATATATGAACTTTTACATATAATACAATATGAGAGACCAAACCACCAAAGAAATCATAGGTATAGTTGCCATAATAATTGGTATCTTGATTATTGTGTACCCTGCTTTATTAGGCTGGCTTGTCGGAATTTTCCTGGTTATTTACGGAGTTCTGGAATTAATAATGATGCCCAAAGGATCGTAAAGACCCACTATTTCACATTTACACCAAATGAACTGGAACCGAATATTAATACATTACACCCAATTTTAACGATGGAAATCCCTAATCCTTCTTATTTCTACATAAACTCATAACCATATCCAGTGCCTCGCCAGGCTCCAGTATCCCTGCCCTAGTTTCTCTGAGCACTCTCTGTACCGAAAAACGGCTCATATAGTTGTACCTCTTTTTAACCTCCGCCAACAAGGGACAACCATATCCACCAGTGGATATCACCCCATACTCCCCGGCTAATGCTTTAGTTTCACCTTTGGTAGCGGAGAGCATAGCCGGTAAGCTGATCCTTAAAACATCCCCCCTATAAACAGATGATTGGGCTCCGGTTGCCAGTAAATCTCCAAATATCAAAAAGAGTACCCCTTCTTTTTGCGCATAGTCCAGTATGGTTTCCTCTATTACCTTGGAGCACCTACCACAGGGATGATACCTCCCCTCCAGGGCACCATCTATCACCGGGGACATATCAGCATCCAGGTAACGGTGTTCTACATCCAACTTTCCAGTGATTGTCTCCACCCTATCCCGGAGATATTTCGGTAAAATGATATCCCCAGGGTTAACAGTAACTGCCAGGGGATGGAAACCCATCTTCTCAGCCACAATCAATGAAAAACTGCTGTCCACCCCTCCAGATAAGGCAACCATTGCTTTATGGTGTTTAGACTTTGAATATCCGCTGAAATCTTCCAAAATACTCTTTAAATTGTACGGTTGTTCTATCCTATTTTCAAGTAGTTTTGAAAGATTATCTAGGGGTAAACGAATCTTGTCATCAAAATCTCTCTTTACTTCTCCCAGTCTCTTGAGTGCCAATTCCATCCGGTATTTACGTAAAAGAATATCTGAATAGGCTTCTACATGGATGTGATCTACCTTCAACTCTTCTTTGAGTTTCCCTACCACCCATCCACCTTTACCTATCACTAAAGATTTCTCAGGCCGGTCGGATGCTATGATGAGCAGTTCTGACTTTTTTGCATCGAATATAACATCAGTTATATCTGGTGTTAAGTTTTCGTGGCCTATTTCCCTCCGGATCTGGGAAATAGCAGTGAGTATTTCCTCTTTTTCCATGGATTTCATCCTTTAGTCTTGAATATCTCTTCCTTTTGAGTTCTTCTTGTTTAAGAATCTCTCTGGTAGATCCAGATACTTCCCATCTTCGCAATCACATGATAACCTGGTATCTCCCATTTAGGATCGGTGAGGGCGTCTATATAGTAGTCTGCCTCGTTGTCCAGTAGAAATCTGCTGAATGCTTCTGGATCTGGGTACAGGCGGGGGACTGCAAATTTAACTTCCTTTTTAAGGGACCAGGTGACTGCCGGGTCGTAGTCTGAGAATATGTTTTTATCATGGTAGCTGGGGTCGTACTGGGTGAGCCAGTCACTGGAGTTTTGTATGTAGTAACCGTAGCCGTGTTTAGGTGTGTGGCCTACATGGACCGCTACCGTGGACACCAACAGTATGATGGCCACGATGAGATAAACATGCTCCGATTTTATCTTTTTAAAACTTATACGGGAATTGTATTTCTCGATCACAGTACTTAAACCTAAAATGATGAAGTAAGCCAGTGCAGGGGTCATGGTGATGAAGTAACGGTCTACCTTAAGGGGGATTATACTGTGGAATATGAAAAAGGCTGCAAACCAGGATAGAAATAGGAAATCCATCTCCAATTTTTCATCAGCACCTTTAAACAGCCTGTATCCTGTAAATAGAGCTGCTAAAAATATCAGCTCCGTGATTAAATAGGATGAGTAGAAGAAGCTCAAGGCTCCCAGACATAATAAGACAACCAGTATCAGAGAGTGTATAATTGTACTCTTCCCATCAGAATCCATATTTCCAATTTTTTTCTTAAATATCTGGTAGAGATAAATCCCCAATCCTAATATAACGATGATAATTAATATGTAAGCTAGTATAGATGGAAATCCCTGTGAAGGATTCTGTATCTCATGGTAAACACCTTGTAGAGGGCCAACGGATATGTAGTTAAGCAGGTTGTTCAGGAAATATAACTTATCTGGGTTATAACCTAAATCATTAACCGCGCCACTGGCGCCCATCACCGTAGAGGTGAACAGGTTGATGAGAGGGTCGAGGTTACCCAGTTTATTGTACAAATAAGCCATAAATGGTACGATGAGGGCTAAACTACCCAATACACCTATGATTATCTTTTTAAAATTCTGCAGAAGATTATCGTTTATCAAGAGGTACAGGAATATGGGGAAGACCAGCATAACCGAGGTGTACCTGGCCAGGAAAGCCACCATCAGCAGGGGAAATACCAGGTATAGGCATCTGGAATCTTTCCTCACACCCAGAACCAGCAAATATATAGTCCATATGGAAAATGCGACTCCCGGGATATCTATAGCCCCGGAGACTGCCCAGGTAAATATCAGTGGAAATGATAAGAAAATTAAAGACCCGGAGAAACTCTGGATTTCATTAAACCGCTGCCTGAACAGCAAGTAAAGCCCGGCCACTGCAAAGATGAGTAGTACAGCGTCCAGTATGAATAGTGCGTTGGCTGATATATATCCCGCCCGGAAAACCAGGGAGGTTAAAAAAGGCATTAAGGGGGATAGATAAATAACGCTCAAATTAGCAACTGGTATCCCTGCGAAGATCAGTGCGTTGTTCAGATAAACAAAGACATCGTAGTAAGGCACTCCAATGTGAATCTGTTTATAGAATAGATAGACAATGATTAGTCCTGTGATTAAAAGTAGAATGAACAATGGTTTTTTTGAGAGTTTCCGGATGCTGTACATAATGTCACCCTTAAAAGAAATGGAGATAGGATTATATGGATTTGTTCATATTTATATTCATTTTATATCTTAAATCATATGGATAAATTCAGGCCTTTGAGATAAAAGGAGGAACTTGGTGAAGGAAAAAAAGCACCTCCCTACTTGACCCATTGCGTGCCATGAAGTACCGCTCCATTGCCACCATTGGTATGTCAAATTGCCTTTATAACTTTGGATTCTTCGCTCTTTTAGCATACGCTCCCCTGGCACTGGGATTAACTCCCTTAACCATGGGAGTTATATTCTTAGGATGGGGTGTCCTCCTGGCGCGTACCTCCTACTTCATGTCTCCTAAACTGAAAGTAAGGTTTTAGGGCAACTAAATCCCTGTATGCGCTGTTATCCATGTTTATAGTTGTCCTCCTTATAATGGGTATCTGAACATTCAATATCTGGGTTATGGCTACCTGTATCATCTTATCAGGTGCGTTATTTGGGAATCTCAATGGGCTATATACCGATGCTGTTATGGATGCATCACCATTTGAAGCATCAACAACTTCCTCAGCATTCAGTTTCATGCGAATGATAGGGGGAGCCATTGTTCCAGTTACAGCCAGAATACTGGGTCAAATATTTTCACCCCACACTCCCTTCATAGTGGGAGGCGGCTTTGTTCTGGGTGCTATCATACTCATATTTCTAAATCGCGACTATGCTTTTAAGCCTGTTGAAATTTTAGAGGAAAAACCAGAAACAACCACTTTAAAAGTAAAAGACTTCATGGTTCCCGATGTAATCTTCATAAAACCAGAAGCCACCGTTAAAGAACTGTTGAACCTACTAACCCAACATCATATCAGCGGAGTCCCCGTGGTGGATAACCAGAATAAGATAGTGGGAATGGCCAGTGATGGTGATATCATCCGCTATTTAAACCCAAAGGAATGATCCTGCAATGATTTCATCTACGATATATTCATTGAAGAAGGAGAAACAGAACAGGAAGTTTTAAAGGAATAAATACAAGAGTGGATTAAGTTGATGCATAAGGAGCCCATTTTACACAGTGAAGGAGGATGATACCTTTGAAAAGGCCATCCACACCCTATCCCAGCACCAGCACCACTTTAAACAGCTTTCAGTGTTAGATGCCCAGGATAAAGTTACAGGCATAATCAGTAGAGGGGATATAAACAACAACTTAATTAAAATATTAAATATTAAATATTATTCCAGAAATGAAATAGTTAAAGTAAAAATAACATCCATAAAATGAATAACATTTACTACCTGGTGAAATTATGAGTAACGAAGATCAAAAAGAATTCGATAAGGAACTAATAGAAGCACTAGAAACCACTGAAGAATATAAAACATGGCAAGAATCATTATTCGCCATCATAGGGTATGCAAACAGTGAAAACCCTGATGATAAAGAGTTTGTAAGGGAATTAATGGCAGACCATCTCATTGCCAGTATCGAATTACAGGATGGTCTGGAGACTGCAAAATTTAAAGCCAGTAAAAAGCTGAATGATGATATGATGTTGGACTACAGTGGACAGTGAATCCTTTAAATATTTTTTTATTTGAAACTAAAGTCAAAAAAATTAATTTACCGGGTGAATACACCCATTAATTCTCCCTGGTCCAGTATATGCCCTTCCATGGCACTTAACAGTTCATCCTTCCCTATCAGTGGCGGTAGATCCAGTTTATTATCCAGTGCATAGATCCTGAAGTAGTATCTGTGGGTTCCCTTGGGTGGGCAGGGTCCATTGTATCCCACCAGGCCATAACTGTTTAATCCATGCTTGGAACCATCGTCCATTAATTCTCTACCCTTCACATGTTCGGGTAAACTTCTGGTATCAGCTGGCAGGTTGAATATTACCCAGTGGACGAATATACCGCTTGGAGCATCTGGATCATCAAAAATAAGGGCAATGCTTTCTGTCCCTTCAGGTATACCCTCCCATTCGAGTGGTGGGGATATATTAACATCGTTACAGCTGTATCTTACCGGTATGGGTTCTCCCTCGTTGAATACGGGGCTTGTAATTTTTATAGCCATTTCTTTACTCTCCCATTTTTTAAACAAATCCAGCTTTTATATATCTTCTTTTCAAGATAATAATTTTTCATTTCAATTAATAAAATGATAAATTGGTTTTTATAATAGAACCACCAAATAATTTTAATGATTAATTTACACTTATTTTGGTGATGAATTTTGACTAGAATATCAATATTGGATCGTGATCGTTGTCAGCCCAAGAAATGCAACTACGTATGCATAGAATACTGCCCCGGAGTCCGAATGGAAGAAGACACCATCACCATTGACCCTAAAACCAAGAAACCCCTAATATCCGAGGAACTTTGCCAGGGGTGTGGTATCTGTACCAACCGCTGCCCCTTCCAGGCGGTGAGCATAATCAACCTGCCGGAAGCTCTGGATGAGCCCATCCACCGTTACGGGCAGAACATGTTCGAATTATTCGGACTGCCCACTATCAGAGAAGAAGCCGTGGTAGGAATGCTCGGACCCAACGGGATCGGTAAATCCACCATAATCCGAATATTATCCGGTGAACTGAAGCCCAACCTGGGAAACTACGAGAAAGAGGTCTTCTGGGAGGACATAATAAACTTCTTCAAGGGCTCACAGATGCAGAGTTACTTCACCAGATTATCCCAGGGGGAAATCAAGGTGGTGCACAAGCCACAGATGATTGATCTCCTACCAAAATTCGTTAAAGGCTCGGTAAGCGACTTACTCCAGGGAGTTAATGAAAGAGATGCTTTAGAGGGTGTCACTGATATCCTGGAACTTAAACTCATCATGGACCGGAACATCAAAAATCTGAGTGGGGGAGAGTTGCAGCGGGTGGCTATAGCCGCTGCTGTCCTGCGAGAAGCAGATTTCTACTACTTCGACGAACCCACCAGCTGGCTGGATGTGTATCAGAGACTGAATGCAGTTAAAGTTATCCGGGAACTGACAGAGATTGGTAAAGCTGTCATGGTGATCGAACACGACCTGGCTGCCCTGGATGCCATATCAGACTACGTGCACATACTCTACGGAGAACCAGGAGCTTATGGGGTTGTCTCACAACTACGGGGAGTCCGTGTAGGGATAAACACCTACATCAACGGTTTCCTGAAGGAAGAGAACGTCAGATTCCGTAAGCAACCCATAGTCTTCGAGGTAAGACCCCCAACCAGTGAAGTGGACACCGAAGAACTTACTGAGTACAGTGATCTTAAAAAATCCTATAAAGAATTTTCATTAAATGTGGAAAGCGGTATAGTACATCACGATGAAATCATCACCGCCTTCGGACCCAACGGTATCGGTAAAACCACCTATGCCAAGATGCTCGCCGGTGTGACCAAACCAGATTCAGGGAAAATCAATAAAAAGGTTAAAGTATCCTATAAACCTCAGTACCTGGCCTCTGATTTCTCCGGTACGGTGCAGGAACTCCTTATAACCACTGCCCCTAATTACGGGACTAACCTCTTTAAAACCGAGATAATCCGTCCTTTCTCCCTGGAGGAGTTGATGGATAAGGAAGTTCAGGAGCTGAGTGGTGGGGAACTCCAGAGGGTCTCGGTGGCTTTAACCTTGGCCCAGGAAGCAGACATCTACCTTTTCGATGAACCCACTGCCTTTTTAGATGTGGAACAAAGGCTAACAGCAGCAAAGGCAATAAAAAGAGTGGTTGAAAGCCGTAACTGCGCATCTATAATCCTGGACCACGACATAGTCTTCATTGATTACATCTCTGACCGGGCCATGGTATTCTATGGTGAACCCGGGGTAGAGGGACATGCCAGCGCACCAATGAATCTGCGATCAGCCATGAATCGCTTCCTATCCAATGTGGGTATCACCTTCCGCCGGGATAAGGAAACCAAACGACCAAGGGTAAATAAGACTGGAAGCTATCTTGATCGGGAGCAGAAGGAGAAGGGCGAGTATTATTATTTGGATACATAATACTAGTGTTTAAATATTTGGGTTCAATTTTGCCCTCGTCAATTTCGATGTAGCTGTTTTGCTCGTCTTTGGGTAGTTCATCGATCCATGAGCCTGTGTTAGCTACTTTTTTTGGCTTCGTTTATAAATGGCCGGTGTGTATGTCCAAAAATGAGTGTTTCGTGTGGTTTCATACCTAATAGAGCATACTTTCCAGTGGTAAGTGAGAATTCATCTACTTCTTCTATTTCCCTTTTATGGGGTAATTTATTCATATCCTTAATGAATGTACGTTTTTTACTGAAGTATTGTTTTATATCCCGGATTTTACTTAAAAATCCTCCTGTTTCGTCTTTATTGTAGCACATTTCCTTGCTGAATTGTTCGTACATCTGAAGGCTTGCGGGAAATTCCCATAAAATGGCTTCCATCTCGTATCCATAGATGAAAAAGAAGCTCTCACCACCATCCTCCGGTCGCAGATATTTACTAATTATTCCCTCATATCCGTGGTTGTATTTCTTGTTTAAGTCCAAAATATAATAGTCATGATTCCCCGCGACGTAGTAGATATTTTTAGCTTTTAAATCATTCAATTTTGCCATTATTTCATCATTTTCTTTTATTAAATCGGCATTGTTACGTCTCCAAAAATCATAGATATATCCTAATAGAATTAAGTGATCTACTTCAGTATTTTGATAGTGGTCTAAAAAATCTACAATCGCATCTAGGTTGCACCGCTTATAACCTAAATGCCAGTCTGATACTGCGAGAAGCATTACTTTATTATATGATTATATGGTTGATTCAACTACTTAAATGTTACAATTTACTAACTTCAAAAATTTAGAGAATTTACTGATAACGATCAAACTTTAAAAAAATTGAAAACTATTATTCCCTCCGCAAAGCATCCATCCCCTCTACGAAACACTCTGCGAAGTATTTCACGTATTCGGTGGGTATGGAGTAGCTGACACGGAGATACCTGTGCCCGAATAGTTTGCTGGTGTAGGTTCCTTCCCGGGTAAATATCCCTCTTTCCAGAAGGTAGTCTGCGAGTTCTGGTGGTTTTACACCGGTCTCATAGAGGTCTATTACCATCATGTTAGCGTCTGATGGGTAGACTGGTAAGTATGCTCCTTCTACCTGGTCTACTGCTTGTTTGATGTATTTCTGGTTGGACCTGGTGGTTTCTTTGATCCGGTCGAGCCATTCGTATTTGGAGTTAACCGCGGCTATGGCTCCTTTCTGGGCCACCACATTGGTTCCTAAATCGTTTATGAGTATGGTGCGGACGGAGTTTATGATGTCTGGGCTGGCGATCATGGCCCCAATTCTTAGGCCGGCCATTCCATATATTTTGGAGAAGCTGTATATGGTGATGGCGTGTTCTGGTGCGCGCTTGGCTGCGAGACAGTGCTCCCTTGCAAAATCTCGGTAGGTGATGTCATGAAGCAGGTAGATGTCATTTTCTTCTGCTATTTCTGCAAACTCCTTTATCTCTTCCTTGGTGTAGGATGTTCCCAGTGGGTTTAGCGGGTCGATGAGTAGTATGAGTTTGGTGTTCTCATCCATGTTCTCCCGGGCGAGTTGTGGTGTGAGCTTGTATCCGCATTCCTCGTTGTAGATGGGTATTGATCTCACTTCCCCGAATCTGCTGGAGAAATTATCGATGATCAGGTATCCTGGATCACATGTTAAGGTGTTATTTTCGGGTTCCAGTACGTTGTTACAGGCCAAGTAGAGTGATTCTGTACCTCCCGCTGTTATCAGGGAATCGAAACCATGGGTGAGTCCCAGGTCTTCCTGGATCAGGTCTTTCAGTTCAGGGAATCCTTCTGGTGGGGGATACTTAGCGTAGTCACCCCTTTTTATACTGCTGAGCATGGCCTCCATTATACCATCTTTATCATGAAGATGGTTGGTGTTCTGGCCCATCCAGATCATGTCCTGGTCATTATATACGTAATTAAAAAAGTCGTTCGGACTATCAAAGCCCTTTGGTACGCTCTTTACCTCTCTAGCATACTTTTTCCGTGAAATCATAGTTATCACAACGTAACTTGTTAAACAAATAAAATCAGCAACAGGAAGTTAATGAACCGATTTTAATTTCGATAGTAAATTATTCCTATTTTTAATCACCACTTAATTTAAAATTTACTCTTTGATGAGTCATAAAAGTCCTTCATTTACTATTTTGAAACGGGACTTAAGACCTTCAGGCCGACTTCTATGACGCTTTAAAATAGCATAACGCTCGCCGTTGGCATCTCCCCGGGTGAGTTCCACGGTGACCTTGCTTTTGTACTTGAGTATTGTCCCGCCTACCGGGGCTACCAGGCCAGTGTTTCCTTCATCTCCGAAAATCGGATAGATCTGATTGGTTATCACCACAGCGATATGGTGTTTTCTGGCTATTCTAATTAGAAGGCCCATTTGCTGGCTAAGCTCCTGGTTCATCTGGGATAAATCACCCTCTCTAAGCCGGTAAAGGGCTACTGCAGAGTCAAGGATCACCAGATCAACATCTTTTTCAGATTCCAGGAGGTTTTCCACCTTCCTTAAAACTTCATCCTGCTCCTGGAAGGTTTTTGGTTCAAATATCATTACATTACTGGCTATTCTATCAAATTCATCTCCAGTTATTTGTTTGAACCGTTCGATTGATAATCCCCCTTCTGTATCTATAAATATGGTTTTTTTCCCCTCTTTAACACATTGGACCATTAGGTTCAGGGCTATATTTGTTTTACCTGTGCCGGGAGGACCGTAAAATTGGGTTAAACATCCCTTTTCCACTCCTCCACCCATAATGGTATCTATAGAACAGTTTATAGGGATCTTACTGCTATCATTTATTTCATTTAGAATTTTCAATTTAATCCTCTAAAAATTTGATTGCTAATATTATTATGTTATTTAGTATTTAATTATCCGCTCTTTTAGTCTTATGGTTAATTTCACCTTTATGGTTAATTTCACCGATATATTCTGTTCAATTTTCTCCATCAGAAATATTTATATGCAAGCAAGTACATACTTACTGAGCATGGATGGAGATAGGTGCACCATAGACAACCATAACGAGGGAACCACCATAAAAACGGTCAAAGATAGAATCCTAGATGCTGCCATGGTAACTTTCTCAAAATATGGTTTTAGTGGCGCTACAACAATTAAAATAGCTGAAAAGGCAGGAGTAAACGAAATAACAATATTTCGGAAATTCAAATCCAAAGAAAATCTCTTAAAAACAGTTATTCGGAAAAATCAAAGTGAAATTCTGGAGACACTGGATTACATCCTCTGCATGGAAAAAAGCGCAGATGTTGAAGATTGCATAAGAACACTTGGAATCACCCTGAACCAATTCCTGGATGAAAGAATGGATTTTGTTTTCATGATGGCTACAGAAGGAAGAAAAAGACCGGAGATAATGGATTTATTCACCCAATTTAGAATGAAACTAATTGGACACTTAAGTGAATATTTCCGGGAGCAGATGAACCAGGAAAACATACGGAAATTGGATCCAGACCTATTAGCTATGACTTTATTCAATTTTATTTTTAGCAAAAGCCTATTAGTGAAAATACTCAATGATAACCTCATAAAAGACGATTTAGAAATATATGGGGAATATACCGACATCCTTATGAGGGGAATAGCACTCTAAGAGATTTTTAATTTTTAATGTAAGGATTTTATCAATAAAAAAAGGAGGGTTTTGTATGTCAACTGTGACACAATCTACCCAAACAGGCCATCAAAATGGTCTGAATATTGGTGATATGATTACTACATTTAAAGGTATTGCAGATAATCCTGTATCTAAATATCTCCTGAGCCGTACTCTGGATTACTGTAAGGCTGATGGAGCTAACCGTTTAGAGGTTTGTCTGGACCTTTACCTTGGAAATAGAGAAACCGCTTGTAGAAAATGTAAGATAGTTTCCAAATTTGTTAACTACATTATCAACACAGGAGCTTCCAGTTTCGGAGTTTCACAGGAAGAACTCAAAACAACCATGGAGGATAAATACTGGGCCAAAGGATTAAGCAGTGTAATTAAGGGTATCGCTATTTTTGGAGTTAAGAAACCCTTCACTCCCGGGGCACCCTTTCAGATAGTCTGGAACTTGAGCCGGGCCTGTAACATGAAATGTGTGCACTGCTATGAAAATGCGGGAAGGAAGGATGAAGACGAATTAAACACCCAGCAGATTTATGATGGTCTGGAAACAATGGCTAAAGCTGGTGTGACCTCCATCGCCTTCTCCGGGGGAGAACCCACCATACACCCCCATATACTGGACTTCATTGATAAAACCAACGAGCTGGGAATGTTTGCAGCCATGGCCACCAACGGCTACACCCTTTCTAAGGAGGGAGTGTGTGAAAAATTCGTGGAAAATGGCCTTCAATTTGTCCAGATAAGTGTGGACGGCCTACAGGCGGAAACCCACGACTCATTTAGAGGTATAAATGGTGCCTGGGATAAGGCAATCCATGCTGTGGAAAACTGTGTAAACTACAACGATCTACTTGTGGAAGTAGCCACCACGGTTACAGAACATAACATCCAGGAGATACCAGAAATGATAGACTTCATGCGGGATAAAGGCGTCGACTGGTTCATGATCTACAACTTCATACCCACTGGAAATGGTGAAAATATTGTAAGCATGGATATTTCCCCCAAAAAACGGTTAAAACTACTGGAAACAGCCTATGATGAAAATGCAAAAGGTGAAATGCAGGTCCTCTCCACCGCGCCACAATACGCCATGGTAGCTGAATCACTGGTATCCAATGATAACCATGTAATTCCCACCCACTTCTACAATCCAGAATATGACGGATTCCTTATAAAGCAGTTGGCAGATTTTATAGGCGGTTGCGGTGCTGGAAGATTTTATATGAGCGTGGAACCCAACGGAGACTTATACCCCTGTGTCTTCTTCCCACATGACTCGGCGTTGAAACTGGGGAACCTGATGGAAGATGATTTTGAAGAGGTCTGGAAAGATAATCAATTACTGAGTAAACTCAGAAACAAAGAAATCCTGAAGGGCCACTGTGGTGACTGCGAGTCCCATAATATATGCGGAGGATGCAGAGCCCGGGCCTATAATTACTTCGGGGATATATTAGCACCCGATCCCGGTTGTATCAACAACAATAAGGAATGGAATAAAATTAGGAGTCAGTTGCCCAAAGAAACTAAACAACTTAACGATGGCAGCTTATTTATCGATTTAAATAGTAAATAAGAAAAAAAGTTAGATGATTATGATGGATACGTTATTAATCAACCCCTACGATGAAAATGCAGTGAAAAATGGACTTGGTTTTATAAGCCCACCCCTCAACCTCATGTACTTAGGCGGGGCCTTAGAAGAAGCTTCTTACAATGTCAAAATAGTGGATGATGACCTGGAACAACTGGGATACAATAAAATATGTAAAATACTGTCTAAAGAAGAGCCCTCACTAGTGGGCATCACCGCCACCACTTCCACCATTAAAAATGCCTTGGAATATGCTAAACTAGTTAAAAAAATTCTACCAGATTCTTTAACTGTTATAGGGGGCCCGCACCCCACTTTTATGTCTATTGAAACCTTAAAATCCTGTCCCGATCTGGATGTAGTGGTAATTGGTGAGGGTGAAAAAACCATGACGGAACTGGCCGGTTTATCCCTTGATGAAAACAACGGACATTTAACCAATGTTAAAGGAATAGCCTATCGAGATGATGATAATATAAAACTCAACCCTCCCCGAGAATTAATAAAGGATCTGGACTCTATCCCATTTCCGGCAAGACACCTGGTACCCTTTGAATCTTATGGAATAACCCAGGAAAAATCCAGTGATATGATAACCAGTCGTGGCTGTGTCTTCAACTGTAGTTACTGTTCATCCTCACTTATCATGGGTAAAAAATTCCGGACACGCAGCCCAGAAAATGTGGTAGATGAAATAGAATACTTAATAGATAGGTATAAAGTGGAAAACATAGCCTTTATGGATGATACCTTCATGCTCAATAAAAGAAGAGCAAAGACAATAGCAGATGAAATAAGAAAGAGGGGACTGGATATAGGATTTGTTGCTTCTTCAAGGGTTGATATGGTAAATAAAAGTCTAATAGAAAAACTCAGGAGTGCAGGTTTAATCACTCTTTATTATGGTGTTGAATCAGGGTCCCAGAGAATTTTAGACCTCATGAAAAAAGGTATAACCCTCAAACAGGCCGAAAATGCTGTAAAAGCGGCTAAAGATGTTGGAGTTGAAGTTTTAACCTCCTTTATCCTGGGATTTCCTGGTGAAACCCGGGAAGAGATGGATAAAACCATAGACTTTTCCATAAAGCTTGATGCAGACTACAGTCAGTTCTCTATACTAACGCCATTCCCGGGAACCTCCATATACCAAGAACTCAAGAAGAAGAAATTAATAGACACCGAGAACTGGAAGAAATATACCGTCCTGAAATCGGTTATCAAATATGAGGAACTGGGATTAAGTAAACAATTAGTGGAGAGGAAACTGGCCCAGGCCTATCTGAAATTTTATGCACGACCAAAATATTTGTTAAAACACCGTCATATGTTTAAAGTTATGCTGGGGACCATATATAGAAGTTTCATTGCACCTAAACTTAAAGGTGGAACTCCAAAGGGATGGTACAAGACATTTTCTAAGGAGAACGTTGCTGAAAATTCTAAATAAACCTGAATACTAAATAAACTTTACTAATAACCCCTTAATACACAGGTATAAGCCCGGGATTATCTCCAGTGATGCACTCCCCACCCCGGGAAGTTACTATGAACGTGTTTTCAATTCCCACCATCCCAATACCAGGTATTCCTTTTTTGGGCTCCACGGCAAATACTATTCCTGCCTCTAATGGTTCGGTGAATTTCTCAGCGAGAACAGGTAATTCATCGATGAGTAGGCCTATTCCATGGCCCAGGAATTTCACCCTTCTTTTACCGAAGCCCATGAAATTTTCTTTAAAATCAGGTTCTAGTCCATCCATGATGGATGTGTAAATCTCCCCTGGAATTGCTCCCGGCTTTAACTGGGAGCTGATCTCATTTTGAATATCCACACACCGGTTATGAGCGTCTATGGCATGCTGGGGTAGGGACTGTCCGAACATGTAGGTCACGGTCTTATCTGTATTGTACCCGTCAAATCCACAACCCACATCCACAAATACCAGGTCCCCCTGATCTAATTTTCTCTCACGATTTCCGAAGACCGGCGCAGCAGGACTCAAGCCCAGATTTCCACTGGCTCCATCAAAGTAGCTGGGATAGATGGAACTTTCACCAAATCCCACGTGTCCTAACACGATTTCGGTGTCGAACATTCCGAAACGGGTCAAACCATGGTGACCCTCATCAATTAAAACTTTAAAGAGCTCTGCTCCCAGATCAGCTTCGCTCATCCCTTCCCGGAGCATCCCTGGTACCAGGTCCTCCAAGACGTGCTGGTGAATCTTACCAGATTTCCTCATTAGATTTAATTCATACTCACTTTTAACAGACCTTACCTTCCCAATGGGAATATCTACCGGTTTAAAATTCTTAAAGGAGAAGTGTTTGGAAAATCTCTGATACAAAGCCAGTGGGACGGCTTCTGCTTCCAGGTAAACAGTTTCTGGAAGTTTAGTTATGTCCTGAGTTGCGTCTCTATAGCTGTTCATGTGACGTATTTCCGGAAATAAAGATTCGTCCAACGCCCGCTCATAGCTTTTCCGTACCCAGAATACTGCTTCACCGTCCCGGGGGATGATTAACATCCCGTCCTGCATGGTACCGGTGAAATAGAACTGGTTGATCTTAGAGAAGATAACCGCCATCTCCCAGTTAGGGTTGGAAGAATCCATCACTGCTTTAAATCGTTCCATCCTATTTTCCAGTTCCTTTGAGGGTGTTTTGTTCATGTTTTATTACCTTCTAGTTGAAGATTTTGTTTATATTTTATCTAGTTAAATTTTAAAGTCCTTTACACCTTTCCGGATTACCTTCGGTGGCTGGGTTGTCCAGTCAATCACTGTGGAATGGGTTCCCCTGAGTTTTCCCCCGTCTATTATTAGGTCTACTGCATCTCCCAGTGATTCAGCTATCGCACTGGCAGACTCTGGTACTGGCTCACCGGATAGGTTTGCACTGGTGGAGGTTATGGGGAATTTCCGGCTAATTTCCCGGGAGATGAGGTTATCCGGTATCCTAACTCCTATTTTGTCCCCGCCGGCAGTCAGTAGTGGAGATACGTTCTCCTTTTTATTTAAGATTATGGTGAATGGGCCGGGTAAGAGTTCTTTAATCTTTTCTTCCCTCTCAAGTTGGGCTATTTTATCTATATCCTCAATTTTAGAGAGGCACACTGATAATGGTTTACTGTAATCCCTTCCTTTAATGGAATAAACCTTTTCTATTGCCGTATCACTAAATATATTGGCTCCCAAGCCGTAGATGGTGTCGGTGGGGTAGACCACAAGGCCATCGTCTTCCAGAATATTTACAGCCATTTCTACCTTCCGTTTTTCCGGGTTTTGGGGATCCATCCTGATTATTTTCATCCTATGTATATTTCAATCCCAAACTTATATCCTTTTAGAATTTTAATTAGATATTCATGCTGAATAAACTAAGGCCTTACGTCAAGATCATAATGGATCCCATTGCCGAGAGAATGAAGATCAACCCTAACATCATCACCGTGGCAGGCTTACTGGTGAGTCTGGTAGCTGCTTACATGTTTGCCAGGGGAGATTTACTACTGGGCGGAGTGTTCATTGCTTTAAGTGGTTTTGTGGATATGCTGGATGGTGCTATCGCCCGTAAAAATCAAACCAACACTCCCTTTGGTGGTGTCCTGGATTCCACCATGGACCGATTTGCAGATGCGTTTATCTTGATGGGAATTATCTATGGCGGTTTCGTTGATTGGTTTATAGGAATTTTAGCCCTGCTTGCCTCCTTCACAGTGAGCTACGTCCGGGCCCGGGCGGAATCAGAGGGTATTAAATGTGATGTGGGAATAGCGGAAAGGCCGGAACGTCTGGTAATCCTTATGGCCGGAGCGTTTTTAGGTTACTTCTTTAACCCATCTCTTATGTACTGTGCCGTGGTTATTGTGATGGTGTTAGGTTATTTAACGGTGCTCCAACGTTTATATCATTCCTGGAGGGAATTAAATACCAGGAAGAAGCTACTGTAAGAGTTGTAACAATTTGACGTGCCTCAAATTTTATTAAATTGTTGGTGGGATAGTATGGATGAAATTGAGAGGATTAAAAAGGATATGGAACTTTTCACAAAAAATATAAAAGAAGTTGAGTCCATAGAAGTTAATGCTAAAGAAGAAAAGATCATAGACATGGCTCGTAACTATTCCAATGACACCACCTTTTATCTGGAAAGAGAGGATAATTACACGGCATTTGGATGTATAACCTATGCACATGGCCTGCTTGATGCGGTGCGCCTGCTCCACCAGCTAATATAAGAAGTTCGAGCTTAAATAACTTAAAAAGTGGAAGTATGGTTAAGTTATTTAGAAAGGAATCACAAGTGGAAAAATATGGAAGAGACCATGTTGAAATTGTTTTTAACAGTGTGCTCAAACTAAAAGAGGTCATGTCCTGTTTCTATACCGTTGACTTTAAAGAAGTGGATAAGAAAGTAGTTGAACTTTCTAAACTGGAACACGATGCTGATAACGTCCGCAGGAAGATGGAACTGGAATTCTATAACGGCGCATTCCTCCCCTTTGATCGAGAAGACCGGATAGTTCTGGCGGAGCTGGTTGATGGCGTTTCGGATATGGCGGAGAGCACAGGTTTTTCTATCTGTCTGAGCAGAGTGGATTTCCCCATTAAGGGTAAGGGGGATTTTGAAGAGTTCATGGACAAAATTATCGAGACTGTTTCTGTTTTAAGAGAATGTATAGAGAGCTTGGACACTGATATGAGAGAGTCCATAGCTAAAGCTCATCAGGTGGAAGATCTGGAAGACGATGCAGATATCATAGAAAGGAAAATCACCAAAACACTGTACCAGTTATATAGAGAGGATAAAATAGATATATTAACCTTGATGGAACTCAGGGATATTACCAAGATGCTGGGAAACATTGTAGATCGGGCAGAGAACGCATCGGACCGTGCTCTTATTATCGCCACCAAGAGGAGGGGTTGAAAAATGATATATCACAGCAGTGAAAAATTGGAGAACGCAACTTCTGACCTTAAATTTCTTCTAAATAAGAATTATAACAAAAAGGCAGCCCTGGACTTTGTAGGAAACCATTACCTCCTGGATAAAGAGGAACGCAATTATCTGCAGAGAAAAGTCTACTCCACCGAGGCTTCCAGGGGCCGCAAAAGTAAGATCATACCTCTCAGCAAAATCAAGGGGAAAACCCTGTTTATTGATGGTTATAATGTGCTAATCACCGTGGAAAGTATCTGCAGCTCCGATGGGTTCATCGTAGTCTGTGATGACGGTGTCCTCCGAGATGTGAATGCTGTTTTCGGTAAATACAGGTGCAAAGAGGACACAGTGAATGCCTTAAACTCAGTCCTGGCCCTGGTCAAAATATACAAGCCCAGTGATGTGCAGGTTTTCTTTGATAGTCAGGTGAGTAGAAGTGGTGAACTGGCCAAGGTCACCGAGGATATAATGGAAAAACAGGGGATACAGGGAAGTGCTCATACGGCTCCCAATGTGGACTACCAGTTGATTACCCTATCCAAAGAAAGTGATGGTGTGGTGGCCACCAGCGACAGTGTGATTATGGATAAGGTGGATAACATACTGGATATACCCTGCTT
>WOYJ01000064.1 GCA_011620845.1 Methanobacteriaceae archaeon
AGCATAAAATAAAAAAGGAGGTGAATAATTGGAAAAAAGCTATGGACAAAAAGTTTTGATGTTAGTATTTATACTAATATGCGCCCTGGTAATGACAGGGGCTGTTTCTGCAGCAAATCCCTCAGACAATATCACAGCAACTAGTGTCAATCAAACAACACAACTTAAAAACGTTTCTCAGACAATAAACAACCAAACAACCGATCCTCAAATTTGGAATGGGGGAGTTCCAGTATCAAGAGGTGGTCAAGACCCAGGATATGACTGGGGAACTATACAAAATGCGTTGAACAATGCCCTGCCCGGCGATACAATAATGCTGGAAAATGGTGCAACCTTCTCTGGTACAGGCAACGTACAGATAACCATCAATAAAAACATAAACTTCGATGTTTTAAACGGTGAAACGGCAACCATCGACGGTGAAGGAACAAATTGGGGTTTTTACATCCCCTCAGCATACACGGTTACCTTCAACAACATAACCTTCCAAAACTTTAGTACTGGTACTTTTGGGGCTGCTATCCGTAACGAAGGCAATTTAACAGTTACAAACTGTGCTTTCGAGGATAACACAGCACCTTATAGTGGTGCTATAGGTAATCAGGGAGAATGTACCATTATTGACAGTATCTTCACAGGTAACAGTGCAACCAACAATGGTGGTGCCATTGCAAACGACGGAAATTTAACCATTTCAGGTTCCACATTCACAGGCAACACCGCTGGAAATCATGGTGGTGCCATTGCCAATATTGGAACTTTAGAAGTAACTCAATCCACTTTCATTAACAACCAAGCGACCAACGGTGGTGCAATCAGCAACTTTGAAGCAGATTCTAAAGTGGGAACTGCCGAAATTCATTACAACAGAATAGTTGATAACATTGCACCTAACGGTAGTGCCATCTACAATGACGACAACTGTGGAACTGTTGATGCAGAATACAACTGGTGGGGTTATAATGAACCTGATTTTGACGACCTTACAAGTGGTGATGTTGATACAGACCCGTGGATTGTGCTTACTTTAACTGCAGATCCTGCAACCATCTGTAATGGGGAAACCTCACTGATAACCGCAGATTTAAACCATGATAACTACGGCAACCCCTTATCTGGATCACTTCCAGATGGAATTCCCGTGATCTTCTCATTAACCAACGGTCCATATGGAAGCCTGGAAGAACCTTTAACCAGATACACAGAGAATGGTCAAGCATCCATACTATTTACAGCAAATGATCCAAACGCACCCCACACACAAATCGTGGAAGCAACCGTCGACCATCAAACGGAAGATGCTGAAATTTTAATCAACCCCACAGCAAACGTGGCAATGACCAAAACAAGCAACAGTCCAGTAAATGTCGGACAAACAGGTACATTTACCATAACCGTAACCAACAATGGACCAAACACAGCAACCGGCGTTACCGTAACCGATCCATTCATAACTGGTTTCACCTACACACCCTCCATCGGAACATACGACCCGATAACTGGAGTATGGGATATAGGAACACTAACCAACAGTGCAAGTGCAACCTTAACCATCAGCAAAGTAATGACTGCCGCTGACATTGGTACTACCATAACCAACACCGCTACAGAGAATCAAACCACATGCAACCCTTATCCAGTGGAACCACAAACAGCCACTTTATATGTAAACAAAGCACCTTTAGATGTTAACAAAACCACTTTACAGGATACGTACAACGTGGGAGACACCGTAACCTACAACATAGACGTAGTTAACAACGGACCGGATAATGCCACAAATATAGTTGTAACTGACACTTTACCTGAAGGACTAGCCTACGTTAGCTCAACAAACGGCGGAGTATGGGATCCAGCTACCAGAACAATCACCTGGACTGTAGGAAACCTGGCCCCTGAAGCTCACTTCACAGCAACAGTTGTAGCAACAGTCTTAGCACCAGGAGGTATAACCCTCACCAACACAGCACAAGCCACCAGCGATCAGATGACAGAACCAGTAACCACAACTTTAAATATTTACATCCAGGCAGCTGCCCTGGAACTAACCAAATCAGTGAACAAAACCAATCCCTTTGTAGGCGAAACTATAATGTACACATTGATCGTGCAAAACCACGGCCCTGACACAGCAACCTCTGTAAGTGTAACCGATACCATCCCTACTGGTGGTCTCAAATTCTTAGGAGTCGAATCCATCAATTACGGAACATACAACGCTAGTACCGGAGTATGGACCATTGGAAACCTCCCAGCCAACAGTGTAGCCACTTTACTTTTAAGGTTCACTGTGGAACGTGCAGGAACTATCATTAACGATGCAAAGGTCACAGCACTAACCTGGGACCCTCACTTATACCCAAGCGAAGTACAAGTAACCATCAACGCACAAGAGATACCAATTCCACCAGAACCACCTACTCCCGAAGGAAAAACCGTGCCTATGCAGAATACAGGAGCACCAATAGCTGCATTAATACTAGCAGTATTTTTAGTGCTTGCAGGACTTTCTGTAAACAAAAAAGGATAAGTAATTAGAAAGTAGGGACCAACGCAAAAAATCCTATTTTCCCCAATTTTTTTTTATTAGTTCCAATATGGGAAATAATTTACATTAATAATAATATTTATAAAATATATATTACTTACATATATTCATGCATAAAGATTCATCTTATATCGAAGAGATAAAGTCAAATCTCTCAGAATGTAAGAGGAGAATAATGTATTTGGGTAAAGAAGATATATCACCACATAAAAATATTAGAAAAGAGACTATTAAAAAACGATTCCCCAGAAAATATAGTAAAGAAATAGATAATGCCCTTACAACTCTGATAAATCAAAAAAGACTGATCAGACTTTACAGGAATAACAACTACGCTTTAAATGCTTTAGGCCTTAAAGTAGCACAATCAGTAAAAAAGGATTATTTTGATGAAATGTACAGTGATTTAAGCAGGATTATAATGATAAATCCATAGCTGTATGTTATTTTAATTAAAAATAGAATAAAAAATCCTTAAATAAAATAAAAAAGACACTGGAGTAATTAAACTCCAGCCCCGCCAGTCAAGGAACTGGCGTCCATGTCGAGCATCATCGGTTTAGGCAGTTCTAATCCAATGGTCTCCTTGATGACATCTTCCACAGTTTCAACCAGTATGAACTCCAGTTCACTGATTACATCCTCTGGGATGTCATCTAAATCTTTTTCATTGTCCTTGGGTAGGATAACTCGTTTTATTCCGGCGCGGTGTGCCGCGATGACCTTTTCCTTTATTCCGCCTACTGGTAAAACTGCTCCCCGGAGGGATATTTCCCCGGTCATGGCCAGTTTGGGGTCCACTTCCCGGTTGGTCACCAGTGACGCTATGGTGGTTAAAAGAGCTACTCCGGCAGATGGTCCGTCCTTGGGTATGGCCCCTGAGGGGACGTGTATGTGTAAGTCTTTTTTATCGAATTCCACCCGTTTGAGGCTGAGTGCCAGTCTGGATCTGATTAAGCTCTCTGAGATCTTGGCAGATTCCTTCATCACCTCACCTAACTGTCCGGTGAGGGTTAACTTGCCTGTTCCGGGCATGAAGGCACCTTCGATGAAGAGTATATCCCCACCTACCGGTGTCCAGGCCAGGCCAGTGACTACGCCTGGTGGGTTCTCTTTACCTGCCTGGCTTAACTGGGTGAGTTCGTGGCCCAGTAAATCGTAGAGCATGTCCTCATGGACAGTGTAGGGTAATTCCACCTTACCTAGAACGATCTTCTCTGAAGCTACCCGGGCGACGGCGGATAACTGTCTTTTAAGTCCTCGGACACCTGCTTCCCGGGTGTACTTTTCGATGATGGTTTGGATGGCCTGATCATCTATCTGTAACTGTTCCTCAGTGAGTCCATGGTCTTCCAGGACTTCTCCCATGAGGTGTCTCTTGGCGATTATGAACTTCTCGTGGCTGGTGTAACTGCCTATCTCGATGGTCTCCATACGGTCCCGTAGTGGTCCGGGAATGGTCCGTAGTGAGTTGGCAGTGGCTATGAAGAACACATCAGATAAGTCGTAGGGTACTTCTAAGTAATGGTCAGAGAAGGTGTGGTTCTGTTCCGGGTCTAATACTTCAAGGAGCGCGCTTGCCGGGTCGCCGCTGTAGGATGCCATGAGTTTATCCACCTCATCCAGGATAAATACTGGGTTTCTGGTACCGGCCCGTCTCATCCCCTGGATGATCCTACCTGGGAGTGCTCCTACATAGGTTCTCCTGTGTCCCCTGATTTCTGCCTCGTCTTTAACACCACCCAGGCTGATCCTAACGTATTCTCTGCCTAATGCTTCAGCTATGCTTTTTCCCAGGCTGGTTTTACCCGTTCCTGGGGGTCCGGTTAGGAGGAGAATGGATCCCTGTTTGTTCTGTTTGAGTTTCATCACGGTGAGGTGCTGGATTATCCTGTCTTTTACTTTGTCCAGACCGTAGTGCTGTTCCTCCAAGACTTTCCGGGCGGCCTCTATGTCTATGTCCTTGATCTCAGATTTACCCCATGGTAAATCGACCAGGAGGTCCAGGTAATTTCTGATGACATTTTCCTCTGAGCTGTTGGCGCCCTGCCTGTCGAGTTTGCTCACTTCGTCCAGTGCCACTTGCTTTACATCGTCGGGCATTCCTGCTTCTTCGATTAATTCCCGGTAATCCTTTCTGCCCCCGGGTCTTCCTTCTGTATCATCCAGCTCTTCCTGTATGGCCTTGAGCTGTTCTTTGAGCATGGCTTCCCTGTGCTTCCTGTTCATTTCATGGTTGAACTTGGCGGCCAGTTCCATCTGGAACTGGATGTTCTCCTTCTGGTCGATGAGCATATCCAGGAACTTCATGCTCTTTACCTTTAGAGAGCGAATCTCCAGGAATTCCTGTTTTTCTGTGGTGGTGAGTCTCATGTAGGGGAAGAGGTATCCGGTGATCTGGGTGAGATCGTCCAGCTGGTTCACCTTATCTACGTAGGCTTTGGAGTCTTTGAAGTTTTCACTTATCTCCTTCACCAGATAGCGGATATGTCCCAGTATTTCTTCCTTCTCTTCTTCCTTGAGGTCGTCTATATCTGGTTGTAACTCGTAGGTGGCCCGGTAATCTCCATCTTCAGGTATGAATTCCTTTATCGCTGCTCTTTCTATTATTTTAAGTTTCAGCTGGAAGAAGTCCTTCATTTCCAGGGCATCTTCAACTTTTATCAGGGTTCCTACTTTATAAAGGTCGGAATCTACGTACAGTCCCCTGAGATTATCTTCTTTAACCCCCAGGGCTATTCCGTAAAAATCATCACGTGCAACCCGGTTGTAGATTTCCCGGCCGATTTTTTTGTTGATCTTTAGGTTCATATCAGTTTCATGTATATACACCGTGTTGGGTATTATTACCACTGATAATTCTTGATTAAGTTCTCTCTCGTTCATAATATCACGGTTCAGGCTCATTGGGCCGTTGGTTTACTATTATATTTCAGGCCTGGGCCATTGAATTTAATTTTTTTTATTTATTTGATTGAATTATTAATCGATTATTCCCTCTTGGTTTTTCATCAATTTTATGGCATTTAATAAAAAGACAGCCAAATAAAAAGTCGATTTTTTCTTTATGATGTATTAAAGCGTCTTCATTGAATGTGTAGTAAATATGATTTCCCTGTTTGGTAGAGTCGAGGATCCTGGCGGTTTTTAATATTTTAAGATGTTGTGAAGCAGCTGGTTGGGTTAAACCCATCATCCTTGCCATTTCTGTTACACTGATTTTTTCCATTTTTCCTGATGCTAATCTGTATACTATAAGTAGTCGGTTTATGTTTCCCAGCGCTTTAAATAGTTCTTCTAATTCACATGATAGGTCGGTGCATTTGCTGGAGTTGATCCTCAACATGTACCATAAGTATATAAGTATATGCTTATATACTTTTCGTTTTGAAGGATGAAAACAA
>WOYJ01000158.1 GCA_011620845.1 Methanobacteriaceae archaeon
ATTTACAGCTAAATTTATATCATTATTTTGGATATAATATTAGTAGGAATTTTTAAAAAAAAGGGGGTGTTTTTAGGTGAAAATTACCAAAGATCTGGAGATAACCAGAGACGACTTGGGTGATATAAAAGGTTTTGTTGATGAAGTTATAACCGAAATCAAGGAAGATGCCATTCCCCTGCTTATAGACGAATTTAAAAATGAGTTTAAAAGACTATGGCATAAAAGTGGGTTATTTTATTTTAGGAATGGTGAAATAGAAGGTTGAACCTTCTCCTTCTTCTGATTCCACCCAGATACGGCCACCGTGCCTTTGAACTATTTTTTTACAGATAGAAAGGCCGATACCTGTTCCCTCATATTCTTGCCGAGTATGCAGCCTGGTAAATACGTTGAATATCTTTTCCTGGTTTAAGGGACTGATGCCTATTCCATTGTCACTGATACTAATTTTCCACTCATCCTTCAATTCTTCTGCACCTAAATGGATTTTCGGACTCCTGTTGCCGCGGAACTTTATGGCATTGGATAGCAGGTTCTGGAACAACTGGATGATTTGTGTTGGGTCGGCCATCACCGTGGGTAAGGTATTATGGGTTATTAAAACATCATTTTCTTCAATAGAAGAGTTCAACATGGTTAAAACATCATTTAAAACTGTTTCTAAATTTGTTTCCTTAAATTCCTCTGCTTTTGTATTTAATCGTGAAAATGCTAAAAGATCATCTATTAAATCCTTCATCCGCTGGGCACCGTCTATTATAAAATCTATATATTCACCGGCATCTTCATCCAACTGACCTTTGTACCGTTTCTCCAGGAGTTGGGTGAAACTGGATACCATTCTAAGAGGTTCCTGCAGGTCATGGGAGGCCACGTAGGCGAACTGTTCCAGATCAGCGTTGGAATTTTCTAATTTACGAACTGTTTCTTCTAAAATATTTTTGGTACGATTTAATTCTAAATTTGAGATTTGAAGTTTCTCTCTAAGCCGGTGTTCCTTTTCCAGGAGTTCCTGCATATATTTTTCTGACTTTTTAAGTTCGGCTATATCCTGGACTATGAGTATGCTACCGATAATTTTAGTGTTGGAATCCTTTATGGGAACCGCTGAGATAAGATGGGTACCATAGGTTCCGTCTGATTTTTCAATTTCCACAACCACTTCCTTCAGACTTTTACCATTCAGTGCCTGGATAAGGGGCAGCTCTTCAGGAGGAATTTCTTTTCCCGTATCTGCCCACCACCTTTTAAACGTTTTATATTCCTCTAGTGAATGGACTTCAGCACCGAAAATTTGGGTGGCGATATCATTTACCAGAACTATCTCACCGTTTTCATCGATGATCCACAGTCCAACCGGTAAATTATCAATGACCGTTTGAAGACGGCCACGATGTTTATCTGCCTTTTTAAGTGCTTCTTCCATCTTTTTCTGTCTATTTTCCAGTAGGGTCCAATCTCCTCTACTTTTTATCAAAAAGAACTGATGTTTGATCACCGTATCAATAAATTCATGGGGAATGTAATTATACAGAGAATAGCTGCACAGGGCAATTATCTTATAATTACCGATGATTTTTCCCATCTCTTCTTCGTAGTCTACAAAACTAGTCAAATCTTCTTCACGAACCCAGGAAGTGTTTCCAGAAATCCTTAAACCATCGTAGCCATAATTTGAGGCTTTATCCAGTTTTTCCATCCAGCTCCTTTTCACCTTCTCTGGATCAAAAACCCCGTTTTTAACATACCATTCGTTGTAGGGTTTGATTTCAATCTGCCCCTTCGTTTCGAAATCCTCGTAGTTGGGGAGGGCTTTCCGTAACTCTTCACGAGCATCCTCTGCACTTAAGGGTGGGGAGGTGATCCATACACAGAATTCGTTATTTTCAAGGCCGGCCTTAAAGTAGGGCACCAGTATATCAATTAAGTCTTCTCTGGTCTGGTACAATTGGCAGAAATGGGTTCCCCAAGGGATATCACCAGTTACATCAATGCCGGAATATCTCACTACATCTTCCACTATTTCAAACCACACTACTTTTACTATAAGATAATGATTAGATATAAAAGGGGGTTATGAATCACTCTAAAAATTTGTTGTGATTAACTTAAATTATATCCGGTACCTTAAAATTGCCGCAATACCACCAAACGCCTTCAAGAGTTGCATTCCTTCCTCAGTTTCGGTGGATATGATCTCCACTTCTGATCCCACTTCCTCGGCCATGTCCACGAAGTCGTCTATCAGGTCCCGGCCTTCCTCTGTTTTCATCTTCTCACCACAGGTGGGGCAGTCTAATTCAGCTTCTTCAACCTCCTTTTTGAAGGTTTTTTCTGTCTGGCCTTGGCAGGATGGGCAGTGGAAGATCAACCTTTTCTTCCTTAGATCTTCAGAGAGGAGTAATATTTCAACTGCCCCCATTTTAAGGTTGCGCCTTACTTCGGCCTCCCCGTAGGATGCCAGGCCATTTTCATCCACCAGTTCGTGGAGGAATCTCTGCACCAGTTTTTTCTCCCGCATCACATCTATTTCACTTAGAACATCCATGGATTTATCCAGCACTTCCCTTATACCGAATTCCCCAGTGTAAGAAGTGTCCACTGTGGTGATGATCTTCTGCTTAACCTCATGGTGAAGGTAATCTCCCTCTACAAATTCCTCCTTGGTGTGACCCGGGCCGCCCACTATAACACCCTTGAGGTCGGGTAGGGCCAGGAAGGCATCGTTCATATGCTCGCCTATCCTCTTTTTAAATTCATGTGCTGCCAGGTCTATGAGTCTGTCGAACCTTCTCTGGGACTGTCCACCGGCTTTATGTTTACCAGGCACTCCACTGGTAAGGTGCTTAACTATGTCGATTCTTTTACCTCTTAAAACAGCTATGGTGGCTTCTTTACGGTCGATAACCGCCAGTCCATAGATGTCCTTTTCAGCCAGGATTTCCTGGAGGGGTTCCAGGTAGAATTCACTGTTACAGTGGTAAATATAGGTCTGCACAGTTTCCGGAGGTTCGAAAACGTAGGTCTCCATCTTCTCGGTCCCGGGACCTCCCTTGGGGATCATCCCCACAAATAAGACCAGGCCCTTCTCCGGCGGTCTGGGAAAGAGCTTCATACGCTGCATAATAACTTCAATTGCGGACTGCACATTCTTCTTAGTCGATTTACTTTTGATGTTGGCGCTTTGGCTTAGCTCTTCCCGCATGTGTTTTACCACATCGCTTATCTGCTTATCTGGAGGTATGTAAACTGAAACGAGCTCTGTTCCACGGCCACGTTTTTGTGAGAGCTCTTCCAGAGTCCTTTTAACCTCGTAAATCTCCTTTGATGATACCTCTGACAATGAGATCACTCCTGAATGAATTTTTTTTACGTACTAAAATTGTGAAATATTTAAATAGTTCTATTTAAGTCATTTATCTGATTATAAAAATCAATAATTCCTATTGATATTAAGTTTATATTGAATTTATATTTGATGGCAACCATCTGTAATTATGGAAGTATTTGCTAAGTTCATATGGTCATACATCTGAATTTATCATCAGAATCAGATCATTTCCCTCCCTGTTTCAAGTTCTGCCTTAGATTCCCCAAGATGATGGGTTTTAGCCCACTTTCTTTCTTTTCTGCTGAGTAGACCAATAAATGCGGCAAAAAACAGAGGTACAAGGTAAAAACAGTGTAACCAATACTCGAAGGATTTAACTAAGGTGGTGGTTATCTTTCTTGAGTCATGCCAGGTTCCAGATAGTACCAGTGGGAAAAAAGCCACTGTAGATAATAAAACTATTATTAGGGGTGCTGTTAGTGAAAAGGGAGTTATGCCGCTTAAATAAAGGATGAAAACGATGTACCCAATCATAACGAAGCTATTTAGAATAATAGTGGATAAATAGTACAGGGCATCTAATTTTTTAAACAGTGATACATCTGACCGTATAATGGAAGTAAAATATACAAAAAGGGTTTCCAGATTACCCATAGCCCACCTGATCCTTTGTCTAAAGAAAGGCTTCCAGTAAGGTACTGCTTCCTGATAAACCACTGCTTCTCCGCAGTATCTGATCTTCCAACCATTCATCATCAGTTTTATGCTTATGTTCAGATCTTCGGTTATTGCGTACCCATCCCAACCCTTTAAATCTTCAACAGCATCCCTTCTGGTTATCTGTCCATTACCACCTAGAAAAGCCGCTCCATTTGCCCGGTCACGTGCTTTTAGGAGGACATCTCCAAAAATAGAAAATTCAACTTCCTGCATGGAGGTTAGGAGGTTTTCATCTTTATTGTACATCTTGACCCTGGATTGAACACCTGCCACTCCTTCTTCGTTTATATAGGGTATTATGGTGTTTAGAAAATCAGGTTCAACAATGGCATCAGCATCGAAAACAGCAATGATCTCTCCGATTGACATGTTAAGACCGTCATTTAATACGTAGCCTTTGCCCTTTCCAGCCCGTGGAGGTTTGCGTGTTACCACCTTTAGAAAGTTAAATTGATTCTCTAGTTCTTGAAGTAATGATGCAGTGTTATCAGTAGAACCATCATCGACGACTATAATTTCATAATTTCTTTCACCGTCATTTACGTACTCTAAATTAGCCAGGGAATATACACAACTTTTAATGGTGTTTTGTTCATTATGAGCAGGAATTACTATACTTACAAATGGGGTTTCTTCTTTTTGAAGAGGTTTAAGTTTTTTAAATGAACTAAAAATGGTGAGGAATAGTCCATATGCTGCGGAGATAAACAATAAATATTCCAACCAGGTCATATCCCATATAATTATCCCATAAGCCACTAAAGACAAGATTATAACCGATACAACAAGAACTCCAATTTTTTCTATTTTAAGTTCTACCTCTTTACTCGTTAGCTTTTCTACTACATCTTTGATTTTTAACTGATCTGCTTGATATTTGTGCAAAGCCATTTCTATGGTTGTTTTAAGTTCTTCTTCCATGTATGGTTTGATTATATAACCATAGGGAGATGTTAATTTGGCTCTTTCTAATACTTTTTCGTCAGCATGAGCTGTAAGATACACTACCGGAATATCCAAATCCTTAATGGATTCAGCAACATTTATACCATCTACATCCCCTTTCAGCGTGATATCGGTAAGTATTAAATCTGGATGGATTTTATGGGCATTTTCAATGGCCTGACTTCCAGAACCCACCACATCTACAACTTCATATTCCAATTCCCTTAATTTACTCGCTATGTCCATAGCAGTTATGCTTTCATCTTCCACAATCATGATTCGGGGTTTTGAACCGTCGTATGATTTATCCTGCTTTTTGATGGTTTTTCCATCTTTTTTCAGGAGGATATCTTCTTTAACTTTTTCCATCCTTTTTTGATCGCTTAGATGTTTATTTAGGGCGAGTTCTACGCTTGTTTTAAGTTCTTTTTCCTGGTATGGTTTGACTATGTAACCATAGGAGGGTTTTTGAGTGGCTTGTTTAACGGTTTTTTCATCTGTGTACGCGGTGAGATAAACTACAGGTATGTTCAGGGTCATAATTTTGTTAGCGGCTTCTATTCCATTCATATCCCCCTTAAGCATTATGTCCATTAAAATCAGGTTAGGACGCAGTTTAGCAGCTAATCTAACTGCTTCTTCTCCGGTGGAGACTATTGCTAGTACTGTATAACCCATCTCTTCCAGTTTTTTGTGGATATTTAAAGCAGTGATTGCTTCATCTTCAACCAGTAAAATGGTCTTATTTTCCATGAATATTCTCTTTGTACTGATGTAAATATTTATATAAACCTGTTTATATTCAAATTCTTTAAAACAGCTTTAAAAAGCCGATAAAATTATTTAAAAATAGGAAGTCAAATGTTACAGGCGGCATGAACTATTATACCATCGTTTATTACATCTAATTATATATATTATCATATTATAGATTTA
>WOYJ01000018.1 GCA_011620845.1 Methanobacteriaceae archaeon
GGTATTTGATTATTTGGATCAGGATATGGGATATTTAACATTAATTCGGCCCGATTATTGGCAGGATAAGGATCATATTCTGAAGCGGTTACTGTCCCAACGTTAACCAGGCTTCCGCTGTTTAATATTTTGGCCAGGATTTCAAGACTTGCAGTTGATCCAGTATCGAGGTTTCCTACAGTCCATAATCCAGTTATAGGATCGTAGTTGCCGTTACTGCTCAGGTATTCCATTCCGAATGGTAATTTGTAGGTAACGTTAACATTAGTGGCGTTGTTTGGTCCGTTGTTTCCCACATTTAAGATTATTTTAACGGTGTCATTGATCTGTGGTGTGTAGTTATCGGTTGTGATGCTTGCAACCAGATCAGATTCTTCCAATGGTTCTACAGGGTCTTCTGGTAATGGAGTGACTGTAAGGTCGTATAGTATGGGTGAAATTTTCTTCACGGTGCTGGTGAGAGTAGTTTCCACTTGAAGATAACGACCAGAGGGTGTTAAGTGTAACAGAACGCCATTTACCACATTTTCCCATGTCGACCAGTTCTGCTGGTCCTGGGAGCTTCTCACTTTCACGGTGATGCGGGTGCCGGTTGGTTCGTTGCTGGTCCAGTTGATCATTCCCCAGCGGGTGTTGATATTTTCTGTGTCGTGGGTGACTGTCCATGTTCCTTCCTGGAAATAACCGTAAATATTACTGGTGCTGGTCATGGAACTGGTGGTGTAATGACGCCCTCCAACGATACGTTTGGATAAGTCCACACCATTTATCGCCGGGTCGATGCGATGAATATATTCATCATCCCAGTCCACCACCCACACTTTGCCATCATTATCCACACTGAGACCATTGGGACCATAACCAGGATTTATGGTTGCTTTAATTTCTCCATCGTGGCTGTATCTTTTAACTAAATCTGTACGGCCTCTCCAGTAGGTGCGATATTCTGAAACCCAAACGTCACCATCAGGAGTAAGGATTACACCCCCAGCATTACTCAAAGGCAGTGTTTGAGTCCAATCTAAACCCCCAGTGGTGGTGTTTATACGGGAAAGTCTACTGTTCCTGTTCCATCCCGTGGTATAACCGTAACTGAATAGATGCACATCACTATCCAGTGCCAGGCTGGTAATAAGATAGCCAAGGTTAGTGACGGTCATGGAATCTGTTGATGGGTCTAGACGTAGGAGATTGTTACCTCCAGACCATAATATCCCATTCTGGTCAATCAATGATACGTAAGGGTTATGATTTACACTGGTAAGATTTACAGTCCTTAAAATCTCTCCATCAGTGTTGAGATAATAATAGATTCGGGCGTTGTAGTTACCGGCCCACAGGTTGTTATCAGAAGCTATAACCAGAGCCCGGACACCATAATCGTAGTTACCATAAGATCCCGTATAGGTTCCAGGGATGCAGGTGCCTTCATTACCAGGCACGAGTATTGTTTCAAAGAGCACACACTCATCTTCACCCCAGGCAAGTAACTCAGCCCCGGTGATCACTCCATTATGATCCAGGTCACGGGATGTGTCAACTATTCCATCGTTGTTCCTGTCCTGATACACACCCTTCTCATATAAACCGATTTTCACCACACTTCCTATGCGGGCGTTGGCCACCCAGCAGTTACCTTCTTTATCAACGGTTGCCGTGAAGGTATAAACATTGGCGTTGGGCCCGGTGTGATATCGAGCCACCTCTGCACCAGTCCGGGTATTCACCTTGGAAACAGTTCCTTCATTGGTGTTGGGAACCCATATAAACTCAGGTTCCTCTGAAGATGGTTGTAACTGCAGTTGATCACGGGTACTTTTGTGTTCCACATCGGTTAAGGTACCATTATCAAAATCAGCACTGGTAGTGTAGTTGTGACTGCCGTCCACAGCACCAGCTGCACCGCAGGATAATAATGCGGCTATAAGAATGAGGAAAACCAAAAATGGTTTGTTGCGTGGTGTTCCTTTCCTATTTACGTATGCTCCGAAGAACACCAAAAGCAGGGCAAGACTGGGTAGATTCAGGGCTAAACCAGTATCCAGCATAGGTATGGTCTGATTTCTAGTTGAATTTCTCCCAACAGCATTAACGGTAGATGTAGAATTGGTCACATTAGCAATTGGGGTGTTATTATTAGTTGGATTGTTATTAGGGTCATTAGGCGGATCGTATGGTATTGGTGGGTAAATTACTGGTGGATGAATTATAATCCTATTTTTGGTCGAAACAGTGAGTAAGTACTGATTGTTATTTGAATTAGGATCATATTGTTCAGATGTGATCACGGCATCGTTGGTCAGTTTCCCTGTTTTATCCACCAGATGACCAATTAACAGAGTGGCTGATTTTCCCGGGTCCAGATAATCTATCAACCATAAATCGTTCTGTACAATCCCCTTTGATGGTGTGCCAGGTATGAAATCATCTGGAACGGCATTTCGGATCACCACTCCACGAGCAGTATCCGGACCTATATTTTTAACGGAAATTGTGAACAAAGCCACCCCACCAACAGGCACGGGATCGTGACGGGCGGTTTTGGTGATTTCCAGATCCACCAGAGGCACGTAGAAACTGCTGTTTATTATAGGGTTTGGTGTGGGGTCATATTCCTGTTGTATGATCTTAACGGTTTCAGTTATAGTGTTATGTGCCATATTCTGGGTCACTTCACCAACAAAGACTATTTTAGCAGTAGATCCTACATTTAAAATGGGTATGGCCCATATCCCGTTCTCGTATATCCCCAGTGAAGGTAAAAGGCTGATGAAACCTGTAGGTAAGGGGATTTCAATTATTAGATCACGTGAAGGGTCAGGGCCATAGTTTTGAATGGTGATGGTTAAAACAGCTGTATCTCCCACATCTAGGGTGCTGTTGTTAAAGTTACTGGTAACGTCAAGATCCGCCAGTGGTAGATAGAAGCTTGCACTGGCAGTGTCAGGAATATTTGGATCGTACTGGTCTTGATGATATTTTACTGCAAAACAGGTAATAGTCCGGTGGGCCATGGTAGGATCTACCAATCCAATTATAGTTAATGTAGCTGTCCCACCTTTAGCAAGGTTTCCAATATTCCACACTCCGTTATGGCTGTCTCCATGGCTTATGTTGCTTACTTTGAAACCTGGTGGTATGGTGATGTTTATGGTTAGGCCAGTCACATCCATGGGGCCTTGGTTGGTGGCTTTCAGGGTGAAGGTTGCATTTCCATCCACTCTGGGTGATGGTTTATCCACGGTCATGTTCAGCTGGACATCCGCCACCAGAGCTGTGACCGATAAATCATATAGGATAGGAGTTTCGTTTCCTAAAAAACGAGTGAGTATAGTTTCTACCTGGAGATACCTGCCAGCTGGTGTCATGGTGAGTATTTTTCCATTTACAGCTTCCTCCCAATCTGACCAGTTCTGCTGATCATGGGAGCTTCTGACTCGTACTTTTATACTTGTTCCGGTGGGTTCATTCCCGTTCCAGCTGATGATGCCCCAGGGGATGTTTGCCAGGCCGGAGTCATGGGTAAAAGTCCAGGTTCCCCGGTTGGTGGTTATAGTGCTGGAAACCGAACCTGTCATATCACTGTAACCGTAATGTGTGCCTCCTATGATTCTCTTGGAGAGTTCAACTCCGTTAACTATACTTCCATTGGAGTCAGTTTTATTAAGGGTGGGATTTATTCTGTGGATGTATTCGTCTTCATTATCTACCACCCATACCTTTCCATTGTTGTCCACGGAAACCCCTGTCGGTACGTTTCCTACAATTATGGTGGCTTTGAAATCTCCATCATTGCTGTAACGGGTTACGGTTCCTGGTCCTGAATTGGCGATCCAAACATCACCATCATCAGTTACGACCACTCCGCGAGATTGGTAAGGTGCGGGTTTCCTCCATTCTATTACTCCGGTTATAATGTTGATCCTGGAAAAACAGGAATCAGTCCAACCAGCGACAAAAAGATGGTTGTTTCTGTCAAGTCCTATGCCATAACTGGTGTGTCCTATGTTTATCCTGGTGAAGGTGTTGTTGGATGGATCTAATCTTAAAATATTATTTCCACTGGAACCAGAAGACCATAATATACCATTTTGGTCGATCACTGCTCCGTATGAGGAATGTCCAGTCGATGTAACATCTATATTGCGTAATATTTCCCCAGTAGTACTGTTCACGTAGTAAAAGCGGTGGGTTCCATATGTACCGATCCAGACGTTGTTATCATGGTCTATTGCTATGCCTCGAGGCCCTGGTGTTCCAGAATAGCTTCCAGTGTATTCTCCGGGTCGGTATGCACCTTCCAATCCAGGTATGACCACTATTTCCCACAGTACACATTCATCAGTACCCCAATCCAGGAGTTCAGCTCCGTCAATTACCCCATTTCCATCTAGATCTCGGCTGGTTTCGATTATACCGTTATGGTTGCGGTCAAAAAACCCACCATTCTCGAGTAGACCTATCTTCACCACAGTTCCAGTACCTCGGTTCCCAACCCAACATCCACCGTCTAGGTCGATTGTGGTACGTGAGGGTGAAGCTGCACTGGCCGATGTGGCTGGTGCCGTTCGATACCTGGCTAACTCTAGCCCAGTTATAGTACTTACTTTGGATACTGTGCCCTGGTTACTGTTAGGCACCCAAATATAAGGAAAAGCAGATTGGCTCCCATTAACAAGTTGTAACTGATTGTTAGTGCTGTCATGCTCCAGGTTTATTAGGGTTCCTTGGTCAAAATCAGAATCGTTGGAATATGTTTCATTAAGACCTGCTCCAAATGCTGATCCACAAAATAGGAGAGTAAAAATAGATGACATGATTATGATCAGTATATTTTTATGCAAAATAACCCCCCCTTCTAATATAACTTTCTATATGGAGTTACCAATCACAAACATATAAGGGTTTCTATAAATTAAGAATTTGTAAAAAAACTTTAATGACATCTATTTACCATTTAATTTGAGAAGAAGTTATATAAATTAAGATTAGGCATCATAATTCTTGTAAAAATAAATTTACATGATAATAGAAAAGGCCATGCCCTGACCGGGACTTGAACCCGGGTAATAGGATCCGCAATCCTACGTGATATCCACTACACTATCAGGGCCAGAAAATTTTTACGATCATCTCTTTAATTTATAAAAATAAAAAGCTATTCGCTACTTCATGTTAAATTTAATTTTTTCCTATACTTAAAAAATCTTTTCTATAATTTAGTTATTCAGAATTGTTATTCCATTCAGCCTTCAAAAACTCCCCGTACCTGAAAATTTTCTCTGGACAGGAAAGCACACACCTCTGGCAGGCTGTACCCAAACAGAGATCGGTTCTCATCATGATTTTACCCTCTTCCATGGTAATCGCGTTCTCGGGACAGTTTTTTATGCAGGTCAGACATTCCGTGCAGCCCTCGAACTCAGTTTCCAGGAGAGAGCCTACTTTGACGATATGCAATCCCTTTTCACCCAACTCTGGAATGTCTCGCTCGAAAATCCGATGTATCTTGGGTTTGGATGCTTTGGGAGGGATTTTCTGGTAACCGTATCTTTCCAACCATTCGTTGTACATCCAGAAGGGCATGCCCTGCTCGTAGAGGGATAATTCCAGTGAATATATCTTTTCAAAGGTCTTTGAGGTGGCGAGCATGATGTGTTTACTGCGCATCCCCTTGGCTATAGTCTGTAATTCATCCAGTAGAGTAGGGTCTAAAACCAGATCCTGGGCCAGTGATAAAGAAGTGTTACCCATCTGATATATTTCCCGGGAAGAAGGAGGAATCTGACCAACATCCAGTGATTTAAGAGCGTCTACATAGAAACCAGATGCACCAGACATGTAAACAGCGTCAATATCATCCAGAAGCACCCCTGCTTCCTCTGCCAGGGTTAAGTGGGCGGCTCTAAAAGCGCCCAAAGCCTTACCGATGTTGAAGATGTCCTTCTCTGTAAGATATATCTCATCCTGCAGGTGTATCCTGTGATCAGCACTTTTTATTTTAGGAACGGAGATCAGTCCAGCGTCCAATCCTAGACTGAATGCAGCAATTACTCCGGTTCCAGTTATACCTGTGGATCTTATTTTATTCTCACTGGTGGAGATGGTTTTTCCATTAGAGGCATCGACCACATCCCCATCATGGACCATGAGGTCCTCATCTAATATGAGGGTTTTCCATCCGTAATCGGTAAGTTCCAAGTCACAGATGGCACCAGGAGAAGCTAATCGGCCTTTTTCTATCATCTGTCCTTCTATAGCTGGACCTGCAGCAGCTGAACAGGTGTAAACTTCTCCATCTATTATCATGGCTATTTCAGCATTGGTTCCAAAATCAGAAACCAGATATATCCCCTGTTTTTCGAGAACTCCTGATTTAACCAGCATGGCCAGGGCATCAGCCCCGATTTCATGTTTTATAGCGGGGGGAATAAATACTTCGGCATTATCATTCACTTCAATCCCTATTTCTGTTGGTTTGATGATGGCGGCATCTCTGGAGGGTGGGGTTACCTGCAGCCTTTCCAGGGCATGTTCACCCCAGTAAGCCAGATCTCTTATTTCTATGTTGTGGAATAGGGAAAGCTGTATGGGGTTACCGCATACTGCTAGTCGGTCTACATTTTCAAGATCGATGTTCAGGCTCTTTATTACTTTATTTATGGCCTCTATAAGGAGTTTGTGTGCAGTTTTTCTGCCCATTTCTATGGCGAAATGGAGGTGATCCACTACATTGGCACCAGGTAAAGGATGTCTGAGTGTTATGGAAGTGGAAATAACCTGTGAACTTTCCAGATCCATGGCTTGTGCCCTTATACCACTGGTTCCTATATCCACAGCTATTCCATATTTATCTTTCAATTATCTGGCCTCTTTTATTAATTAAAATAAAAAATCATTTCAAAAAAAGGGATATAAAAAAAAGGAATTTCATTCGAATATTTTACCCAAAATTTAAGCGTATTCGGGTACAAACTCACCTACTATCTCTGAGTATTCTTTTCTGAGCTCCTTCCAGGTTTTTTTATCTTTCAGTATGCTATCGGCCAGTTTGGGTGTGTGATAGGCTTCGACTCCATAGACACTCATGGGGAAGGATTCAACGAAGTCTTTCCTCACGGAACCACCACCGCATCCTAGGGCAGGTAATTCCAGGCCTTTTTTCTTCAGTTCTTCAACCACTTTGGGGAATACGGTCATGGTGGTGGTCATCAAAGCGGTTCCAGTCACAAATATGGGTTTATACTCTTCTACAGCCTTGATAACCTCTTCTGTGGGCACATCTCTACCCAGATCTATGGCATCGTATCCATTGGCCCTGAGGAACATTACCACCAGGTTTTTACCTATATCATGGGGGTCTCCTTCAGCCACGAAGGATACAGTAGTTGCTTTGGTCTCGCTTTTATGTCCCAGTACCTTTTCGCATTCTTTTACTCCTTCCATCATGCTATCTCCAGACAGCATGAGGTCGGGCAGAAAATAGAAGCCCTTGGTATATAAAGCGCTCACTGCGTCCATTCCTTTCATCAAGCCGTTGTTTATTATGTCAATGGGGGACAAATCTTCTTCCTCTAAACCTTTTTTAACACCGTTAAGGGTTGCTTCCATATCTCCGTAAAGCACTCCCGTTGCTATGGACTTATAGGGTTCTTCTTTGGGTAGGATATTTTGCACATCCGGGTCACTTTCGGGCTTTATAGCAGGTCCTTCCATTTCTACGTTGTATCTTATGGCTATAAAGCTCTGGTCCAGCCGGGATTCCAATTCTTCAATGTAACTCATACTAATTCACCTCTAAAATCTTTGTTTTGCAGCTAAAAATCCATAAAATTTTAAAGTTCATAACTTTTAGGGTCGAATTCAGCCACTTTTCTGGTATAGGTTCTCAAACATTCGTCGATAAATTGGTCTGCATCCAGTGGCAGCTCTTCCAGGACTTTAAGTGCGTTGTCGAGAGAATCTCTTTCAAACCGGGTTAGGTACAATTTACCTGCCTCAGATGCTTCGTTTATTATTTTACCCGCTTCCAGGGCGGCTGCCCGGGATCGCAGGTAGGGGTCTTTGCCGTAGTTTACTATGGCTTCTCCTATTCGGTAGGTGTTATCGTAAGCCAGTATCAATGCTTGAGGGTCTCGGTACTTATCGGTGAGAGTATAGGTGTCTCTCAGGGTTTCAGCAGTTCCGGTTTGTAAAGCAGTGTTCATAAGAGCTGCTTCGAATCCGGTGGCCTGTAACCATACCTCAGGGGTGGTTCCTCCCATTTCCTGCCGGTGATAAACCGATTCATTGCTCCATACATCGGTTACACCTGCAATTAGATTGCCCATCAGGTCTGAATGGGCACAAACAGCGTTTTTACCTTCGGTAGCTATGGGTACTCCGCTTATGGCTTTTATGATGGGGTTTTCGTAGCCACAATCTTTTAATGGTCCGATTGCACCGCATTCCACGGCTACCAGGCTTCTAGCGGCACCCATGGCTCGAGCCAGAGCTGCCGTGGTATGGGCTATGTCCTTATCCAGCAATCCACCGGCCATGAACATGGCGGTATTGGCCTGGGCGCAGTCGGTGTCACCGCCGGGCCGACAGTCGTATTTTTTGCAGATGTTCACTATTCTATCCCATACGTACTCCATATCTATACTTCCCAGAACTCCTATACCAAAGAGAGTAGCCTTTATATCTCCACGGGATATTCCATAGTCGGATACGGATTTTCCTCCCATGGATTCTATGCAGATATCGGACGCTCCATTGGCAGCGCAGGCCTCCAGGGACTCTTCAACCTTGTTGTCATAATCTGATCCTCGAAGACCGGGAGCTCTCTCCTCAAGCCTTATATCTGCTGGGGTCTGTCTTAAAGATACTTTAATATCGTATTCGTCATGGTAGCTCTCTAAAACTTCAGCCTGGATTTGTGTACATTCCGCTGCCCATTCTGGGTTGTTGGTCTGTTGGAAAACATGTTCCTGCTCCAGCATAAAGGCAGGTAGTCCTATAGAAACTGCCCTTTCACAGGCGCTTTGTGCAATGTTTCGACATTCTCCAATCATTCTTTCTTTGGATGCTTCAGAACCTTCCTGAGGAGCTACTTTCACCTCAGGCACTACATAACCAGCACCAAATTGTATATTCCAGCGCTGACTCACCGGAAATTTGGCACGGCCGAAAACTATTTCTTCCGGGTTTTTATATACCATTCTGGTAAATCTTTTCACCTAATCACCCTCCTTTCTTAAATCAAAGATGGTTCAAAAAAAAATTTACAGTTCACTCACCAAAAAATAATTCACACTATTATATTGGCATTCCGAATGGTTAAAATTTTCGAACATGAATTAAATTCCTGGAATTGATTAAATGACAGTGAAAAATGATGTTACAGGAGAAAAACTAATCGAAAATGTGATGTTATCAATAAAAAAGTTAAAAGGAGTCCTGGACGTACAGAGGCTTTCAGATGAAGATAGAAGGTCCTTACTGGAAATGGAGTCCAGTAGAGATGGAGATGTAATACCGGTTATTAATAAAGGATTGGAAGAATGTCTAAACAGAGAAATTTGTCTGATCCTACTTAAAAATGAGAATTTCCGCATCGCACCAACACCCACTGTGCTTTTAATGACAGATAAAGGCAGAATCTTGGGGCAGGAGTTGCTTTCACCCAAAGAAAAAGAAATTTATCATGATCGTGGTGATGTGTACTTTCTAAGTGATGATTTCATACTATTTAAACCTAATAAAACGTTGGATAGAACGTTAAATGAAAAAGAATTTTTCCTTCTACCTCCAGTACCATTCCCCGAATTAGAAGAGTTCCATGAGATTTCAGAGGTGACTTCCTGCAGCCCTTCAACCATGGGAGACTCTTACCTCAAGGAGAAATATGGCTACCCACAGGATCCACATATAGCAACGATAATCGTGGGATTCTCGATTAAAAAAGGAATAGAATAAAATCTCAAAGCATTGAAAGGGGATAAAGACGGTTCCCTAAAAATTTAGGAAATGTTTAATTATTCATCTAATCAGATACCATGATATTCGTTTCTTGCCTCAACCATTGCCTGAATATTTTTTAGGGGAGATTCTGGTGCTAATCCGCAGCTAGGGGCTAATATATCAACTCCAGCCTCTAAAGCATTTTTAACTTCCGCTTTAACTTCGTCTGGTGAACCCCGGAAAAGGGTCTGGCTTGAAGATATATTACCAATAAGTTTAGGCTCTTTTTCACCGCCCATACTCACAGCTCTTCCTCCAACACGCATAATCTTCCCTCCTTTACCTAATTCTTCTTTAGCCCTTCGTATATCCACTTTTTCTTCTATGCTGAGACCATCAAAACCGATATCAGCCATATCCTTAATGATGGGTTCAGCTGATCCACAGATATGGAGCACCTTTTTGGAATCTATTTCAGCACCCAAATCCTCCAACCTTGGCTTAACAATGCTTTTAAATTGAAGGGGATTTATTAGCTCAGTGGCAGATGTTGGATCAGCCACACAGATAATATCCGGCTTTACTTCAGAAAGAGCCCTTACATATTCCATGGAAACTTCCAGGGCTTTGTCCACAGCCAATTCAACATCGGCAGGCCTGAGCCTCATAGACCTTACCAGGTTCTCCACACCCAGCAGATGCCCAGTAAGTGTGAAAGGACCGGTAATTCCCACTATAACTGGGAGAATGTCCCCATATTTTTCTTTTAAAATTTTCACTGCTTCAAGCACAGAAGGAACACGACCGTTACTTGAAAAATCTGTGGGGATCTTGATATCACTGGCACTCTTGAATGGACTCTCTGTAACTAATGGGGTTTTATCTTTGGTACCGAGATCAACTTTACAGCCCATAGCTTCAGCTTCCACCGTAAGACAAAATGGAATTCTGGCGCATTCCAATCCTGCAAGTTCATAGAGGGAACTTCCCAGAGTAGCCATCTTTTCCGGATCTGTATGTGCCTCTGGCCAGTAGGCATCGGTTTTTTCCATGGCTTCCACGATACCTATCTGGGTAACGCTGATAACCGGTGTGACGTCCACATTTTCTCCTGAAAGCACTTTCAGAAGATTTTCTTTCAGATTCATAAATTTCACCTCTACTATTTTTATGGGCGTTGATTTTGATTATAATTTTCTAAAATTTATTAAAAATCAATGCACGATTAAAAATTGATTTTGGAAATTTAAAAAGAATATCACTCAGTTTAAATTCTTAAAAACCCACACGGTGCCAGACTGGTCGCCAGCATCACCATGTTAATCTCCCGGTGCTCCAGCCAGGTATTCGATTTTCTGTTTTCATCCCTGAGCCAGAATTTTTCCAGGGAATCCGCCAGGGGAATATATTCTTGTAAGGCTTCAACAAGCTGATTTAGAAACCCATGATCCTTAAATTTCTCTTTATCCGATTCAAGTAATGAATCTAAATAATCCACACCTTTGATTCCAATGGAAAGGCCCATCTCCCGGAAAGCAAGGCGGTATACGGCGGGGAAATCCTGAGGATTATTTTGGGCGTAGGATTTTAAACCGAGCAAGGCAGAGGTCAGCAAGTCCGACAGGAGAATTTCCAAATTAAATGAATCATTGGACTTAACCATTAATTGGCCGACTCGTAACGCGTCAGATAAAAGTCCACCTATCCCCAGGGGATCATCTGTAACCAAACTCGTACCCCTACATATTTTGGCCATATCCTCGATTTCAGGTGTTAAATCGGGCAGGTCCTGTTCAAAATCCTGTGAACTAATCTGTAACTCATTATAGGTTATATAACCGTCCAGGGGGTCATGTTGGCCCATGGAAGGTACCTGGGGATGTTGGAGGTTGATGCTCATCTTCCAGTACATCCTCTTCCCTCCCGGTGCAGAATATGTGAACCCTACATGGGCTGCCTGGGCAAGTTCCACTGCCCATCGGGAGTATACTGGATCTCTGGTAACCCCACTCGCCCTGCTTAGTGCATGCATCCACTTGGTCAGGTAATGATAGTACTGCCCGTCACGGTCCCATTCCAGACGTTCATCGAAGGACTCACCGGGTAAGCGTTCGTTTAACTCTTTACCAATACGGAGACCGCCCTTAGTAGGGTGTATCTCGCCATATTCATCATTTAAACCACTAATCCAGCCTTCCCGGGGGTCATCTTCCCGATAACGTCCCAATATATGATGCACCTGGTTTATCAGTTTCAATGCTAATTTCAGGAAATTTTCATCGTTTGTCTGTCTGTAAAGTTCCAGGTAGTTGCATACTGCGAAGGCGTCAGTCCATAGGTAACGTTTCGGATTATGTGAAGGTGGGTCAAGTCCGGTGATAGATGCGAAGTCCAGCATTATTTTCATGGTAGAATCCACAGCCGGTGATTCAGAATCGTTATCGGATGTTGTCATCACCTTATTTTATGTAAACGAGAGTTGAAATTATTTTGGATTCCATCCAGAATTTTGGATTCCATCTAGAATCCCAGAAGGAAATATATCTGAACCGTTGTTAGAGCAAATCCCAAGGTAGCTCCAGCTATAACCTGGTTGCGGGTATGTCTTTTCAGGTATAGTCTGCTCCACATCACCAGGGGTATAAGGAGTATGGAAATCAGGCCGGGATAGCCAAATACGTATATAAGGAATGCTACTGGGCCGGCAATTCCCATAGAATGTATGCTGATCTTCCAAAACAGGCTGATAAGCAGGACCACCAGAGTATTGGAGAAGTAACAGATCATGAGGACGGTGATTACAAGCGGGGCAGGAATAGTGAACAGAACTATTACTCCCAGTAAGTAGGATAGTAGAATCCAAAAGAGAGGATATAACCTGTCCTCTTTGTTCGGCATATCCAATTCTAATTTCTTATTCTTAATCCAGACATAGGCTATGATGCTTGGAATTACCACGGCGAAACACACGGAAATCAGTGTGACCATGATAAAATCAGCCCCACTTAAAAAATAATAGTTTAACCCCAGAAACATGAATAAAGCAATCAAAGGAGCGTTACTGAGGGTGGAAACAATATTTGCCACTCTATCCTTACCTTTGTAATTATTCCAGCCGGACATTTATAAACTCCTGTGATATCAAAATAAGATTTTTTTTAAGAGACTATTTTATTTTTTAGACATCTGGAATAGAAATGGCTTATTATTTAATTTTTTTTTTAGATCAATTTTTTTAAGTAATCAAAAAAGGATATTTGTTAACCTGTTTTAATAGAGTTAAATATCATATTAGCCGTTGCACTGAGCTCTGCATCTTCTGGATCAGGCCCATAAACAGATATGACATAAGTTGTACCTTTGTCTGTGAAGGCCATGTCATAATATTTCAATAAACCACTCGTGTTAGGTTCTTTAATCGCTGTTATACTTTTAAACACTTCGACTCCGTTAGGGTTGGTTTCCTCTGTTGATGAGATGACCTGATCCCACGTTCTCTAACAGCCGCGTTACTGTTATCTCTGGCATTGCGCGGATTTACACTTAGACTTTTTTGAACCAGGATATTGATGTTATCATTTCCAAGTTTACCCCCTTCTTTCCAATTTTCAGTGCCTATCATGATCGACTGGTAGTTGGTGTTGTTTTCCGTGTTTTTCCATATTTTCGGGATAATTGAAACTCACTGATCCATCAGATGCTAAACCATCGGAAAAACTGAAACTTCTATTACTGTTTGTCCATTCTATTATAGCAGCTGCAACAACCATCACACCTAAAACACCGAAAAACAAGTAGTATTCCTTCATATGGCAACACTGATCATGATATCCCATTTATTTTAATAATGACTTTCGGTTTGGCTCTGATTAATACTTCTAACTTAAATCCCACACATACAATTTAAAACAGTAGTCTCCGTGATTTTTAGTGCCAACAGCCACGTTGGGAGCATCTTCTACTTTTCCCTTTGAAATTATGGTCTCACCATTCAGATGGTTTAATTCGACCAGTTTATAATTCATTCCCTGGAGATTATTATCCAGATATGAACCGGCCAGCTCACCTGCACCAGCAATACCGGCGGCATTGTTACCATTGGTCTTCAGGACTGTTACCATCTCTTCAATTAAGGTATCTTCAGAGGTGTGATATTGGCCCATAGCATCTAAAGCATCCTGTGCCTGGTGAGAGAGGCGTATCTGCTGGGAAGGCAGGATTAAACTCCCCTGATCCACACTACTAACTGCAATAAGTATTATAAAAACAGGAATAAGGGCTAAAACCGCATCTAAGGTAAATATAAATCCATTATCATCCATAGTGTAGTATGATCTCCATAAAGATCATTACCTCTCCCTTATCATTTTAACGATATCGTCTTTTTTCCTAATAGCTTCCTGGGCAGCACGTGCGGTTTTATCCTTCATGGACTGGAAATCCTCCGGTTGGGTATCGCCCACGATTTTTTTAATCTTGGTATAGGCCGCCTCTCTAAAGAGGGGTATCAGCTCGGTTTCTTCCCCATTTTTGACCAGGCGGGATTTTCCTTTATCATCCACTTCGCCAATCTGGGCTATACGCACGCCCACATCAGATATGGTCTTTTTAACCTGGTCTGCCTTATCTTCCGGAGTTATTATCATCAGAGAATCCACTGATACACCCAACGGATCGATGTTCAGGTTTTCCAGCATCTCCAGGACGGTTGGGTTTATAATTTCCCGGATTTTATCCTCGTAGAATTTAAGTCCCAGGCCGGTGGTACGTGATATCTCATGGGCATCACCTCTTAATCCTCCATTGGTTACGTCGGTCATGGCGTGTACATCTTGGATTAACCCTGAATTGAAAATAGCTTCTGAGGCCTTTATGAAGTTTATGTCCATGGTCTCCCATACCACATCGAAAAGGCCATGGTAGAGGGCTGTGGTGGTGATGGTACCACCTCCTGAACCCTCAGTGAGTAGTATGATGTCTCCTTTTTCGGCTCTTTTGCGTGCTGTTGGTGGATAGGGTGATACGCCCACGGCGCCCACGGCGCTGACTAATCTGTCGCCCAGGACCATGTCTCCACCCACTCTCAGGGTACTTCCAGCCACTAAGGGGACGTTTAATAGTTCTGATACCGCGCATACTCCTGCGGTGAAGTCGAAGAGTTTGCCCACGTCACCGTCATCAGCCAGGTGGAGGTCGCTTATAATGGCAACCGGATGGGCGCCCATAACGCACACATCACGCAGGGAAGCCCTGGCAACATGAAAACCACCTAAAAAGGGGTATTCACTTAGTCGGGAGTGTATACCATCTATTGCGGTGGTTATGTAGAGTTTTTCGGATCCCATGTTGGTTTTGACCACTCCACCGTCGTCCTGGGCTGATGGGGTGATGAGTGCACTGCTGTTGGTGCTGGCCACTATATCTGCGATTTTCTGGTGTACGAAGAAGTCCCCTTCACCCCGGGAGCCCACTCCAATTTCTCCCATTTTCACATGGGCCTGGGGGTAGTTGATCAGGCTTTTTAAAGCAGGGTCTTCATGTTCCTCGATTTTCAGTGTGTACTTAACTTCCTCTATGACTGCCCGGGCCATTTCACCCGCTTTTTGGGGGTCGATGTCTTTGTATTCTAGTATTTTCTTTTGTAAACTATTTTCAATGGTGTTTTCGTCTTCTTTTTTGATAGATTTCCTTATGAATCCTTCAATATCCACGGTTAACCCCTCTTTGAAATGTTTTCTGGGCCAAGTTCCTATTTGATAATACTTATATATAAATTTTTTATTATTCGATCAGTTCCACAAAATTTTCCAAAATCTTAAGCCCAATCTGCCCGCTCTTTTCCGGGTGGAACTGGGTGGCGAATACCCGGTCTTTACAGATTACAGCAGGGACTTCCACACCGTAATCAACGGTGGCAGCGATTATATTTTCGTCAGAAGGCGACACATAGTAGGAGTGTACGAAGTACATATAATCGTCTTTTATATCCTTTAAAATTGGACAGAGACGTTTAATCTGTAAGTTATTCCATCCCATATGGGGTATTTTAAACCCTTCGTCGATTAGGGAGTCTGGGAATTTTTTAACTTCCCCTTTAAATATGTTCAAACCTTCAACGCCTTCGCTTTCCTGGCTCCGGCTGAATAAAACCTGTAAACCCATACAAATTCCTAAAAATGGCTTTCCACTGTTTACATGTTCGTGGATGGTGTTTCCATACTTCCGCAGGTTGTTCATGGTGTGTCCAAAGGCACCCACTCCGGGCAGAACCAGTGCTTCGGCTTTCCGCAGGTCATTTAGATCGTTGGTCACCCTGGTTTCCACACCAATTTTGGTGAAGCCGTTCTTGATGCTCTTCAAATTTCCGGATCCATAATCTATAATGGTTATCATAATTGAATTTTCTCTTTAAATTTCTGTTTTTAAAATAAAAAATATAAAATAGATGTTTTTGTGGTAAATAGGGGCTTTTTATCTGGTTTCATAGAAATCTTTAACCCTTTCGGTGTCGTCCAGGTGAGGAGTGGAAATTTCATGGAGTACGGTGTTTTCCATGGCTATGATGGAGTGTTTTTCATGGGGTTTAATGCGTATGGTGTCATTTTTGCCGAAATAATCTTTATGATCTTCAAATTCTATGTAACCGGCTCCACTGACGATGTACATGGTCTCGTCCTTCTGGGTGTGGTAGTGGAAGGAGGTCTGGAAGCCTTCCTTCAGGAACAGTTCCTTGGTGAGGTATTTATCCGTGTGGATCAGCACTTTTTCGTATCCCCAGGGCTTGTCTTCCCTGTTTTTGTACTCTTTTCTTATTTCTTCCAGTTCCTTAGTGGTGTCTATGGCCATCCAGAACAACCCATCTTCTTTGTAGTAACCGAGTTTGTTTTCCTTGGCCAGCATGGGAAAGACGGTTTTTTCGATATCCCCCACTTCAAATTCTCCGAAGTCTATTTCCCCCTGGGAAAAATACACTCCTCCGTTTATGTAGTAGTCCAGGACGGGTTTTTCTTTAAATGAAACTAATCTGTCTCCGCTTACTTCCACTATTCCGTAGGGGGAGACCATTTTGGTTATGAATATGGATAAGGGATAGTCTGATTTTTCACCCTGTTCGATCATCTTCTTTATGTTTAAATCAGCTACCACATCCCCGTTCCTGATAACGGATTGTTCGTTATTTTTTAAACTTTCCATTCCGAGTTTGATGGCGTTTAAGGTACCGAGGGGTTTGTCTTCCTGGATGTATTCAACATCCACTCCCATGTAGCTATCTCCGTACCTTTCTTCGATTTTTTCGCCCAGAAATCCGGTTAAAAGGATTGCCTTGTCGACACCGGCGCTTTTAAAATCGAAAAGCTGCTTATCCAGTATTGTGTAGTTATCTTTAATTTCAACTAAGGGTTTGGGAATTTTTTCTGTAAGAGGTCTTAATCTCTTTCCAAATCCTCCGCAAAGAATTAAACCCACTGTTTTGGTCATAATATCACCTTATAATTTAATTCTTGATTAATATAAACATTTATTGAGTTAGTTTTCTTGGTTCATCAATTCTCTTAAAACCAGTCCAAAATCGGAGGGGACAACTTCTGATGTGCCCAGGGTTTTGGCATGGGCATCGAGCTCGGTGACCACGTAATCGTATCCCAATTTTTTCAGGGGTTCCACCAGACGTGGGCCGTCAGTAATTGCTATACTAACTCCTGGAACGGTTTCAATGGGGAGAGCATGTGGTACTCCGGCAACTACTACTAAGTCAAAGGATCCGTCCTTTAATAACTCGGCAGCTTTTTCTCCAGTTTGAGGATATTCATCTAACCCACCAGTTATATGGCCTATATGGATACCCTCATTTTCCAGTTCTTCCCGGATGTTACGGGCGTGCTGTCTTATGCGGGGGAGGCCCACATCCTCATCGAGGTTGGCAATTATCGTAGGGGGGTTATTTTCATTGAATTTTTTAAATGGCAATTTTAAGAGGTCGGCGAATAAGTAAGAGGTTTCCTTTTTAGCATTTAAAACCAGGGCAACTTTATCTCCCCTTTCTAGACTGGAAAGGAGAATTTTACCCACTTTTTCCTTGAGGTCTCCATAGGAAGGCTGGATATACTCTCCCTGGGCCATCCCCCTGGTTTTTTCAATTTCAGTGGCCTTTTTAAGCATCTTCGTCTGTCTGTTTCTTTCGTCAGCGGATATGATCCCTTCCTCTGCCGCCGCATCAAGGACAGCTATAGCTCCTTCAGTGTTGTCTCCCTCACTTAACCCGCCGTGGGATTCAATAGCCAGTACCTGGGCTTTGGTATCTACATTTTCCACGGCTTCTTTCAGGTCTTCTCCAATGATCATACTGGCACAGGTTCCCACTATCCCCACCAGCCTGGGTGAGAACATGGAATCCACTTTCTGGAGGGTTTCCTCTAGTTTTTCAGAAGCACCGAATATGAAGTCGTTTTCAGACATGGCAGTGGTAACCACCCGGACACCGTCATTTTCCAGTAGACGGCCTGTACGGAAGCAACAACCATGCGGGCCGTGTAATATGATTACATCGGCGTTTAAATCGCGTAAAGTGTAAAGTGCAGCTGCAATAGGGCTTGGTCTCGGATGCATGATCTACCTCATTTCCAAATAATTACCTTATTCATTAGTAAACTAGGGATTGAAATTATAAAGATTTGCTTATATAAATTTATAAGAAAAAAGTTTGGAGAAGATGATGATTATCACAGATTTACTAACTGGGTTCTTCAGGGAAAGGCCAAACAGGTTCACTGTAAAGTTCAATATGGATAAAAAAACCGAACTAGCCCATTTAAGAGATCCTGGGAGACTTACTGAACTTTTACGGCCTAATGTTATGCTTCTTCTAAGACCAGCCCAGAATGCTGCAAACCGGAAGACGAAATACGATGTCTTGGCTGTTTTACATGAAGGCAGATGGGTTTTGATAAATTCCGGATTCCACAGTGACATAGCAGAAGAACTAATAGAATCTGGAATAATAAATGAATTTAAGGGATATTCTGTAGAAAAAAGGGAATACACCTACGGAAACAGCAGGCTTGATTTTTCACTTACAAATGAAGAGACGAGTGAAAAATTACTACTTGAAGTCAAAGGCTGCACCCTGGTGGAGGAAGGACTGGCCAAATTCCCGGATGCACCAACCCTCAGAGGTAAAAGGCATGTTGAAGAACTTATTAAAGCCAAACAGGATGGTTTTAATTCAGCAGTTCTTTTCCTTATAATGAGGGATGATGCAGTAGAATTCAGTCCTAACTGGGAGATGGATCCGGAATTTTCAAACACACTTAAGATTAGCAAAGAAAAAGGTGTTGAAATAATTGCCTACTCCTTTGAAATTATTTTAAAGGAGGAATATTTAGAAATAAAACCACTAAAACTGGTTGATGTTGAGATTTAATTGCTTATATATTTCCTCAATTCCTCTGCAAAGAATATTATAGGGATAAATGGGAGTAGATAAAGCCATTCATTTAATCCCAGGGCCGTGGTGCTGAAAATATTTTGCAACAATGGAATATAGATGATGGATAACAGTACGATAACTTCAAAAATTATCCCCAGGATGATCCATCTGTTTTTAAATAATCCCACCCTGAAGGCAGAGGTTCTGGTGGTTTGACATCCTAACAGATTCCCAATCTGGGCCATAACGATACCGGCAAAGACCATGGTGGTAGCCTTTAAATAGAGAGGGTTGCTGAAGGATAGGCCATTTCCAAAAGACCAGCCAGCACTGAAAAGAACCCAGAAATACCCGGACATAACCAGAACGGCTTCAATAAGCCCCAAGAATACGTATCCCCTGATGATAACGAAACGGTTAAGCAGTCCCTCTTTCCGGGAACGGGGAGGACGATCCATAACATCGGATTCAGAGGGACCTACACCTAGAGCCAGTGCCGGGAGAGTGTCTGTTCCCAGATCAATGGCCAGTATCTGCATAACGGTAATGGGTAGTGGAATACCGAGGACGACCATTAAAACAAAGGGGATGATTTCTGCGGTTTCATGGCTGAAAATATAGGTGATGAACTTCCTAATATTCTCATAGATGGTGCGACCTTCCTTGATGGCACCTACTATAGTCGCGAAATTATCATCGGTTAAGATCATATCAGAAGCTTCTTTAGCCACATCCGTACCGGTAATTCCCATGGCCACCCCTATATCTGCCTTTTTAAGTGCGGGGGCATCGTTAACACCATCACCGGTCATGGCCACTATTTCATCTTCACCTTCCAGTATGGATGCAATCCGCATTTTATGCTCTGGCACCGCCCTGGCAAATATCACATTACAATCACCCCTTAAAATCTCTTTGACCTGTTCATCGGATAGTTTATCCAATTCTTTACCCTTGATAATCTGGCAGGGTTTATCACTTATAATCCCTACTTCTTCTGCTATGGACTGGGCAGTCAAACCATAATCACCGGTGATCATCAAGATCCTGATCCCAGCCCGGTGACAATCTTTGACTGCAGGTTTAACCTCCGGGCGGGGAGGGTCCTGCATAGCCATCATACCCACAAAAACCATATCCCTCTCCACACTCTGAGGTCGATAGTCCTCAAAATCAGAAGGTAATTCCCGGTAGGCCATACCCAGAATTCTCAGTCCAGAGGCAGCCAGTTCATCATGCACTTTGATTATCTGTTCTTTTTCTTCTTCAGAGAAATTTTTGGCCTCTCCATTAACCGATACCTGGCGGGAGAGGGCTATTATCTTTTTAGGAGCCCCTTTAATATAAGCCATTTTACCAGGGCCTTTTTGGTGGATGGAACTCATGGATTTCCTTTTAGAATCAAATGGAAGCTCAAAGATACGGGGCTGTTCTTTTATCTTTTCCTTCCAGTCAAATCCATTTTTACGGGCAGCCACCAGGAGAGCTGCTTCTGTGGGGTCACCTAGAATTTTCCATTTCTCACCTGGTTTAGAAGGTTTTACCAGTTTGGCATCGTTGGCAAAGGTGGCGGAACGCATCAAAAGCCTTAATTCTCCGATTTGTTCATGGGAGACTTCTTTTCCCTGATACAGGAATTCGCCCAGTGGTTCGTATCCGGAACCTGTAACATCCAGAGTTGCGTGGGGTATCCAGATTTTACGTACCATCATCTCATTTTTAGTTAAAGTGCCTGTTTTATCGGTGCAAATGATATTGGTGGATCCCAGGGTTTCCACACTGGAGAGCCGTTTTATAAGTGCATTTTTCCGGGCCATTTTCTGTACTGAGGCTGCCAGGGATAGTGTGACGGTGGGTAATAGGCCTTCTGGTATGTTGGCCACGGTCAGGCCAATGGCAAAAAGAAAAGCTACAGAGAGAGGTAAACTAACCAGGTAGATATTCACGGTGAAGAGGGTTACACCCATTAAAACGGCTAGAATAGCTATGATCTGGGTTACCCGGCGTAATTCTTTTTGCAGTGGACTGGGTTCATCCTTCACTTCCTGGGTAAGTGCGGCGATTTTGTTAAATTCTGTATGTACACCGGTTGCAAATACTACAGCCCTCCCAGAACCGGAAGCAACACTAGTGCCGGCGAAAACAAGGTTATGCACTTCAACGGGATTTTCATCCTCTTCTTCAACTTCCGCCACTTTCCGCACGGGTTTTGATTCTCCAGTGAGGGTTGAAGAATCCACCTTCATCTGGAAGGCTTCCACCAGACGGGCGTCGGCGGAGATGTTATCCCCTTCTTCCAGTATCATGATGTCTCCAGGAACCAGTTGGGAGGAAAGTATTTCACTTTCTTTTCCATCCCTTATCACCTTGGCAGTAGTGGGTAAAATCCTTTTAAGGGCTTCAATGGCTTTTTCTGCCTGGTATTCCTGCCAGAAACTGAAGATAGCATTGACAATTATGACAGCTATAATGGCCAATCCCAGTTGGGGCGTACCTGATATAAAAGCAAGGATACTCGCTGCCCAAAGAAGCAGGGCCAGAAGCTGGTATAAATTAGCTAAAAATTCGTAAATAATGGGGGTTTTTTTAATCTCCTCAATTTGATTAGCACCATATTTTTCCAGGCGTTTTTTAGCCTCTTCAGTACTTAAACCCTTTTTAGAAGTCTCTAATTCAGTATAAACCTCATCTGAGGGAAGTTTATAGATCCTCATTTTACACTTGAAAAATACCTCTCTGTCTGTTAGTAGTACTAATCTTTATAGAGCTTTTAAAACAAATAATTATTGACGAACAGTAATAGAAAGGTTGAAACGTGATTTTTTATGGAATGTGATGTTTTGATAGTAGGTGCTGGGCCGGCAGGACTTTTTGCAGCCAGTGAACTGGCAGGACATTTTGATGTGGTGGTAGTAGATAAAGGTAGGGAAATGGATGAAAGGCTCTGCCTTGCACTTGAAAATGGGTCATGCCGAGAATGCAAACCCTGCAATATAACTGGGGGTGTTGGAGGTGCAGGCGGTCTATCCGATGGTAAACTAAACCTGAGGCCAGATATCGGCGGTGACCTGGAAGAATTTGTAAGCCAGGAAGAAGCCTGGGATATTATAAATGAAATAGACCAATTCTTCCTCAGGCACGGGGCTTCTGATGAACTTTATTCACCTAGTGAAGAGCAAATCGCTGATATACTCAGAAAATCAGCAGCTTCTGGAATTAAATTTATCCCGATCGTCCAGAGACATATGGGTTCAGATAAAACCCCGGCCATTGTAGAATCCATTAAAAAAGAACTGGAAAGCAAAGGTGTTGAATTTTTACTTGGGACTGAAATCGTCGATATAATTGCGGGTGAAGGTGTAAAGGCCGTAATAGCCAAGAATGCCCAGAAAGGCGAATTTAAAATAGAATGCAAATATATCATCGCAGCCCCGGGAAGAGTAGGAGCTTATTGGCTCTCTGATCAGATGAACAAGCTCAAAATACCCTTTAAACATAACCCAGTTGACATAGGGGTACGGGTAGAAATACCACAGATTGTAATGGATGAAATCACGCGTATAAACTGGGATCCTAAATTCCACGTCATGACCAAAACCTACGATGACTTCGTCAGAACATTCTGTGTATGTAACGCAGGATTCGTGGTTGAAGAAGTCTACGATGATTTTACAGGGGTTAACGGCCATTCACTACGCGATAAAGTTTCTGAAAACACCAACTTCGCATTTTTGGTAAGGGTAGAACTAACCGAGCCCATTGAAAACACTTCTGATTACGCATTTTCAATAGCCACCATTGCAAATACTCTGGGTGGGGGAAAACCTCTCCTTCAACGTTTAGGAGACCTTAAAAGGGGGAGAAGATCCACCTGGAGAAGACTGGAGCGAAGCAACGTGGTACCCACCTTCAGCAGCGTAACACCAGGGGATATCGCCATGGCCCTCCCACACCGCCTGATAGTGGATATAATAGAAGGTTTGGAAGCATTAGATAAAGTAATACCTGGTATTGCCTCTGATTCAACTCTCTTATACGCCCCGGAGATAAAATTATACGCCATGCGGGTGGAAGTGGATGATGGAATGCAAACCCGTATAGACGGACTTTACGTGGCTGGTGATGGGGCCGGGGTTTCCCGGGGAATAGTAGGGGCAGCTGCCACTGGGATTATAGCGGCGAGGGATATTTTGAAAAGTAAGAAGCGAATTAAGGACTAAAATCATTCATCGACAAATAATATTTATAACATCACAATCTTCCAGTTTGTAGTCACTGCTCACCCTTCTGCAGCTACGGGCGTCCAATGCATGCATGAATCCTTCACCAATATCAGTATGCACTAAATATGCTAAATCCCTGGGTTTAGAACCTCTCGGGATTAGGAGGGCATCTGGGAGCACGTTACCTTTCTTATCACTTAGTTTATGCTCATCTTCCACCGGGTAGACCGTTATCATATCCAGGATGTCGAAAACCACCTTATTCAAGGCTTGCTGTACACCAGTATTCCCGTACTTTTTAAGTACATGGTCTTTTATATAATTTAGAGCCTTTAACTGGGGTTCACTTAATTCATCTGGTTTTACTATCTCAAAATCAGGATCTCCAGGGAAGTAATTTATTAAACCGGCTTCTGATGCCCGGATAAGGGCCAGTTCTGACTCAGCCGAGGCGGGTATGACGTTTTCATATTTTTCCTGCAGCCTCTTAATGTTCTCCTCGGCGGTTGGTAAATCTGCTTTATTGGCCACGATGAGCATGGGTTTAGCCAGCTTTAATAGGCGGTCCAGGAATTCGATGATATCAACGTCTTCCCACTTATCGATATCCTTAGAGATGATTTTTTTAGCTTCTGCCACTTCTTCCAGGGATATTCCGGTACCGCTGAGCTGTTCGGCTATTACTTTTGCAAAATCCAGTTTCTCAGAGAGGGCTTTTCGAACCATCTTATTCCAGTTCTTCTTCAAAATCCCATAAAGCCACATGGTGATCTCATGCTCTAAAAACTCCACATCATCCAGAGGGTCATGGGAGCCTGCTTCACAGGGTCTACCCTCTTCATCAGTGGAACCTGAGGCATCTATGATGTGTATAAATGCTTTTGCCTGTCTTAGATCATCCAAAAACTTGTTCCCTAATCCACGGCCTTCATGCGCCCCCGGAACCAGCCCGGCTACATCAACTAGCTCCACAGGAATCAGACGCTGGCCATCCTCGCATCGGGAGGTTCGTGGATTACAGGTAACCTTTAATTCTTTACAAGGGCATTTACTGATAACATGCCCCACAGCTTTATTGGCATCGATGGTGGTGAAGGGATAGCTGGCCACTTCGGCCTCTGATAAGGTAGCTGAATTGAAAAATGAAGATTTACCCACGTTTGGTTTTCCGGTCACGGCGATTTGAAGCATTTATATCACTTTTATAAATTTACAATACAATTTATTTGGGTTATTTAATTAATCTTTTTTATTAGGAGTTTAATTATGATAATTAATAAAGTAATGAATTAATGTATTCTATACATAATCTCATGAGCAATATGTAGATGATGATATGTCCTTAGAAGATACAGAATCACTCCCAATATATTACTATTTTAAAAAGAAAATAGAATTGTCTTTAAAAGAATTTGACCATGTTAAGGACTTAGACGAGGTAATATGTCAAATAATAAAACTAAAAGAATTAAGATTTCATTACAAATTGACTGATAAACTCCAAGTTAATAGGAGAAGTTTTATAGTAAGATCACTTAAAGTGGGAATTCAACTTAAAAGAGAATCCTGAAGGTGATTAGGTAAACCACGGTAAGGAAGAAGAGCTGATTATCAAAAAGAGCCCACAATATCCTTAAACGATTTTTAAGTGGTATTTTTTCATTATAATAGAGACCTGCCAGAGTTATGGGGAATACGATTATACCCCAATCCCAACGGTGCTGCTGCTTGTAGAGTCCCCTTTCTTTGATTTTCCGGGTAAAGTGTCGTGTGGCCCAGTTGATGTTACATCCCTTTACACCCCTGATTTCTCCCTTGATATTTGCAGGATGGACGTAGTAGATGATTTCCCTGAAATGGTGCCCGTATTTTTATTTTGTGTATTCGAAGTATTCGATGCACTGCTGGGCGTGTTTTTCTTCAATGGCCACCACGAAGGATATTTTTTGGGTGCCTACGTCTGAATCTGCCCATCCTGCTACTGAAAGTTCTATGGTTTCCAGTCCTTCGTTGTATACGGGATAAATTAATACGTATTTCAATTTTTCATATTCTCTAGAAAATTCATTCTGGATTTTATCTATCCAGTCTACCTTGACATCCCGTCGAGTCCTTTTAATACCTAGCCAGAGACCATAAACAAAAAGAAATGCCCGGTATAACCAGTAAACCACGATAACTGTAATATATCCTACTAAGATATAGGGAATACCCATGAAGACTGCGATCAGCGGTGTAAGTATGAATATCCAGGTGAAAATACCGGGGATCATTCCAAAAATTCGTCTGAGGATTCCTGGAGTTTGTATCGGGAATCCCATGTGTCTATCTGCGGGATTTACTTTATCAAGAGTAATATGATTTTTGGTCAATAAATCGTCTAAAATAGCTTTCGCTCTTTCTGATATTTCCTGTGAAATATGGTTAAATGCAATTTTAGGATGCGGCGGCGGTAAAAATTCGGAAATGGTATCTGATTTGTCTTTAGTAAGGTTTTCTGAACGCTTACTTTCCAATCAGTCACCCCCTTTATCAGTATAATTATATTAGTCAGAGAATAAAATAATTACGGAAGCAGAGGTTTCCACAAAATTCTGAAGGTGCAATAAGATGTCCAAACTCTACATGGTTGGTGTTGGCCCTGGTTCAGAGGATTATCTGACTTTTAAGGCCAAAAAAATTGCTGATTCAGTGGAAATTCTTATTGGCAGTAGAAGGGCGTTGGAATTATTCCCGGAGACGAGTGGAGAGAAAATAGAGCTGGATCCTAAGAATATGGAAAATGGCTTCAAACATGCTGTTTTTGAGGTTAGAAAAGGTAAATCTGTGGCTTTGCTTTCAACGGGAGATCCAGGATTTTCCGGTATTTTAAAACCAGTTTTAGACATGTCAGGGACGGTTGAAGTTGAAGTGGTACCCGGTATAAGTTCTATCCAACTCTGCGCCGCGAAACTAAAAATTCCATGGGATGATGTCAATTTAATAACTTTACACGGTAAAGGAGTTTCTTCAGGGTTACTGGAAGTGTTGGAGAATGGAAAACCCACCATGATACTCCCTAATTTTAGTGTAAAAGAAATAGCAGAATTTCTACTCAATAACGGTGTTGATCCACGGAGAGAAGTTGCTATCTGTGAAAAATTAAGCTACCCTGATGAGAGGATAGTTAAAACGGTCCTGAAAGACGTTTTAAATGAAAATTTCAGCTATATGTGTGTGATGGTCATATTTTAAATTATTTAGTTAACTCTTCGTCTCCTGCATTCCATGGCGGGTTAACCATACATAAAAACTTCAAATCAGTATCTCCAATATTTTCAATCCGTTGAACCGAACCGGGAGGTATATAAATAGCCTGATTGGGAACAACTTCTTCTGATTCATTTTCTATATGCATAAAGCCTTTACCCTCCAGTATGAAATATACTTCCACCGATAATTTCATTCGGTGTGGCAGGGAAGATTCTCCTGGTTTTAAAATGGCATGGGCAATGCTGAAATTCATTACTAAATCATTTTCTTCCCTTTCTGGGTGTAATAGTTCACATATAAGGGTTTCGTCCGGTGCATTGGAGTATTTGCATTTGTCTGTTGTTTTAATAATCATATTAACCTTCTACTAAACTTGTATGAATTGTATATAAATTTAAATAGATGGAAAGGAAATAAACATTGTCATAGAGGTGAGGAAATGCTAACATTAATTATTGGTATAATAGTACTAATCGTAATAATTGGAATCGCAGTATACTTCGTTGTGATCTACAACAGCCTGATAAATCTGAGAAACCGGGTTAAGAACGCCTGGTCCCAGATAGATGTTCAGCTTAAAAGGAGAACCGACCTGATACCTAACCTGGTGGAGACAGTTAAAGGTTACGCTGCGCATGAAAAGGGTGTTTTTGAAAATGTTACCAAGGCGCGGGCCGGTTTGATGAATGCCCAGACGCCACAGGAGAATGCGCAGGCAAATAATATGCTGACAGATGCACTTAAATCTCTCTTTGCCGTTGCAGAAAACTACCCCACTTTGGTGGCCAGTCAAAACTTCCAGGACTTACAGAGACAGTTATCAGAAACCGAAGATAAAATAGCATATTCCAGACAGTTCTACAACGACACGGTTTTGATGTACAACAACAAAACCCAGATGTTCCCCAGCAACCTGGTGGCCAACATGTTCAATTTCCAGGAAGAAGAATTCTTCGAAGCACCGGAAGCCGAAAGGGAAGTTCCAGAAGTTAAATTTTAAATTTTTAGGTGGGGATAGAATAAAGGATAAAAAAATCTGGCTCTCGGTATTAATCATCTCATTATTAATTTCAGCCGGTTTAGGGGTTGCTTCTGCTGCAGATAGAAGCTATACCATACCATTTATTAATATGGACCTTTATCCCCAGGAGGATGGAGCACTCCATGTTAAAGAAACCCTCCATTACTCTTTCTCAGGGACTTATAATGGAATATACAGGGATATACCTATAAGTGGTGATCAGCAGCTTCAAAATATAAATGTATCATCACAGGGTGCCTACTCTAGATTTGAGGTAATTCCTTACGGTAAATACCAGAGAATAAAGGTTTATCTTTATTCTGATCCCGAAATGACCACTCCTATCACCGATAAAGATGTGGATGTAACTATAGAATACGATTTTATCCATGTCATTAAATTTTACAACGATATCGCTGAATTACATTACAAACTGATTGGAGAAGATTGGGAGGTGGACATAGGTCAGTTTAATGCTAATATCCATCTGAACTCCAGTGAAGGTGTGAAATACTGGCTAAGCCCACCGTATTACACTGAAAATTCCAGCTGGCAGGGTAACACCCTCCAGGTAACCAGTAAAACTGTGCCTACCGGCGAGTTTTATGAACTAAGAATGGTCATACCCAAAAACCAGTTTCAAGATAACCCCACCAACGGTACAGTCATCAACCAGGATGGTCTGGCTGAAATTGAACAAATTCAAAACGATTATCAAAAAGAAATAGACTCTCAAACATTTCTTTATTCCCTGATATCAGTGCTGATGATATTGGCCTGTTTCATTCCTTTGATACTTTATTTACGTTACGGTAGAGAGCCTAAAATAGATTACCAGGCGGAATATGAGCGTGATATACCAACGGATGATCCCCCGGCTATTGTAAACGCGATCTGCGGGCCGGGATTCTCCAAAAAAATTGGAGAACCTGATATGGACGGTTTTAAGGCCACAATTATGGATTTAATCGATAGAAAATATCTGCTTTTCCATTCTGATCCGTCTGCAAAGGAAGATGTTGGTTTATCTGGTGAAATGTCCTTTAAAATTAACCCGGACATGGATAGATCCAAACTTAAGAATTTTGAATTAGATGTAGTACGTTTCTTAGAGGATTATGAAAAAGAGGGAGTAATATCCCTGGATGACATATCTGACGACCTGTCCGACCAGTCCGGTGCTAAATCCTTCAGATTAACATTTAATAGTTGGAAATCATCTATTAAAAAAACTTATCTTAACGATGATGTACTTAAAAAGATCTTCAATAAAAAAGGGGATACTTATTTAAAGATATTTGGATATGGAGCTTTAATACTAGCTGCTATAGTATTTTACTTCAGCATTAACAGTCCCTTACCTGCAGCCACCTGGGCCTTTTATTCCTCCATCATATTAGGAATTGTGGCTATAATATCTTTAATCATACCTCAGGGAATCGCTGGACAATGGACTACCTATGGTGAAGAATATGATGCTAAATGGCGGAACTTCAAGAAATACATCCAGGATTTCAGTTTAATAAAAGAATATCCGCCTGAATCTGTTGCCATATGGAATAAATATTTAGTTTACGCTACAGCTTTAGGTGCTGCTGATGCCGTCCTTAAGGCCATGGAATTATCACTCCCTCAGGATCAATTGGATGGTAGTGATATATACGTGTTCCATTATTACGGTGGATACTATCTTCTGGCAAATTCGCTGGATATTGGAATGACCACCGCATCTACAGGAAATGGAGCCGGTGGAGATTTCGGAGGAGTAGGTGGAGTAGGCGGTGGCTTTGGAGGAGGTGGAGGAGGGGCTTTTTGAGATTCCTCCAAAATTTATTTTATTATTTTAAACAAATTTCATCTCAGTTATTATTATTATTATTATTTTGGTCCATAGAAATCGGGTAATTTTTTATCTTATAATTTCCGTCGAAAATTATATATATCGGGCTGATCTATCTTAAAG
>WOYJ01000070.1 GCA_011620845.1 Methanobacteriaceae archaeon
TCATAATAGTTAGTATAATCTTATGCAATGCTTTTCAAGGTGTTTTAAAATGGCAAAATATCGGTGTACGGTTTGTAACTACATATTTGATGAAGAAAAGGAAGGTTACGCATTTGATGAGTTACCAGATAACTGGAGGTGCCCGGTTTGTAATTCTCCTTTGAATTCTTTCGTATTATTGTCTGAAGGTGGAGTTGAACTTGAAGAGGGGGAAGCCACTGTTTCTGAAATTTTAGTAGCTCAAATGGTTGAATGGGGGATTAAATATGTTTTCGGCATACCCGGAACCTCTTCACTGGGTGTGGTGGATGCCATCCGTAAAGATAAGAATCTGAAGTATGTTCAGGTCAGACATGAGCAGACCGCTGCTTTCATGGCATCTGCCCATGGTAAACTCACCGGACACCCCGCAGCCTGCTTAACAGTTGCTGGTCCCGGGGCAACCAACCTGGCCACCGGTCTCTACGATGCCAGCCTTGACCATTCCCCAGTACTGGCCCTAACTGGCATGATAAAGAGACAGCTCATCGGCCCGGGATCCTTCCAGGAAATCGATCAGCAGAGTTTCTTCGAACCCATAACAGTTTATAACAAGGTTTTAATGTCTGAAGAACAGACCACCACCCTCATCACCAAAGCCATTAAACACGCCATCTTGGATAAGGGAGTGGCCCATATAGGAATCCCCAAGGATGTTCAGGAATTTCCACTCGCTGCCCGGCCAATACCCTTTGAAGGCAGCTTCCCCAACGAGGCCATAACCCAGCCCATGTTCCTCATACTCCAGGCCGCACAGGCCATAAACCAGTCCAAACGTCCGGTGATAGTCTCTGGCTTCGGAGCCATAACCCAGGGAGAAAACCTCCTGGAACTGGCAGAGAAAATAACCGCACCCATAGTAACCACCTTCCGGGGGAAGGGAGTGGTGGATGAAGATAATGAGTATTACGTGGGAAGCCATGGGGATATTGGCTCAACAGCCGCCACAGACCTTGTGCTGAATTCAGATCTGCTCATAGTCATTGGTTCCTCTTTCTCAGACATGACCCACCTGCCAGAGAAGAAGGCCATCCAGATAGATATAGATCCATTGGTGATCGGTAAGCAGTACCCGGTTGAGGTGGGGCTCTTCGGAAACAGCGCTGAAATACTGCCCCAGCTAATGGACCTGGTCCAGGAAAATAGGAAGGATGACTATTTAAAGGAGATAAGGGAACTTAAGATGGAATGGTTGGATCTTCTTGATGAGGAAGCTGATGGTAATTTAACCCCGATAAGGCCCCAGTACATCATTAAAGTCCTGAACGAAAAACTGGACGACGATGCCGTTATCACCCTTGACACCGGTGAAAATGGCTGGTGGTTCGGACGGAACTTCTGGATGAAGAAGACCCAGAAGATGATCATGTCCGGATATCTGGGTACCATGGGCTTCGGCCTGCCTGCCGCCCTGGTTGCTCAATTAATTTATCCTGAGAGGCAGGTAGTGTGCATCACTGGTGACGGGGGATTTTCCATGGTGATGGCCGACTTCGTTACTGCGGTGCGTAACGATCTCCCAATTAAACTCTTCTTATTCAACAACCACCAGCTGGCCATGATCATGCAGGAACAGATGGTGGAGAAATTCCCAAACTGGGAAACTGAACTCTACAATCCCGACTTTGCAGCATACGCCCGGGACTGCGGAGGGGTGGGAATAAATGTTAAAGATCCTCAGGAACTACCGGAAGCGGTAGATAAGGCCCTGTCAATTGATAAACCGGTTATAGTGGATATTGAAACTGACCCCAGGAGATTTATCTGAAAGGAGATTTACTAATTTTATGGAGTTATCTGGTTATTCTATAATATTTTGAGGTAATGACATGGTTATTGAACCTGCTGATATACGATCTAAAGTTCAAAATAATGAGGAAAACCGGAACAGATGCCACTGTCCGTTGTGCCCCAGTTACCCCCAGGAGTGCCCTGGTGAAACTCTTTACTGTGGCACTCAGGCGAGTAAATGTGATATCAACCCCCAGACCTGCCTGTGTGACACCTGCCCGGTTTACTATGAATATGGGTTAAAAGGACTCTATTACTGTAATCTGGTAGAGGGAGGTGAAACTAACACGTTAATGCGTAAAAAAAGGTCGGATGAGGATGAAAAATTCTACCAGACCATGTTGAACATCCGGGAGGAGAGTCTCAAGGAAAAAAGTATCACCGTATCCATGGGTTCCCAGAAGAAGTTACCATTTTCCATGGATGACCTCTACTTCATCCCCGCCCAGATAAATAAGATTCCCTTAAATGAAGAAGAACATGTGAATTCCACTGTTACTTTAGGTAATCACGCAGAAAAGCCTTTCACGGTATCTTCACCTATCCTGATATCCGGATTGAGTTTTGGAGCTGTTTCTAAAAACGTGAAACTGGTCATATTAAAAGCCGCCCAAAAACTCGGTATTGGTTTTAATTCTGGTGAAGGCGGACTGGTAGATGAAGAGAAATCACTGGGATGGGATAACCGGATATTACAGTATGCAACTGGAAGATTCGGAGTGGATGAAGAGCTCTTAAAACAGGCCTCTGCCATGGAGATCCGCTTTGGACAGGGAGCATATCCTGGTAAAGGCAGCTACCTCCCCGCGGAGAAGATGACCCGGGAAGTCGCCCATATAAGGGGATTAGAACCTAGAGAAGGTGCATATTCCCCAGCCCATCATGAAGATATCACCAATCCACAGGAGTTAGAGGACAAGATATCCTGGCTAAGATTTTTAACTGAAGGCGCACCTATCGGTGCTAAGATAGGATGTGGAGATGTTAAAAGTGACGTGAAGATACTGGCACAGGCTGGGGTGGATTTCATAACCTTGGACGGATTTGGAGGGGGAACTGGTGCCACGGATTTATATGTAAGGGAAAATGTGGGTATCCCCTTGCTCGCTGCTATTTCCCAGGCCCATGACACCCTGAAAGAGTTGAATCTCCATGATAAAATTTCAATTATCGCATCTGGTGGGCTGCGCAGTTCCGCTGACTTCGCCAAATCCCTGGCTTTAGGTGCCGATGCAGTTTATATAGGAACGGCAGCACTTATAGCCATCAACTGTCAGCAGTATAGAATCTGTTACACTGGACTATGCCCGGCTGGTGTGGCTACACAGAACCCACAACTGATTAAACAGATAGATATAGAAGAGGGTGTTGAAAGATTAACCAGTTTCATTAAACTATCTACCCGGGAGATAGAGAATCTCACCCGTATAGTAGGCAAGGACGATGTTAACCAGCTCGATAGAAGTGATATGATCTCAGTAAACAAAGATCTATCCGAGATCTGTGGGGTTAGATGGTTGGGTGGGAAATAGTTTTATTCTTTGCAGTGGGGAATACCTTTATTCTTTGCAGTGGGGAATAATTTTATCCTTGGGAAGTGGGAAATACTTTTATTCCCGAAGGAGAGAATGTATACAAATCGATTAAATCAATTTAGATTACACAAATTCAATACAGGAGTTCATTATATTGGAAGTTATATGCGTTACTGAGCAGGCCATTCACCGACCGGAAGTCCGTAGGTGGAGGGAGAGGATGAGGCACCTTGAACCCCAGGGAGAAGTGGTGGTGGTGATACCCTGCAGTATGAGGAAACCCTATTCCCAGTCCAAGTCCCACCTGGTTTTCATGAGGGCCACCAAAGGTTACCAGGAGGCCATCTTAACCTCCCCATTCGGAATATGCCCCCGGGAGATGGAGAAAACCTATCCCATACAATCCTATGATGTTTCAACCACTGGAGACTGGTCAGAGGAGGAAATAGATGTAACTGGTGAATGTCTCAGGGAATATGTTAAAGATTTGCCGGTGGTAGCCCATGTGGCCGGTGGCTATCGGGAAACGTGTGAAAAGTATTTGGAAAATGCGGTTTACACTTGCAAGGATGGTAAGACAACCTCACCAGAGTCCATGCATAACCTGAGAACTGCCCTTAAAAGCTATTCTAAAATTAGGGATAAGGATAAAAACCTGAAAAAATTAAGATCTATCGCTCGTTACCAGTTTAATGGTAAGGACGCCGATTCTTTGATACTGGACGGTTCCCGGATAACCGGCAGATTCAACCGGCGGGTAATCCACGAAGGTAAACAGATAGCAACACTGTTATATGAAACAGGACTCTACGCACTTAACTTGGAGGGCGGCCGGATTTTAAGGGATCTGAGGAGATCCTGGGTGGAAATTGATTTCGACCTTAAAACCAACACCCTGTTTGCACCGGGAGTGGTGGATGCACACCCGGACATCCTCCCAGGGGATGAAGTGGTAATTTTAAGACAAACAGATGTGGTTGGTGTTGGAAAGACAGTTCTCTCTGGTGAGGAGATGAAAAAGGCAGTTAAAGGAGTGGCGGTCAGGGTAAGGCATAGAATAAAGGGTTAAATTAAGAATTTTAACTTTCTTTCAATGTTATTGTATAAAAAATATAAATAAACATAAGTTTAAATATAATCATGAAATAAATTTTAATATAATTTATTCAAAAGGAATGGACCTTTTTAAGGGGTTAAACAACCATAATTCCATTCAAATGAAGATATCAAACTGATAGAAGGTTAATAATTTACTTTTGAGGTAATAATTATGTCAGAAGAACTAGTGAATAAAATAAGAGAAGAATTAGCAAAAATCCCAGATCCACATATGGGAATCAGTATAGCGGAGATGGGCATTGTAGGCAACATAGAAGTCAACGAAGCTGAAAAAACAGCTAAAATAGAGATTATACCCACAAACCCGGGATGTATGAGTGCAGCTAACATAGCCATGCAGGCCAGATTAGCAGCAGAAAGCCTGGAAGAAATCGACAAGGCAGAGATCATAGTCAAAGGACACATGATGGCGGATACCATATGTGAAATGGTGAATAAATAAAATGGGACGCTGGAACCTTGCCGCAGTGGTGGGTGTTCCAGGTGTAGGAAAAACATCCCTTTGCAGGGCAGCATCATCATCCTCAGGATATCGTTACATAAATTACGGGGAGTTGATGCTCGAAATTGCAAAAAACAGGAGAATAACATCCACTCTAGAAGGAATCTTCAAACTTCCCCTGGATTTGCAATATGAAATCTGGAAGGAAGCTGCCACCAGGATAAGTGACTGGAAGAATGTTCTGGTAGATCTGCACGGCCTGGACAAGTCCAGGGAGGGATATCTCATCTCCCTACCTGTGGAGATACTCCAACCGGATATCATCATCCTGGTTGAATCCAACTACGAACAGATTATAAAACGCAGGATAAACGACCAGGAAAGGACACGGCCTGTCCAGAAATGGAAGATCTTAAAAGAGGATATGGAACTCCTGAGAACATCCATGGCTGTGTGCTCCGTCCTGTTAAATTCCATTTTTGTAATTTTGGATAACCACGAGTTTGAAGAATCTCTAAATACCTTGAAGAGTTACCTATAAATAAATAAGGATAGTTTCCCTAAAAATAAAGGTATAAATATGATGAAAACAAATCTTGCATCTACACTACAATAAATGCTATTTTAAAAATTAAATATACATGAATTAAGTAGGGGGCCCGTGGCTCAGCTTGGTTAGAGCGCACGGCTGATAACCGTGAGGTCCTGGGTTCGAATCCCAGCGGGCCCATTTTTCTCTAATTTTAACCCGTTGATAATACATTATTTTTAATATTACTTAATTTACTTTTGATTTCATATCAGTTTCAAAAGGTTTATATTGCTGATGATCCTACATATTTAATTGGAGCGATGGTAATTTTATAGCATATAATTACCTCATTTTTATTTCTTTTTTATATTTTTAGCCCGATAATTCTTTAAAGTAAATTTTTA
>WOYJ01000051.1 GCA_011620845.1 Methanobacteriaceae archaeon
ATATTTATATAATATGAATTAAAGATTAAAATTTAGTAAAACTTTGAAACTATTTTTTATCTGTTGTTTTTTTCGAGGTGTATTTATGAACGATAAAGACCAATTGAAAGGCACAACTACCCTTGGTTTAACCTGTAAAGACGGAGTAGTTTTTGCAACTGAAAGAAGAGCAACCATGGGTAACCTTATAGCCCACAAAGTGGCCGATAAGATATTCAGGATAGATGACCACATAGGGGCTACCATTGCCGGGTCTGTTTCACACGCGCAAACATTGATGAAATTCATAACTGCCGAATCAGCCCTTTACAGGCTTAGAAACGACGAAGAAATTGGCGTGGAATCCCTGGCTACCTTAACTTCTAACATTTTACGCTCAGGACCACTGTACGTACAAACTCTCCTGGGGGGAGTTGACACTAAAGGACCATCCATATTTTCCTTAGACCCTGCTGGAGGAGTGATCAAGGATATGATGATCTCCACTGGTTCCGGATCCATGGTAACCTACGGTGTCCTGGAAGATAGATACAGTGAAGACATTTACGTAGAAGAAGGAGTAGATTTAGCTATTAGGGGTATCAGGGCAGCCATGGAAAGAGATGCCTTCTCAGGTAACGGTATCCGAGTAGCAACTATTACCAAAGATGAGGGTTTCGTGAAACTTTCAGAAGAAGATGTAGAAAGGAAAATTAAAGAAATAAACTAGATTTTAAAACATTACCTATTTAATTTTTTAAATTATTATTTTACTGCTGAGTTTGGAAAATTTAAAACTTAGCTTAATTCAGATTTCTCATTTTTAAGATGTGATGGAATGGGTTCAGAGATTCAAGAAATTAAAAACATAATAGTACAAAGATTACCCGATAGAGTACAGGTGGCCAAAGTAGAATTTGAAGGTCCGGAAGTGGTTGTCTACACCAAGAATCCGGAGATAATAACTGAAAATGGTGACCTAATCAGGGATCTGGCTAAGGACATACGAAAGAGGATAATCATCCGCTCAGATCGTTCTGTCCTGACGGAACCAGAAAAGGCCATTCGTAAAATCCATGAAATAGTACCGGATGAAGCTAAAATCACCAACATCTCCTTCGACGAGGTGACCTGTGAGGTTATAATTGAAGCCAGAAAACCAGGACTGGTCATAGGAAAGTACGGTGCTACTTCAAGAGAAATAGTTAAAAAAATAGGTTGGGCACCTAAAATACTCAGAACACCCCCTATAACCTCTGAAATTATACAGAGAATCAGGAGAACCTTAAGACAAAACAGTAAAGAACGTAAAAAAATCTTACAGGACCTGGGTAACCGTATACACCGACCTATGATCCATGAAAACGAGTGGACCCGGTTAACCTCCCTGGGAGGTTTCAGGGAGGTGGGAAGATCCTCACTATTCTTACAGACCTCTAACAGTAAGATACTCCTGGACTGTGGTGTAAATGTGGCTGGTTCCGATGATAAAAGCTCATACCCCTACCTTAACGTTCCAGAGTTCAGCTTAGACAACCTGGATGCAGTGATAATTTCACACGCCCACTTGGACCACTGCGGATTCTTACCCTACCTTTACCACTACGGATATGAAGGCCCGGTGTACTGTACCACACCCACTAGAGACCTGATGACCCTGTTACAGCTGGACCACATCGACATAGCCCACCGGGAAGATAACCCCCTACCATTCAATGTCAAACACGTTAAAAAGAGTATCAAACACACTATAACCCTTGATTACGGTGAAGTTACTGATATAGCCCCTGATATCCGGTTAACATTACATAACGCCGGGCATATATTGGGCTCTGCCATCACCCACATGCACATTGGTGACGGCCAGCATAACTTCGTCTACACCGGAGACTTCAAATTCGAAAGAAGCAGGTTATTAGAACCTGCCGTGTCCAAATTCCCCCGTATAGAATCCCTGGTAATGGAAAGTACCTACGGTGGACATGAAGATGTGCAGCCCTCCCGTAACGAGGCAGAAAAGGAGTTAATAAAAACCATCTACCGTACACTGGAACGTGGAGGTAAAATATTAATCCCTGTCTTTGCTGTGGGAAGGGCCCAGGAACTAATGATAGTCCTGGACGAGTACATAAGACACGGTATAATCAACGAAGTACCCATCTATATCGATGGTATGATCTGGGAAGCAACCGCCATACACACCGCCCGGCCAGAATACCTCAGTAAGGACCTGCGGGATCAGATATTCCACATGGGCAGAAACCCCTTCATCTCCGACGTCTTCCATAAGGTAAACGGGATAGAGGAGAGAAGGGACATAGTAGAAGGTGACCCGGCCATAATCCTCTCCACCTCAGGAATGCTAACTGGGGGAAACTCAGTGGAGTACTTTAAATGGTTATGTGGAGATAAGAGGAACTCACTGGTCTTCGTAGGATACCAGGCAGAAGGTTCACTGGGAAGAAGATTGCAGAAAGGTTGGAAGGAAATACCCCTTAAGGAAGAGGGTAAGACCAATGTGTACAATGTGAAGATGGAGATTAAAACCATAGAAGGTTTCAGTGGACACTCCGACCGGAAACAGCTGGTGGACTATGTAAGACGCATGTCACCTAAACCAGAGAAGATACTCATCTGCCACGGGGACAACTACAAGACACTGGACCTTGCATCCACCCTCTATCGACAGTTTAAAATCGAAACCAAAACCCCTATGAATTTGGAGACCGTACGGATACAGTAAAATTTTTCGAAAAAAACTTTTATTTAATTTTTTAACTATTTTTTTATTCAAATTTCTTTTTAATTCTTCTTTTCCTAATTTATTATCTTCTTTTTGCTGATCTATTATCCTGTTTTTCCAGAGAGAATTTTTATTTCAGAACGTAATCGGCAAGTTTTATTAAGGTAGAATCCAATAGCCTATATTAGAGTAATCTTTTTAAATCCGAATTTTAATTACAACACCATACCCAATTTTATAAACCGGTGATTTAATGACAACTTATAAAGAATCAGGGGTAGACATCAACTTAGAAGAAGTTACCATCTCTGCTTTAACCTCAAATCTTAAAGAAACCCTCAAGTTCAGGGATGTAATAACAGAATCCGGCCATTTCGCCGCCCTCCTCCGTCTGGGAGATAATGCCATTGCCATGAGCACCGATGGAGTGGGCAGTAAGATCTTAGTGGCGGAACTCCTGGATAAATACGATACCATAGGTATCGACTGTATAGCCATGGTGGTTAATGATATACTCTGCGTCGGAGCCGAACCCCTGGCCATGGTTGATTACCTGGCCGTGGAAAAACCCGAACCCGAAATAGCAGCCCAGATAGGTAAAGGCCTCGCCGATGGAGCTAAACAGGCCGAAATAGCTATGATAGGAGGGGAAACCGCTTCACTACCAGAGATCGTGAACAACTTCGACCTGGCCGGAACCGGTGTTGGGGTAGTAAATATCGACGACATAGTCACCGGAGAGGATATCCAAGAAGGAGATGTTCTTATCGGGATTTCCTCCAGTGGAATTCACAGCAACGGTCTAAGCCTGGCCCGGAAGGTACTCTTCCAGGATGCCAGACTGAAGGTGGACGATGAATTACCCGGATTCCCCGAGACAACGGTGGGTGAAGAACTGCTCAGACCAACCAAAATATACGTTAAACCGGTCATGGAACTTTTAAAGAGTGATATAAAAGTGCACGGCTTGGCCCATATAACTGGAGGTGGGTTCCGCAACCTCAAAAGATTAAACGAAAGTGTGGGTTACCATATCGATAACCTGCCCCGGCCGAATCCAGTATTTGAGTCCATGTACTCTGTAGGAGTGCCCCTGGAGGAGATGTACCGGGTGTTTAACATGGGCATCGGTATGGTGGTGATTGTTCCAGAAAAAGACAGCCATGCCGCATTGAAGATTATAAAAAAACATGAAGAGGCCTATTTAATAGGAAAGGTTACCATTAAACCAGGAAAGGTAACTTTACTGAGTTTAGAAGATACTTTGATTGAGATTTAAACCAGGATATTAAAAAATTAACTATATAATTGAAACACTTTTTTGGGGATTTAAATGAAGTTAACCATACAACAGGAAAGATCAATAATCACTGAAATACTCACCAGGATGAATGTATCACTGGAAGACACGGAAATAATTGCTGACGTAACTTTAGACGCTGATCTAAAGGGATTTACATCCCACGGATTAGGTAGATTTCCACAATACATAAAAGGCCTCCAATACGGGACCATAAAAACCGACACCGATATAGAGATAGAGAAAGAAACCACTTCAACCGCTCTTTTAAATGGTAATCATAGATTTGGCCATGTAGTTGCCCACTACGCCATGGAATTAGCCATGGAAAAAGCCAGAGAAACTGGTATCGGAATGGTGGGTGTGCATGACTCCAACCACTTTGGTGTGGCCGGATACTACTCGGATATGGCGATAATGCAGGACTTAATCGGTGCGGTATTTGCCAACACCGAACCTGCTGTGGCCCCTATAGGTGGAAAAGAACCCATAATAGGTACCAACCCCATTTCCGTTGGAATCCCTTCCAACAAGAATTATGTGTCCGTGGATATGGCCACCTCCGCCACAGCCCGAGGAAAACTCCTGGAAGCCATGCGAAAAGGAGAGAAAATACCAGATAACGTGGCACTGGACTCAGAGGGAAACCCAACCATTGACCCCCAGGCTGCGCTTAAAGGGTCAATCCTGCCTTTTGGAGCCCATAAAGGCTACGCACTGGCATTTATGATTGAAATCCTCGCCGGTCCCCTGGTCAGAGCTGCCTTTGGTAAAGCAGTTACTGGAACTGCCAATCCCAAGAAGATCTGTACCAAGGGTGACCTCTTTTTGGCCATCGACCCATCTACATTTGGGGATGTGGAGAATTTCAAGTGTGAAGTGGATGATTTCGTTATAGAAATTAAAGAATCAGGTAATGTCTTTATCCCTGGAGATATGGAAGTTATGAACATTAAAAAGGCCATGGAAAACGGACTTCCAGTGGACGATGCTCTTTACCAACAGATTAAAGATATTGCACGTGAATTATCACTTGATCTAGCTGAAATTGTTGAGTAAATAGGATGATCAGGTTTTTAACATGTGAAATGGATGACCAGACCTGTTAACAAGTGAAATGAGTATAAATGAATGGATGACCAGACCTGTTAACAAGTGAATAGGATAACCCGATTTAACATGTTTAATGAGTATAAAAATAAATTTCTTAATTTTTTTAAGATTTTTCACTGTATTATACCTGTCGCCAATAGAAATATACAACCCAACAGCACTATGATCAGGTAGTTAAGAATTATTTTAAACCCAACACTTCTAAGATTATTGTCAGATTCTGGTATTGGTGAATTTTTAAAGGCGAAGTACAGGTAAACCATTGTGGAGAATCCAGAAATCATATAGGCGTAGTCGAATGCAATATCCAGAAGTATTATATTAGTTACAACAAATATTATGGTTCCTACCACGATTAACTTCAATTCAATTTTAGATTTTGGATTAGTACTCAATATACTTGGTTTTTTACGGGTTTTCAAAGTATTTTTACAGTTATAGCAGATCTCAGCTGTTTTAGCGTTTTTAGTTTTGCATCGTGGACAGATAATTGTGGATACCAAAATATCACCTGTTATACTCCTGTATTTCTATTGCATGGTAATTTAGATCTTCAATGTCACTAATAATTAGATCCTTATTGGGGGAATTACCAAATGTGGTTAGGATTCTTGGTTTTGTAATTGCTAAACTTCGTATTCCCCTTTCTATGAGGTTATACCAAAACTTTGCTGATTAAATTTTCGGTAAATACATTTATTTGAGATTATATAATGTTCGTAAT
>WOYJ01000131.1 GCA_011620845.1 Methanobacteriaceae archaeon
AGTTAAGCAACACGCTAAAAATTAAATTCAAAAAGAGAGAAATTAAAATGATCATATAAAATTAGTTATTTATTTTAAATTCTAAAATAGCTTCCCGGCTTTTTCGGTGACTTTTAATTTGGGATATCCATCAAATAGCTGTGCAATATTGAGAGTTTTTCTGTGATTTTCTAGGAAACTTTTATTATGCAATGCTGCAGCATATTCAGGATTTAATTCCAGGACCTTATCAAAACATTCCAGTGCTTTTTTATGTCTTCTTCGACTTGTTAGCTCAACACCTTTATTGTTTAATAGTGTTATGTCATTTGGATTTATTGCCAATGATTTATCATAATATTTCAGTGATTTTCGAAATTCGGGCAATTTGATCGTTTTGGTCCATACATTGAGTGTGCCTATAATGTAAAATATTAATGACAATGATGAATGTGTAATTAGATAAATTGGATACTGGAGAAATTGGTTGTAGGTTAATGTAAGTTGCAATCACCATTATTGCTAAAATTACAGCTACAATAATTATATAAAGCTTTCTATTGTAATATCGTTTAAAATCAAATATACCTGTAACAATGAATATAAAACCTAGAAGTATCAGTGGAACAAATTCTGGATAACCTAGATTTATTATGGGTAAAATTATAGCCAAAAACAATGAACAAAATACCCAGTATAATTTTTACCAAACCAAACTTTGGTCTATCCATATCATTCACCTCAATTTACCTTTAAGTACAATATCTGTGATTAATTGTTGAACTTCTCCAGCATCTCACCGTAGATCTCCTTCAACTTACCATCCGACTTCTCATACATCCGCTTTAAAATTAACTCAGGGGTACTCTTGGCAAAATAGTTAATTTTTGGTGTTCTATCAACTATCAGATTATAATCCTTGTCGAGTCCCTGGGCTTCAATACCGTCCACCCTTACATCACTGTACTTCAGGATTTCCCGTGCCATGTGGGTTACAATTATAGCGTAAGAGTCTGAATCTCTGATATAATCCAGGAAACTGGCTATGATCTTCACCGCCGCTTCAAGTTCTGTTATAGCTTCTAATTCATCGAGTAAGATCAGTTTTTGGTTGTCCCGGGTTACGATGGGCATGAAGGTGTTCAGGAATGATTCAAAGGCACCGGCATTCATGGCCCTCTTTTTAGAGAAGAAATAAATCTCATCGATAAGCTGCACTTGCGCCTCCCGGGCGCACACCGGCAGGCCGATGTGAGTCATGATACAAATCTGGGCCAGGGTTTCAAGGAGGGTGGTTTTACCCCCACTGTTAGCCCCAGTTAGGAGGACCACGTTATCCGGTAGTTTAAGGTCGTAGTCAATTTTTTGGATGTCAGCGCCGGTGTTAGTTGCCAGGTTAAGGTGTATCCCCTCTTTGAAACTGAATCCATCACCAATTTCAGGTGGGTTTAAATCATAGTAGTGGGCGAAGCACCCCAGGGCAAACTCGTAATCGAACTGGAGGATTTCCCTTATTTCTTTCTCCACACTACCTTTAAGTTCGGAAAGTTTTGAGGCAGCTTTAACCTTATCTTCAAAAACGGCCACATTCTGTCTGGCTATCTCCTGTTTTTTCACCCTTTCAAGTTCTGTTTCATCCATTTCCAGGGGATATTTCTGGATGAATGGATCAAAGGAACAACCGGTCTTTTCCTTTATCTCATCCCGGGCTTCTTTAATGACTTCGTCGAATATTTTCTGGATCTTCCCAGGCATACCCTTATTTAAAAGGTCTAAGATTTCTTCCCCCTTGAGGTTCACATTTTTTATGGCCAGTTTTAGCTTTTCATCCGCCTTATTTTTGGCATCGGCCACTGCGCTGTCGAAAACTTTTTCATCGAATTTCCCAGATTTCAGGGAATCTATAATATCCAGGACATATTTAATATTAGAATCACGGCTGAGAATTTCTTTAATTTTAAAAATGTTGGAGAGAAGGGAATAATTTTCACTGAAAAAGGATAATACAATATCCGGCACTATTTCATAGTCCTGTGCTTCATTGTTCACCATGGCCACATTGGCTGCGTCGCCTAAATCCATCAGTCCGTCACTGTAGAGGTAAATGATGAATTCAAAGTCATCCTGGTTGCCGAGTTCATCCCCACTTATTATGGGCAGGTGTCTGTTCAATCCAAGGTCCATTAAGTTGTTATAATCTTCCCTGTTTTCTACGAGTATGGCCTGTGAAGGGTTATATTTGGGTTTAGGGTTATTTACAGGGCCTATTTTCCTAAGTAAACTTTTTATTTCATCTATAGGCAGCTTTTGCATTGATTCTTTCATTTCCATTACAAAATCAATACTAGTTTTAATCTCTTCTTCACTCTTACCAGGGTTCAGGAGTAGTATCCGGTTTTTACCATACTGGGTGCTGGCGAACTGGAGGATTTTCCCTAATATATCCTGGTAAATCTCAAAACAGGTGTCTGTTTTTAGAAACTCACGAGAGGGATTTCCTAAAATAACGTTAACTATTTCTATTGCTTTCCGCTGGCTTACCCCATCTATATTTGCTATGCGGTCCACTTCATAGTTCCGGGCTGCCCGGAGAAACTCTTCCTCTCCCCCAAAGTGGTTCATTATCTTATCGAAAAGACGGTCACCCACCCCACGGATGTTTCTGATATCCCTGATATTATCACTCATAAAAATATCATCCTGCGTACATTCCCAAAGAAACTGCTATATTTACTATGTGAAACTTTTTATAAATCTATGCAAATCTGGGATACATCTCTTATTTGAGGGGTTAAAAGATTAATAAAATATTAATCCGGCCTATCCAGGAAATTCCCCGTGGTTATACCGCCCTGTGATATTTTCTTTACTTTGACTTTGAGCTTATTTAATTTTGTAATGTTTTCTGGAGTTTTATCTTTATAATTCAACCCCTGTCTGTAGCTGGTGACCATGGACTCTGTGTACTCACTGGTTTTACCCCGTGCATCTATAATTAAATTTTGAATGCCTATTCTATACAAAGTAGGGATATAATCAATTAAACACAGTTCTACCGAGTTCAGTATATGGGTTCTGGCATAGTCGTCAACTATCAAGGGGAAAATTCTACCCTTTCTGTCTTCAATACCCCAGGGAGGATTTAAATAATTTCCAGGCATATCTACCCCTCCAAACAAGCAGTCTTCAGAAACCAGGGATTCCAGATTTCCCTGTACAACATATTCCAGGGTAATATTCCTGTTATGGGCTACTATTGAGGTTAATTCTTTTCTGGAAAGCTCATTTGATAACGTTACCCTGTTTAGATCCTTTGAAAATTCCCTGAGAGAGCAGTGGTTCCAGATGTTCAATGCTGCCGAACCAGAAATCTCAACTGGTATGTTTAACTTTCTAATAGCCTTAAAAGCCCCCATATTACCCACCATAATTTCATTGAGACCTTCATGATAAAGAGGGCCGATCATGTTTGATAAATATTTTAGAGATACATTAGGGGTGATGGACGGCCATTTCCAGATAAGGGTAGATCCACTCGCTGTGCACAGCTCCTGGGCATCCAGGATGAGTTCCTGCATTTTCTCGCTGTAGACTGCCCAATCGGTGGCCTCACAGGGATGTTTTCTGTTGAATTTTTCCCATAGGAACGGTTCAAAATAGATCCGTTTGCAACCACCTTCAATAGCTCCAGTTAAGGTCTCTATGCTACTGGTGTAAATTGCAATGTCCATATGGTGTTTAATTTTTGGATCAGGTAGTGAGGAGAGAGATTTCAATTCTTGCTTGATGCTTTCTAAACGATTTCCTGCAGACTCAACAGATTCATTTGGAGGTTTATTTGCCTTCAAGAGTTCTGATTCTGCTTTTTCTATAAATTCTCGTCTGAAACTATTCAATTTGCCCAGTGGGATGAATAGATTACCAGGATAGTCTATTTCAATATTTTTAACAATGAGGGGGGTTCTTCCTGTCTTTTTAAGCTGATTTAATATTTGTTCCTTACTGGTGGGGCTTTTTCGAGCGGCTTCCATCTTAAAATCTGCCTTATATTTGAAATGGAGTACTCTGTTATCCTTTCCAGTAAATTTATCCTCTAAAATTTTACCCTCTAAAATGGGAGTATTCTGGTCCCATTTCATGGTTATATCCAGGGGGATACCTGTTCCTTCTCCTGGTCCTTTGATAATGTTCTTAGCTTCCCGGGTTAGGGAAACATCACGGGTTAAATAGACTTCTGACCCGGGTGGGATCTGCCTTTTAGTCTTTAAAAGTAGTTTATGGGGGTTTAGATATTCTGGGTCATGTTCTAAGGCCATACCATATCTTTGATGTGTATCTGGATGCTGAAATACGACACCGTCACCCTTCTCCAGCATAAACTCGGGTAAATTAGAATCAATTCTTATTGCTATTTTATCGGGTGATTTCTTCTTTTTATTCTCCCGCACTACCTCTCCCAAGTAAAGTCCCCTATTTCCTGGGGCTTCCCAGCCCATCACCGATTTTTTACTGGCTTCCAGTAGATGTCCGCTGGTAAAACCACGATTAAAAGCTAGCTTTAGTTTGGATAGTTCGGCTTCATCGGGAGTCCAGTTATCATCAGACAGTTTATCTAACGCTTTCCTGTAAATTGAAACCACTAATGCCACGTATTCAGGCGAACGCATCCGTCCTTCTATCTTAAGGGAGGCCAGGGGTAACTTGAAGATTTTATCCAGTTCGGGATATAATGCCAGATCCCTGGTTGATAGAAGATAATCTGCATCAGTAGGGATGGGGATGGAATCCACCAGTTTACCGTACCTGTCTCTATTCCCCTGCAATAACTGGTAGGACTTCCTGCAGGGCTGGGCACATCTGCCCCGGTTTCCACTGCGTCCCCCAATCACAGATGAAAGAAGACATTGTCCTGAATAACAGTAACAGAGGGCTCCATGGGCAAATATTTCCAGTTCAATTTCTCCGCCCATCTCATCCACTATTTCCTCTACCTCCGGGAGACTTAACTCCCGGGCGAGGATCACCCGTTTAAAACCAAACTCAGAGGCCCATCTGACCCCTTCCCGGTTGTTTATGGTCATCTGGGTGGAAGCGTGCATATCCAGATCCGGAACCAGCTCCTGGCAGAGGGAGGCGACCCCCACATCCTGCAGGATCACGGCATCGGCACCGACTTTATAAAGCCAGAAAAGATAATCTGCCACTTCCTCCAGTTCATCATCGAAGATGAGGGTGTTAACAGTGACGTATACTTTCTTATTCCTTAGATGAGCATAACTTATGGCTTTTTCCATCTGGGCTTCGTTGAAGTTGTCTGCGTAGTATCGGGCTCCGAAATTTTTCCCGGAAAGGTATACTGCGTCGGCCCCGGCATTAACCGTGGCTTTCAGTGCGTCCATTGAACCGGCAGGTGCCAGTAGTTCTGGTATCGATCTCTTATCCATACTATTACTATATCTTTAAAATAAGATTAAAAAAGAGTGGTTAATTCACCCAATTTTCAGGGTATGTTTTACAGATTCAACCAGGATGTGGCTGTCGATCTCTCCCTTCACCAGGTATTCGTCTGCACCTTTTCTCACTGCACTTTCAGCGAATATTTCATCTTCCAGGCCGCTGAGTATGATGATTGGGGTATCCGTGGCATTATAGTTCATAACATTAAATGTTTCGATTCCCTTACTGTCTGGTAGGCAGAGATCCAGGAATATCACATCAAATTCCTTGGTAACCATGTATTTTAGTCCTTCATCCAGTCTAACCACGTGTGACACGTCGAAATCGAGTTCATCGGTTTCCTTTAACATTTCTATGATCAGACGTGCATCTCCTGGATTGTCTTCTAC
>WOYJ01000147.1 GCA_011620845.1 Methanobacteriaceae archaeon
CTTATTTCTTTTTATTTTATTGAAATCTGATTTAAATTATCCAACAACTAGAAAATCTAATAATTTTGTCTCTGTTTTTTTGAAATGAATTTGTAAATTTCTCTAAAATAAAATCATAAAATTTATAATATCCTAAATAGAAAGATTTTTTATAGAAAACTTTTATTTCCAGATGCTTTTTTAGAAAAAATACCGGTTTTTAAGGGGTATTCAAATAAAGGCATGGTAATTGAAGGATCATACCAGGATTTAAGGAGGGCTAATATGAAATCTGTTGGAATAAATGGATACGGAACCATAGGTAAAAGAGTGGCAGATGCTGTAGACTGCCAGGACGATATGAAAATAGTGGGGGTGACCAAGCGGACCCCTGATTTTGAAGCCAAAATGGCAGTTGACAAGGGCTACGAACTATATATCAGCGCCCCTGAAAGAGAGGGATTGTTTAAAGATGCTGGTATCGAAATATCAGGTACCATAGATGATCTATACGACCAACTGGATATTATAGTGGACTGCACCCCAGGAGGAATCGGCGCTAAAAACAAGGAGAACATATACCAGAAGCAGGGACTCAAAGCCATATTTGAGGGTGGTGAAAAACACGAAGCCATAGGTAAATCTTTCAACTCCTTCAGCAACTTCGAAGATGCCCTGGGAGCAGATTACGTACGTGTTGTTTCCTGTAACACCACCGGACTCTGCAGAACCTTAAAACCAATAGATAACCTGGCCGGTGTAAAGAAGGTACGAGCAGTTATGGTCCGCCGTGGAGCAGACCCTGGACAGATAAAATCTGGTCCAATAAACGCCATAGTACCTAACCCACCGACAGTACCATCCCACCACGGACCCGACGTCCAGACGGTGATGTATGGACTGGATATCACCACCATGGCCTTACTGGTGCCCACCACCATCATGCACCAGCACAACCTCATGGTAGAGCTCAAAAAAGATGTAAGTGTGGATGATGTCATAGATAAACTGGAAAACACTTCCCGTGTGCTTCTCTTAGAGGCAGAAAAGGGAATGGATTCCACTGCCTCTGTCATGGAATTCGCCCGTGATCTTGGAAGGCCCAGGGGAGATCTATTTGAGATAGCAGTGTGGAAGGAATCCCTGAACATCGTGGACCAGGAGCTCTTCTACATGCAGGCCATCCACCAGGAATCAGATGTTGTCCCGGAAAACGTGGACGCCATCAGGGCCATGCTGGAGCTGGAATCAGACCCAGCCAAATCCATCGCAAAAACCAATAAGAACATGGGTATTCTTAGTTAAGAGGGATTACTTCATCCCCTTTTTTAATAATTTTTTATAATTTTTAACAGGAAAGAAAATCTTATTCTTTAATTTCTTACAAAAATTTAAATTTCAATTACGTAGAGGCCTATAAAATTGAAGTACGATCTGCACGTCCATTCAAAATATTCAATCGACGGTTACACGGAACCTGAAGTCATCGTCAAAACTGCTCGTAAGAGAGGACTCTCTGGGGTGGCAGTAACCGACCATAACACCATACAAGGAGGTTTAAAAGCTAAAGAATATGAAACCGATGATTTAAAGGTCGTTGTTGGCTCGGAAATAGAAACAAACCGTGGTGAAGTTATAGGTCTCTTTTTAAGTGAAGAAGTTAAATCAAACACATTCCCTGAGGTGGTTCAGGAGATAAATGACCAGAATGGCCTGGTAATCATCCCCCATCCCTTCGATAATATCAGGGGTAATGGTATAAAACCAGCCAGTGCCGATATTCCATTAGTTGATTGTGTTGAAATCTATAACTCTCGCTGCCTCCTGGAAAGATATAACCGCCAGGCCAGTGAATTTGCCCAGTCAAATAAACTGAAAATATCAGCTGGAAGCGACGCACACTTTGCAAAGGAAATAGGCAGAGCGGGAATTATTGTAAATTCAGAAATTAACAATCCGGATGAATTGTTAAAGGAAACCCCTATTGTCTTCGGTACAAAAACAGGCATCATCCATCTTGGTTTAACCAAGATACTCAAAACATGGCGCAAACCTTATTGAATCAATTAATATAACTAATGATAAATGGATAAAAATAAATAAATAATATCAGTGATAGGGATGGAATGTCAAGATTACGGACTCAACAGGAACATTGAAAGGGACAACTTAAACCTCAACCCCCTCCAGAGGGGTGGTGTGCTTACAAAAGAAGCCAGGAAGGCTCTTTATGAATTTAGTGATGGATACAGTGTCTGTGATTACTGTGCCGGTAGACTGGATGAGATATCAAGGCCGGCCATACACCATTTTCTGGATGACCTGGCAGAATTTATAGGCGCTGACCAGGCCCGTACCGTCCACGGGGCCAGGGAAGGTAAATTTGCCGTGATGCACGCCATCTGCAAACCAGGGGATACCATCGTAGTCGATGGTAACGCCCATTACACCACCCACCTGGCTGCCGAGCGAAACCAGCTGAACATGGTGGAGGTGCCCAGTAAAGATTACCCAGAGTACCGTATCACCCCGGAAAGATACCAAGAAGTATTGGACTACCAGGAAGACTACGGTGAAGATGTGAGTCTGGTTTTACTCACCCATGTAGATGGAAACTATGGTAACCTCACCGATGCAAGAGCCATAGGTAAGATAGCCCATGACCATGGTGTTCCATTACTTTTAAACTGCGCTTACTCCATGGGACGTTTGCCGGTAGATGCCCGAGCCTTCAATGCTGATTTTGTGGTGGGAAGTGGCCATAAAAGCATGGCTGCATCAGGCCCCATAGGCGTGCTGGGTTTAAAGGATGAATGGACAGATACCGTCCTTAAACTCTCCAGAAGACATGCCGTTAAGGAGATAGAAATGCTGGGATGCACCAGCCGGGGAGCCCCCGTGGCCACCCTCATGGCCTCTCTACCTTATGTTATAGAGAGGGTTGGAAGATGGGACGAAGAAGTCCAGAAGACCAGAGATTTCGTGGATAAAATGGAGAAAATTGGCGGTATAAAACAGATCGGTGTGAAACCAAAGGAACATGACTTGGTACAGTTTGAAACCCCCGTCTTCAATGAGATAGCAGAGAAACACCCGCGTCGTGGTTTTTTCCTCTATGAAGAATTAAAAAAGCGAAAGATAGTAGGGATCAAAAGGGGACAGACTAAATGGTTCAAATGCAGCACCTACGGCTTCACCCAGGAACAGACAGATTACATAGCCCGCTCTTTTGCTGAGATAGTGGAACGATACAAATAAACCCACTTTTTTTTAAAAAAATTTGAAAAAAATTTTTATTTAACTTTTATAACCGGTACCCTCTTCTATTTAATTTTTATAACCGATATTCACTTCTATCAACTTTTATAACCGGTATCCTTACTTCAGTGAGCAATTCCTCTTCAGGGGTTGTCATAGGATCATTCAAGTAGACTTCACTGAGTGGTCCTACAATGTCATAGTTATTTTCCACTGCATAATCAATCACTGCGTGTATGACTGGTCCTACTTCGGTATAAGGTCCCTTGTGTATGGCGGCCAGTACGGAGTGTTCAGGTATCTCTTTAATTCCGATCTTTCCTTCCTGCATAGCGGTTATCTTGCCTTCAAATCCGAAGCCAACCTCGTATTGCAGTTTATCTTCACTCACCTGTTCTGGAGAGTTGAAGTAAGTCCCGTAGACCAGTCCTGTCATCTTGAATCCTTTATCAGCCAGCCACTGAGCTACTTCTCCCATTAACTCTGGTATTTTAGAATAACTACCCATATATGGAATGTAAGCGACTCTTTCTTCTGGTATCCTTTTTTCGGTAATCTCCATTTGAATTTCTCCCTCAATTTTTAGTATAACTTTTATCTTCTAAATGGTAATATTTTATCATATCTATAAAAACATGGGAGGATACTAATGAAACAATTCTTAATCACCCCCGCCGCAGGCAAAAGGTTAATTGGCAGGGCCTTATCCTCAAGTGAAGTTATTAAAGAGGCCATTCAAAAGAGGACACTTGTTATCGTGGCGGGTACCACCAATGGATACGTGGCAGAGGAGATCCTGTCATCCATCAACCAGGGAGAAGGGTTTTCCAGGGAAAAATTTTTCCGTGGTGTGGTGCTCCCTTCCGGACAGCCCATAACCGAAACCGGGCGGCTATCTGATGAAACCCAATTTCCCGGTGATGTGGTAATTGTTAATGGTGTTTGGAAGAAGGGACTCACCATTTTCGATGTGGTAGACAATCTAAATGAGGGAGATATAGTTTTAAAGGGTGCCAATGCCTTGGATGTTTCACGTGGCCAGGCGGGAGTTCTTATCGGTGATCCTTATGGAGGCACCATTGGGGCGGCCATGCAGGCAGTGGTGGGTCGGCGTGTCAGGCTAATCCATCCTGTTGGTCTGGAAAAACGTGTAACTGGTGATCTAAAGGATCTGGCACGATTACTTAATGCTCCTCGAGCTCAGGGTCCGCGGCTCTTACCCACCGCCGGGGAAGTGTTCACTGAGATAGACGCCATTTCCACCCTAACCGGTGCCGAAGCCCATTTAATCGCTGGCGGGGGTGTAAGCGGAGGGGAAAGTTCTCTGCGACTGGCAGTCACTGGTGACGAAGGACAGATTAAAGCCGCCAGCACGTTGCTTGATGAAGTAAGTTTAGAACCACCATTCAAACTTAATTTTTAATTAATTAGCTCTTGTTAGTACTTAAATCAGTTAGGTATCCACCAAATCCAATCATGAATAGTATGATAGGATAGGCCACCCATCTTTCCACTCCTCCTGCTCCCAACATGGCCATGAAAATCTGGTTTGTAAATAGGAAGAACAGGGAGATAATACCCAATAGAAGGGTCAAAAATTTGAATGGAGTGTCAATCAATCGGTAAGAATATACTGCAGTTAATCCTCCACTGGTAAACGTTAAAAGAGCAGATATAGGGGTGTTGTTGAGTTATATTTCCCGGGAATACCCCTACACCTAAAGTTCCCAACCCCAATAATCCGAAGAGCACCGCCGCCACTCTGTCACCTGAAAACCCAAATAGGAAATAAGTCCCCAGAAGTATCAATATTCCAGTTATAATCATGCTCAGGTTAAATATGGTTGTCGATGGTTGAGTAATTATGCTGTTTGGTGGCATAGTAGACCCTAAATCGCTGATCATGCTGTTATGAGTTGTGTAAGCTGGTTGATCTGGATAGTAAGCCTCTGCGGTTATGATTCCCATCAATATTACCATTCCTGCCAGGAAAAATAGAATCCCTGCAATGGTTGTGTATTTTTCTTTCACGAATATAATCTCCTTTTTTAACAAAGATCTATTTTTTACCATTTTTTTAAGTTCATGCATTCTAGAAATAAATTTAATTCATCCCGTATGTATAATATAAAAGAGGTGGTAATTTGACTAAAGTACTAAAAAGAAAAGGTTCGGTAGAGCCCTATAAACCAGATAAAATTAAAGGTTCCCTCCAGAAAGCCGCTGTAGATGCAGGTTACAGTGTAGAGGAGAAACAAGACATAATCAATGAAGTATTCGCTAATATCAATAAGAAACTGGATAAAGGCGGTAAGATAAAAAGCGACACCATCAGGGCATGCCTTTTAACCGAACTGGATAAATGCGAACCCTACATGGCCAAATCCTGGCGGAATTTTGATAAAAAATACAAGCCTCCTTAAAATTTAACGCTCATCTCCCGAATAGTGTGCAAAGATTTATGTAGTTGATTGTGCATATTTATTATGTATGACAGGTCGAA
>WOYJ01000137.1 GCA_011620845.1 Methanobacteriaceae archaeon
TTTAACTCCTCTACCCTCTTTTTAGCTTTTTCATAATTCTCTTCAACCATTTTTTTCTTCACCTCCCACTTAATTTATATAATTAGTACAATATGCGTTTAAGGAGAGAACCATATGTATTAGCTATTTCGTTGATCAATTCTAAATGGGAATCATCATAGTCCTCTTCAGGATTACCCAGCACAATCTGGCCCAGTATGTCTCCTCCATTGATCACTGGTACCGATAGGAACTGTTCCACATGCACATGTCCGGCGGGGATTCCGTGGGATGCAGGATGGGACTCCGGATCTTTGATATAAAACGATTCACCAGTGTCCAGGGAGTATCCTAGGAGCCCACCATAGGTGCCGTCTTTTCTAACTGGAAACCGGGCCTCACCCATCTCTCTGTAAGCCTCACATTCCCCGGTCATATGGGAAAAGGAAATCCCCACACTGTCTTTATTTTCTGGGTCCACTATGGCAACATAACAATGTTTACTCCGGGTTATATCTTTTGATATATCTAAAACAAGGTCTGAGATCTCTTTAAGGGATGATACTTCGCCAGAAGAAACTTTTTTTCTGAATGCTTCAATCTCTGATCTGGTATCCATTTCTATTTTCTCCAGAATAATTCATTGGTTATTTTATTATAAGTTGGATACAAAATAAATTTTAAGATAATCACATCAGCATATTCTGGATTACTTCAAAATATATTGGAAATTTTAATCAGGAGATTTATAATGGATGCTAACATTAAAAGAAAAAACAGTAGATTAATCAATCTAAGTTACATTACAAGCGCCGTAACCTATCTGATAGGGTGGTATTTGATTACACTGGGACATTTATGGGCGTTTATATTCGCCGTACCGACCTTGGTTTTAGGTCTTAACCTTATAAAAATTGGTGAAAGGCGTTACGGACTGGTTTTGATCATCTTCTTCATAGTATGGCTGTGCATCTACTACAGTTACATGCCTGGTCAATCGTTGAACCGATAATTTATACCTTCTTTTCCAGGTGCATGGAAAGGTCCTGACTGCCCATAATATTTTTAACCACACCAATCAGGAATGCAACTGGAACCACCAGGCCTTCGTCAGTTTCTATATAACGACAGCCCTTTTTCTGGAAGACTTTAGACACTTTGAAAATTTTGAAGGGCACCGTGGAGTGTTCGGTGGTTTTTATATACCAGTAAGTGGCCAGGGGGCAGGCCCGGGGCATTAAAACTAGATCATCCTTTTTAACCTTTAAAGGGTAGGTTTTCACGAAAATAAAATCTCCAGATACAGCAAAAGGTTCTACATCTTCTTCTAATTTCATGATAAGGTGGTCCTCATGTTTTTCAGGAGATTCCTTCTTCTTTTCCAACTTCATAATCTTTTCCAGAAATTTAGCTGTTATAATTTCCATATCCTCTATGGAACGATTATCTTCACTTAACCTTTCCCTAACACCACTTTCCATGGCTTCTGTAAGTCTTATCCAAGCTTCTACTTCTCTACAGAGCGTTTCATCACGGTTGGTGCGCATGGGACATTTCCAGCAATATTTATCCTCCAGTATCTCCATTATTCTCTGATAATATTTCTCGGAGGCTTCCTGGAATTCATCCAGGGCATCGGAAAGTTCTCCCATAAAAACACATCATGAAACTATCTTCGAGGAGCTAATTCATCTAAAAGTCCCGATTTACGTGCGTAATGGAATAGATAAAGTTGAACGTAACCAGTGTATTTTCCAAATCGTTCCCTACCAAAATCTCTGACTTTTTCTGGTTTAATTTTTTCTCCCTGGAAGTACAGGTGGGAGATGATCCTGGAAATCCACACATCCACCGGAAATGCCTCATACCTACCAAAACCATAGAGAAGAATGCAATCAGCCACTTTAGGGCCTACTCCCGGGATTCGGAGCAGTTTATGGAAAGCCTCTTCGTAGTCCATCCTTGCAATCTCATTTAGATCCAGATCTTCAGTAACCATCCGGGCGGCCTGCTTGATATAGCTGCTTCTGTATCCCACTCCACAAGCTTTGAGGTTATCGATACACTCATCCAGATCCTTTTCACCACCACAGAGTTCTAACTCCTCCATTTCATGTTCCGGTACATTGAGGATATCCTGTGGACTTGGGAAAGTGTAAAAACTACCCGAGGAGAACAGGTACTGGTCCCCCCATTTCTTTTTAATCTGCCTTATAGATCTATTCCACCGGATTATGGAATTATTGGCGGATGTGATGGATGATATCACACATTCAAATGGGTTATGGGCTTTAAATATCCTTAAACCCCTACAAAATTCGACTGTGGGACTTAATTTGGGGTCTTCTTTTAAAAATTCGTATAATCTGTTTAAGTCATCGTTAAGTCCAAAGATGTCCTTTATTTCATTTTGGATAACTTTTAACTGAATTTCTTGTGGAGATTCAACTTCCACGTCAAGGAAACCTTCCACATCCTTAGATTCACATTTTATCTTAACCAAACAGGGTTCGTCTTCCACCAAGATTACTTCCTGGAAATAACCGTCCTGTTCTAACCAGGCCGGCTGGGATGTCTGGCCACTGCCCATGGTTAATGGAAGGTTTACAGGACCTTTAAAATCGTTGTTATTAAATTGGAAATGTTTTTTCATCTTGTTCGACAGATATGATTAATTCTTCTGGAGACCCGCATCAACTTCCCGGCTTAGGGAGAGTGATAATTCTTTATATTTCAGTAACTCTTCATCAGACCTTTTCTGTAACTTTTCCTTTAAGTCTGACTCACTGGCCAACAAGGATTCAGAGTAGGCCACCAGTGATTCATGGAATATGATCAACGCTTTTATGATCATTTGTTTCAGCCCTAAACACTCAGAAGGCGGATTAAGTTTTTCAAAACGGGAGAAGGTATCTTCCACCTCATTCCGAAGACGATCCAAACTTCGCTGGGCTTCCAGGAGACTGATTTCCCCTTTATCTTCCATGTTCATCAATCTTCTATAGGATAGTATTTGGACTCCCGTCTCTTGCAGAGCTTTCTTGCTCTTTTTCAGGAATTGACGTTTGGTTAGGCCTAACATTCCATTTAATCCTTGAATTTATTGATTAGAGTTATTATATTCATTTAAGCTCATCATGGCGGAAACAATCCACCAGATGATCGTTAACCATACCCACCACCTGCATAAAGCTGTAGCAGATGGTAGGCCCTACAAATTTAAAACCTCTCTTTTTGAAGTCTTTACTCATCTTTTCTGATTCTGGAGTTGATGAAGGTATTTCAGCCATTGTTTTCCACCTGTTTTGGATGGTCTGGTGGTCCACGAACCCCCAGATGTACGAATCGAAACTCCCATATTTCTCCTGGATGTCCTGAACAGCAATGGCATTGGTCACGGTGGAACGGATCTTAAGGCGGTTACGAATTATACCTGGATTACTCCGCAGTTCCTCAATCTTTTCCTCACTATAACCGGCCACTTTATCTATCTGGAAATTATCAAAAACCTCACGATAGCTATCCCTTTTTTGGAGTATGAGGTTCCAGCTTAAACCAGCCTGTGCACCTTCCAGTATAAGGAACTCGAAAAGAAGTCGGTCGTCGTGTACTGGTACTCCCCATTCCAGATCATGGTAATCCGTGAGTAATTTATTATCGTTAGCCCAGGGACAGCGTATTTTCATTATCCAACCTTCTAGTTTTTTTACCTATTTTTATTGTTGGTTTTAATAAAATAAAAAAATATGCACCTGTTCGTTTTTAAAAAAGTGGAATAATCATTTATTAAATTAAAATAAATTTATTTAGAAGCTTCGAACTCTTTGATCTTGTAAGGGAACATAGTTAGGTTTCCAGATGTTCTCTTCGACCAATTTATGACAATCTTTTTATGATACACTCCCGCAACGCCATCTGATAAGGCTTGTTTAACCACAGTAGATGCGATTTTTTTGCTAACTTCCTGTAACCGGGATACTTCTGGTAGTAAGCGGGTAGGATGATTGTCTTGAAGTTCCACAGAACGGCTCAGTTCGACTACCGCTGCATCGATCATTCCTGATGTCATTCGTTTTGCACGGGAACATATCACTCCTAAACCCAGCCCCGGGAAGATGAGGGCGTTATTGCACTGGGTTATCGGTATGGACTTTCCATCCCAAGATACATCTGGATGGGTGCTTCCAGTGGCGGTAAAAGACCCTTCAGGGAAAATTTTTCCCTCTCTATATCACTAAAAGCAGTGCCTTTATTCAGTTGGGCTGATTGTAATAGTTGTATTCCTTTAAGATCCGTTTCGATTATTTAGTTCCTTTTTCCTCAACAATAACAGATATGGATCTAACAACGAACTCCCCATTTATAAAAGATTATAGTTATCCTGAATATCATTAACTTTTTTGAAGAACTGTCTCATCTTGAAATGTTAATATATTTTTAACCCCCGTATATACTTTATGGGCGGGGTACTGTAATTTTGGTCAAATTTTTTTGGAGTCTTAACTTCAAAATGTCCCTTAATTAATCATAAAGTTAAAATTATGTACCCATCTATTTTGAGAAAAAACGCCAAATAATCTTTCTAATTAAAAAACAGATAAATTATATTTAATTGGATTTACAAAAATAGATAGTGCAATTTAAAGCAATGGGGGAATGTTTGTTTTATGGCATCGTTTAGATTGATAACACCACGAGACGCATTAAAATTGATAGAAGAACATCCTGAAATAGTTATTATTGATATCCGACCTGAAGAAGATTATAATGTCGATCATATTCCCGGGGCCTTGAATTTAGATTATGACGGGCATGATTTCCAGCATAAGGCCGAACAACTGGATAAAACTAAAAAATACCTGATATACTGTAAATCTGGTGTAAGAAGCGAATATTTCATGGGAAAAATGAAAGAATCCGGTTTTGATGAGGTTTACGCTATCCAGGGGGGATATGTAGCGTGGCAGGTTAGTAAGTTGCCTTTGGAAAGCTGAACAACGAGTAAAATAGGTTAATTTTCAATTAGTTTTTTTTTAAATATAGTTAAAAGTTTAAAATTTAGAGTCAAAAAGAGTAGTTCAATATTTTTTGTTATCACTATATAGAGCGACCTATCAAAATTTAAGTTTCTAGGAAAGAGTCGAGGTTTTGGCTGATATTATCATATACTTGTTTGGTTACTCCAGCTTTCCTAATAAAATCGTTGGAATACCTGATGTCCCCACGTCTTGGGTTGTCCTGCCTCATGACGTACATACAGATGGCGGTTATAACCATGAGCGGGTCTGTTTTTCTTCCTTTACCGCCCCTGTAAAGTTTCCTGAAATCGATTTTGGATATGATCTCCCGGGCCCGGTCTTTCTGGCCGCCGCCCACCGGCATGAGTACTTCGTCCCCTTCTTCCCTTTTGGTTATAACCAGGGTGGGGCTGTGGCCGGTCATCATGAAGTTGCTGGCTACTATACTTAAGAGTGCCATCTTTTCCTTCAGTCGGAAGTCTTCCTCGGCCGTTTTCTCCCGGTGAGACTTGTATTTTTCATATTTTATAATTTTCCTTTCCAGTCTCTCTGTTTTTGCTTTATCATCAAGGAAAACGTGTTTTCTTCGCTGCAAATTCCTCGCCTTAATATCAACCTTAATTCTGTATCTTCTAATTTAGATGTCGATCTTTATTTAATTAATCAGGAAGTATTTAAATGAGTCCTTATTAGAAATTAGGGAAAAATTAATAAGTTTTTAATTTTGGGA
>WOYJ01000104.1 GCA_011620845.1 Methanobacteriaceae archaeon
ACATGATTATATTCTCTGTTTTTTTTGAAATTGAAATTGTATTTTTAAAAGTATGGGATTTTAAAAAGTTAGATTATTTAAAATAAAAATAGAGATGATTTAAAAAAAAATAGGGGTGGGAATCACATATTCCCCTTTTCTATCCATTCAGGATATTGTTGAATTCATTTTTAATGTTCTGGTTCTGGAATAACAACTTCAGATTTTCCTGAACCACCGGATTCTGCAACCACTGGTATATCTGGGCTTGGACATCCTGCCTCTGCAACCACTGGCTTATCTCATTCTGCACATCCTGATTCTGTAACAATTGAGTTATCTGATCCGGATTCTGCATTATCTGATCCTTAATATCCATTAAATCCTGGTAAAGTCCGGGATTTTCTTGTTGTAGCTGTTGGGCGGCACTGGAGTCCGCAGCGTAGATGGGCATGGTGCCAAACATCACAGCCAGGATGCATATTATGGCTATTTTTTTCATTTTCTATCACCCAAAATTCTTTTTATCTATTTTTTCTTTCTATTTTTCCTTTTTTGTGTTTATTTTCTATTTCTGTTCTTTTTTCATCTATTTCTGTTGCATTTTTAGTTAAATGCATTATCACATTATAGGTTTAAAGTATAAAAGTTTATGCACAAAAGAGGCCCCAGAGGGTTACTTTCCAAGTTTTGGGTATTATCCATGAAGAAATAAAATAATAAAATACTGGTAAGCAACTAATGGTGGAAACATTTTTTATACTTACCATTGATTTCTTGATTTTAATCCTAAATTTTAATAATTACCACGTATAAAAATACAAGTTGTACCCTGAAAAGTTGATAAAATAAATTTCATTTTATAAAAAAAGGAATAACACGTTAGGGGGAAATAAGATAATTAAAAAAGAAGAATATTCATTTGACACTGATTTAATCGGGAAAATAATAGTTCTTTTAGAGGAAAAGGCAGATTACGTTGACTTGCGGATTAGCGAAAGTTTAAACAACGTTATAGTGATGAAGGATGGGAAGGTTCAGGAGATAACATCCGGTAATAACTGGGGTGGATGTGTACGCGTATTAAAAAACGGTGCATGGGGTGTTAGCTTCACCACCAACCCGGGTAAAATGGAAGATGCAGGTAAATCTGCACTGAAACTCGCCAATGCTTTAGATAATAATGTTAAACTGGCGGATATAGAACCAACCCATGACAATGTAAAGTCTAAGGCAAAGTTAAAGTTACAGGATGTATCCCTTGATGAGAAAAAAGAAGCCATGTCTGCTGCAGAGAAGGCAGCTAATCTGGAGGCAATTGTAAGCACCACCATCAACTACGTGGACGGGGAAGGTACCACCATCTTCGCCAACAGCGAAGGAACCGATCTCCAGATAGAAGAAAGCAGAGTAGCCCTGTTTATGAACGCAGTGGCTGCTTCTGATGGGATCATACAGTTCGGACATAAAAGCACCGGCGGTGCCGCAGGTTTTGAAGTCATACAGAAAGAGGACCTGGAAAAATTCGGAAGAGTCACGGCTGAAAAGGCGATACGACTCCTTAAAGCGGAACTACCACCCTCTGGCAAATTTCCGGTGGTCATGGATCCGGAACTTACCGGTGTATTTATACACGAAGCCCTGGGCCATGCATCAGAGGCTGATCTGATATTACAAAATGATTCCATACTAAAAGGTAAGATGGGCACCCAGATAGGCTCATCCCTGATAACCATCGTGGATGATGCCACCATGGACGCCTTTGGCTATTATCCCTATGATTCAGAGGGTGTAAAGACCCGTAAAAATATATTGGTGAAGGATGGTGTACTGAGATCGCTTTTAAGCTCACGAGAAACAGCATCCCAGCTGGATATCACCCCATCCGGGAACGCCCGATCAGTAGTGGGGGACCAGCCCATAGTACGGATGAGCAACACCTACCTCAAACCTGGTGAACTGAAATTTGAAGAACTCATAGAGGATATGGATAATGGTATATATCTTAAAGGTTCCCGTGGAGGTCAGGTGGATACTGGTAAGGGAGTTTTCCAGTTCAACGCTGCTGAATCATTCCTGATAAAAAATGGAGAAGTAACAAATCCACTCCGAGATGTTTCCCTCTCCGGGAATATTTTAGAGATGCTTCTGAAGGTGGATGGCGTGGGATCCGACTTCAAGATGGGCGTGGGTTTCTGCGGTAAATCTGGGCAGACCGTGCCTGTAGGAGACGGCGGACCACACGTAAGGGTTAAAGAAGCCACTGTAGGTGGAGGATCCTGAATATTTTTTTTACGGAAATAATTTCCTGAAAATAAAATTTTTGGTAAGGGGTGAAAATAAATGATTACCAATGAAGAAGGTGAATTTCTGGTTAAACTGGCCAGATCATCCATAGAATCCTACCTGAAAGATAAAGTAATATTAGAAGTACCTGAAAATACTCCAGACACTTTAAAGGAGGAAATGGGTGCTTTTGTAACATTAAACAGTAAAGGCCAGCTCAGGGGATGTATAGGTTATCCTGAACCCATAAAACCGCTGGTAAACGCGGTTATAGAAGTAGCTATATCGGCGGCTATCCAGGACCCCAGATTTCCACCAGTATCTCCTGAGGAACTGGATGATATCAGTGTAGAGGTGAGTGTGCTTACCAAACCAGAACTTATAGAGGTGGATAAACCTACCGAGTATCCGGAAAAGATAAGTTTAGGTGAAGATGGCCTGATAGTGGAAAGCTGTTTTGGCCGGGGTCTTCTGCTCCCCCAGGTTGCAGTGGAATGGCAGTGGGACAAGGAGGAATTCCTCTCCAACACGTGTATGAAGGCCGGGCTTAACCTGGACTGCTGGTTAGAGCCGGATATTAATATCTACAAGTTCCAGAGCCAGATTTTTAAGGAATAGACTTGTATAGAATCTAAAAAATCCAAAATTAAAGCATATATGAAAGATTCAGAACCAAATATTCATTGAACCGTCTTCTTTTTATTCAAAAATTTAGCAATGTATTGGACGTATTTATCGAAATCATCCAGATTTTTCTCTAAAATCATAGAGAGAATAGCTGGATCAACCTCTGTATACATATATACCAGTATGTTCCTTAGTTTTGCTGCTTCTCGGAATCTGTCCGTAAATTTCTCAGGGATTACTCCTTCTTTTCCCAAGATGATTATTATTCCCTGATAGTCTTCTGGTTTTTCCAGTTTTCAGAGGATATTATGACTTCCCCAATATCCAGGGCACATTCAATGGCTAGTTGAAGGTTACGTTCAATAGCCAATCTTAAAAGATAGTCATCTTTTAACTCTTGTTCACTGGCGGAATATTTTCTATAATATTCTATCTTTAGGTTTATCAATATTTTATATGCTCCTTATTACAGACTCCTAATGAAGTAAATAAATTACAAACCTCACAATGGTACAAATTATATAACACTGTACTTTTAAAATTAAACCAACAAAACAATTGAATCAAAAAATGAAAACCTCCACAAAGTAATTTATAACCCGGGAAGTTTTTAAAACTCCTTAAAAGGTTTTATTGAATTTTTTTAAGTGATAACTCATGTTCCTACCAACCATACCCACACCAGAAGAAGTTCTGGATAAAGGATTCAACCGGGCAAAGAAGGCTGCAAATAAAGCTAGAACCTCTAAGATTCCCCACCAGCTGAAATCTAAGCGGATTGAGGAAATTAGAGTTAGGACTGCCTGTCAGGTGATACAGGAAACCTTCAAGAGTATCCTGGAAAAGACCCCCCAGGTAGAACAGATGCCCCTGTTCTACCAGGACTACATCGACGTGGTGGTGGGCGTTGACCAGCTTAAAAAATCTCTAGGAGCACTCAACTGGGCTGTGGGCATTCTAGCCAAATTTGAAGGGCAGTACGCCCAGAAGATCAGGAGGTCCAGCCCAGAAAGCGCAGCGAAAATACGCAGGGAGGCTTACGGCCGTATATCCTCTGTGGTTAATCGTATAAGGGATGAACTCGAATTTCTAGATTACACCAAGGCCCGGTTACGGAATATGCCCACCGTCGACTTCGAGGCAGTTACTGCGGTTATAGCTGGCTTTCCTAACGTGGGTAAATCCACTCTACTTAGACAGATCACCACTGCTGAGCCCAAAGTGGCAGATTATCCCTTCACCACCACCGGTATCCAGATCGGTCACCTGGAACGTAAGTGGCAGAAATACCAGATCATAGACACTCCCGGTCTCCTGGACAGGCCCATCGATGATATGAACACCATCGAACTTAAAGCCATGGTGGCACTGGAACACCTGGCAGAAGTGGTTTTATACATCTTCGATGCATCAGAAACCTCTGGTTACCCATTAGAAAACCAGTTCATGTTATATGAGTCCATAAAAAAGATCTTCAAAATTCCCATAATTTGCATCTTCAATAAGATGGACCTGGTGGAAAATATTAATTATTTGAACGAATATATTCATAAGGTAGACGAACCCATACGTGTAACCGCTTGTGAGGGCAGCGGGATCTCCCAGGTAATAGATAAATTGGAGGAATTTAAAGATGACGAGAAGAGAAATCGCTGAACAGGTATTTAATGATGTTTTTAGTGCTATAAAGGATTCGCAGAGTGATTTGGAGAAGACAATATCGGGATATGCTTCTGGTATCATAGGTAAAACACTGGTGGATGTAATAGACCAGGGAGATAATATAATCGTTAAAGCAGACCTCCCCGGATTTAAAAAAGAAAACATCAAAATAGATGTGAGTGATGATGTCCTGAAAATCAATGCTCTTTTTGAAGAAGAACCACTGGAAGAGGGTTCTAATTATGTCAGAAGAGAGCGGAGATATGATGAAATTAAAAGAGTTGTTGAACTCCCCACCAAAATAAATATCGACCATGCGGGTGCTGAATTTGAAAATGGAGTCCTTCAAATTACCCTTCCAAAATCAGGAAAGACGACGGTTAATGTAGAATAAAATTTTTAAAATTTTATTTAAAAGATATTTGTATTTTTCTACAGATCTTATCTTACTTCTTATCCTTTCGAAGAGAGAAAAGCTCAGCAAGACAGACTGCCATTTCCGCTACTTCAACCGGGTTACGTCCCACTAACGCGATGATTGGCTCCTTTCCCCAATCCCCGGTGTGATAGATGACATCTGGAACTTCTCCCAAACTGTTTATAGCCTGTTCCACGCCCCAGGACACTGTTTTCCCCTCAATTTCACGCAGTTCATCAGGTTCTTCCATCCGATTGTAAGAGGATACTTTGAGCCCCAATTTTTCACATATCTCAATTGTAACTCTAGAATATCGTAAATTAAGGGCACTTCGACGCTCGGGATCATGCTTCATAACCTCCAGCACCAGGCGGGCCATGTGGCTGGATGCGCCCCAATCAGGCATTGTGAAAGCTTTCACCTTACCATTTACTGTGGTTATACGTCCCGGGACTCCGACTACATCTTCTATGGATTTAGCATTTTCCCGGGCCATGACCAGGTTGCTCCTCACCTCAGGGATGAGTTCTGCCATGTGTTTTGAGCTCTGGAGGATGATCAATCCCTGGTTGACACTTAATTTCTCCATGGATTTAGTTTAATTTCAGGGCCTATAAATAGTTTGGATAATATTTGAGAAAATTTTACTCCCCTTTTCCAAAGTAATTTTGATATTCTTAACAAAATTTTGTTGTTGTATCCATAAAAAATTACTTCGTTAAACAGTGTTTTTTGGTGAAAAATTTAAAAAGATTTAAATATTTTTAAATACAGTAAGTATTATTGTCGGAACCTTGAAATTGTTATCTGACATTGCTGAAAAATGGGGGGCAGTATAAAGTGAAGCGACCATTGTTGCTTACGATGTTACTGCTTATTGTAGTAGCGTTGTTGATACCCAATATATGTGCCACCACAACAAATCAGCAGAACACGGAAATTATCACTAATACATCCATATCTCAGGATAATAACGCATCAATCTATGTAAAAACATCTGATAATCCAAGTACAGCTGCCGCTGGTAGTCCCGGGGCAGTTACTGATACAAGAAGTACCACGACCAAAAGCCAGAGTACAGCCACTTCAGAATCTACCAGTAATTCCAGTAAAAACCAAAGCACAACGAATATTCAGTATGCCCAAGCGGCTGCAGGAGATAGTAATGTCCAGAATAACTGGTTCACCAACCAAAAAATAACCGAAGCAGCAGGACGAGTTAAAACCTATATAGAAACCAACAAGCGACTCCCTAATTACGTGACCATAGGAACAGTACAGGTAACCATGCCACAGTTCCTACAACTCATGACTACTGGTTTGATACAGGTAAACAAAGGCACCACTACACAGATAAAATTAAAGAACGTAGGTACGCCAACAAGCATCTCAGAAAGCATTAAAAGTGGAAGTCTCACCAAGACAGAGTACCTTAACCTAGCATCCAGGATCCAATCCTATATCAACAGCAACGGCCGAGCACCTAACTACGCCACCAGTTCTCTAGGGAAGGTTGGCTTTGAGTCTCTAATATACATGTACTCCAGAGTATTGGATTACTATGATACTAATAAAGTCCTGTCCAGCACAGTTTCCATGAAACCATGGGAAAGCATAAGCAAACCAACGACGACAAATCCAACAACACCGTCAAAAAATACAAGTCAAACAAGTTTCACCATAGCCCAAATTGGTAAAGCAGCGGGAGATGTTAAAGCCTTCATCGAAAAGAATGATAGGCTTCCAAACTTCGTGAATATAAGTGGTAAAAAGATAACCATGCCACAGTTTTTAAAACTCCTGAACACCAGTTTACTGCAGATATACGGTAATAAAAAGACGTCCATTGCACTTAAAAGTGCAGGAGCACCTTCCAGTCCCAGCGAAGACCATAAAAGTGGTAACATAGACAAATCAGGGTATGTTGATCTGGCAAATCGGATCCAAAAATACATGGATTCCAATGGTAAAGCACCAAACTTTGCCTCCAGCGCCCTAGGGAAAATTCGATACGAAACGTTGATCTACATGGAATCACGTATAGTGTACTTCTACGCTGTGAACAATGTCCTACCGAAATATGCTACAGTAAACCCATGGGAAACATCTACCACACCAAGTACCAATAATCCTTATCTAAAAGCCACTGAAGACGCACCTTCAAACAGTCAAACAATAAAAAACCTGGCAAAAAGTATAACCGCAGGTAAAACATCGGAGAGTGCCAAGGCAACAGCCATATTCAACTGGGTCAGAGACAACATCGTATATTCATTCTACTACAACACAATAAAAGGAGCATTAGGCACCCTAAGTTCAAGGAAAGCTAACTGTGTTGACACCACCCATTTATTAGTCGCTCTTAACCGGGCGGCGGGAATACAGGCCAGATATGAACACGGATACTGTAAATTCTCAGATGGATGGTTCGGACATGTATGGGCTCAGGTAAATGTAAACGGTAAATGGTACCGTGCAGATGCAATTAGCTCCAGAAACTCCTTCGGTGTAATAAATAATTGGGATACCAGAGCCTGGACTCAACTAGGCATCTATGCAGAATTGCCTTTCTAAAAAAAATCCCCTTTCTTTTTTTTCTTTTTATTTTTACAAAAACCGATTTAGAGCCTATTTTATATTTAACAGTGCCTGAGTTTATTTAACAATGCTTCAACGCATCTTCATGGAACTCTGTTTCCTTTATCTTACGGATGATCTTACAGGAACTGTCCAGTGGTGATTCTTTATAGCCGGTGATCTTCACCACCTCTGCCTTCAGATTTCTCTTCGAGAGTTCCTCTCTGATTGCATCTAAGTCAAAATTCTGATCCGGGCCTATGGTGATGATGTCCGGGTTGATCTCTTCAACTATCTCAAACATATTCGTGGTGTGTCCCAAGTAGGCTTCATCTACTGGTTTAAGCATCTTCACCACCTCTAATCTCTGAACTTCATTAACTATGGGTACTCTTTTTCTTTTTCTAACCGTGACATCACGGGCCACCACAACCACAAGTTTAGCGTCCTTTCCCCCGAGATTTTTAGATTCCTGGAGGTAGTATCCGTGGCCGGGGTGGATTATGTCAAAGGTTCCGGTAGCCATTATGATTTTGATATTCTCACCTTCTATTTTGTAATTTGTACGATATGTTTAGTTTTACCTTGTTTACTGCTGCCCTTTACAGCTTGTCTTTAGATTTCCCCACATGTACTGCTCCGGTCCGCAGCCAGAGACGATAACATAGTTGTACGGGGATTTTTTAACCAGCTCGCCTATCTTACTTATTCTCTTCTCCATATCCTCATGGGATAGTGGATAGAAATCTGCTGGGAGCTTGTCCTTTATGATTTCATAGTACTCCTGGGCTGCTTCCACAGATTCCCTGCCCGGGACAACATGGACCATCTTCGGGTTCAAGTAGATTAAGGAGCTTAAATGGTCCTCGAATATTTCCTCTTCACCTTCATCCGGGGTGGTGTAGATGAACGCGGTTTGGTCGGCTATTTCCCCTCCGACGTAGGTCTGTATGAACTGGATGTTGGCCTTTAAAGCGTCTCCATTATCGCCCTGGCCCATTCCCACCAGTTTATCACCTTTAACTTTGAAGATTTCGAATCGCCCCGGGGGTAGGATGGATAGGTCTAAAGAGTCGAATATTTCTCGAGTGGTTTTTTCAATCCTCTCTGGTTTTGGAGTGAAAGTTACATAGGTTATGGTTGCACAGAGCAGGTTGTACAGGTTGTGCACACCAAATGCTGGTACTTCAACCGGGAAATCTAGCTGAAGATTTTTACCTGTGGGATAATTGAATACTTCCCCCTCTAAACGGACCTGCCAGCGGTCCTTTCCCGCCTTTAGCTGGGTGAACTTCAGATCAGGTTCGGGTCGGGAGAAACCACAGCTACACTGGTATATTCCCCGGTGATTAAGGTACCGCTTGGTGTAAGTCAGGTTTTCATTACATACCGGGCAAAACACATCACCGGTTATGGGAGTTTTATCTTCCATTTCAATGTCCAACCCATAATAGGTCACCTTAACATCTTTTTCCTTCTCTTTACCGATATAGGCAGTTCTCGGATCGTCTGCATTGGATATAACTATCCCCCTTTTCATGGGTGCGGAAAGGAGCTGCTTTGCCCGGAGATATTCTTTAAAGGGATTTTTAACCCCGCTGACCTGGGAATGCTCCCGGGAGACGTTGGTGTAAACCACACCTACCGGGTCCACTATCCTGCTAACTGTATCGGGAATGGCATGTTTAATATCCCTAATACCATATTCAAAAATACCTAAACTGGCTTTACCATCAAGAAGACCGGTTACAATGGCGTTGATGGTGTTACTTTCATAATTATAGGTTATGTTGGTATCATTCGCCACTAGGAGGGCTGTTATCTTGGTGGTGGTTGTTTTACCATTGGTACCCGTGATAAGTATTGAGCCTATATCCAGTTTACTGGTTAACCTACTTACACATTCCTTTTTACCAATCCTTAAATAGATGTGACCGGGAAAGCTTTTACCCATCCCACTTCCCAGTTTTGCTAAATATTTAGCTGATTTACCCGCTAAACGGGCGGTGGCACATCTGATATTCTGTGACAATCCCATGATCTTTATCCTTTCTTTTTGATATATTTAATATTAGTTGAACTTTAAAATGAGTTTAGCCCAAAAAAGTAAATTAAACATCTTACCATATAAAACTATATAAATCAATTCCGGGAAGTCTAGAAACCCAGAAAATATGGAATAACTCGATTTAATGATTATGGATAACATGATTTTATGATTCTAATAAGAGGCATTGGAACCAACCCCTACATCGGTGTAGGGAAAGTAAAAAAGATAGTCACACTGGAGGATCTCCTTGAACTGGATGGTGGGGAGATAGTGGTGGTTTCCAAAGCATCCAGGGACATGCTGTCTCACCTCCAAAAGGCTGGAGGAGTGATTACCGATTACGGGGGAATAACCAGCCACGTTGCCATAGTGTTAAGGGAATTCGGTGTCCCCTGTGTAGTGGGGACTGGTAAAGCCACCCTTGTCCTTGAAGATGATGAAATTGTAACACTAGATGGTAAAACCGGTAATATTTATCAGGGATTCATGGAATTAGAGGAGGAGAAGGAGTTTCTGGAAATATTTAACCCCTCCACCAGGATAAAAGTAAATCTGAACGTCCCCGAGATAGCAGGGAGAGTTGCGCCCTACGCTGATGGTGTAGGGTCACTTAGAATCGAAAACATCATCATACGTACAGGTAAACACCCCCAGGTTCTCTTGGATGAAGGAGAATTGACTGGAGTGTTAACTGATGGTGTAAGGGAGATAGTGGACGCTTTTTATCCTAAATCCGTATTTTTCCGTACTTTTGACATCCCCACCGATGAACTAAGACACCTGGAAGGGGGAGAGATAGAACCGTTTGAACATAATCCACTTCTGGGTTCACGAGGGATAACCAAAGACTTAAATAACCCTCCCATACTGGAAGCGCAGTTTAACGCGGTTAAAAATCTGCTGGATGAAGGGTATTCCAATCTGGCCCTGAAGATACCCTATGTCAGGGATATCTCAGAATATGTCAAGTCAAAAAAAATCTTAAAGAAATGTGGTGTCCGCCCCCATCAAGACCTTAAGGTGGGTGTTTCCGTGGAAACCCCCTCAGTGGTCCTCACCTTCGACGAATTCCTTAAAGAAGGCCTGGATTTTATAACTCTCGGTATGAGCGACCTCACCATGTGCTCCCTGGCAGTGGACCGCCGGGGCGTTAACGTGTCGAAGCACTTCCAGATAACCCACCCGGCTGTCATGGGTATGGTGAAGATGGTGATAGACCAGTGCAACCAGGCGGATATTGAAAGCTGCATCACTGGTTACGCTGCTTCAGATCCCAGGATCGTGAAGAAGCTAGTGCACTGGGGAATAAGCTCCATATCCACCAACCCCGACCAGATACTGAAGATGAGGAGACTGGTGAACCTTGCAGAAGACGAGGTGTTGTTGAGTAATTTCAGTAAACGGAATATATAACTCAAAAGGAAAAGCATTATAATCTCAAAATGGAAACTTCATAATTTCAGTGCTTCTTCAAAATCTATTTTCCCCCGGTAGAGGGCAGAACCTATTACTACCCCATAAACATCTGTATCAGATAGAACCTTCAAATCATCAAGAGATGAAACACCACCAGCATACACCACTGGTATATCAACTGCTTCTAAAAGTTTCAGGAGAGGATCTACCTGAAAACCCTCTAGTAGCCCCTCATAATCTACGTTAGTAAACAGTATGCTCCCAGCACCGACTTCCTCCATTATACTACCCATCTGTGGCACTGTTTTACTGGTCTTCTCGGTCCAACCCTTAACCACCACCTGGTTATCCTTACTGTCCAGGGCAACCATGACCCTCTCACTTGCAAATTCCTTTGAAAGTTCTGTTACTATGTCCGGGTTTTCCATGGCCAGAGTGCCCAGGATAACCCTTTCTATACCAGTATCAAGGAGTTTGGTGGCATCTTCCTTACTTCGTATCCCACCACCCATCTCTATGGGGATGGATACTTCCTCCACCATGTTGGCAATTAATTCCTGGTTGCGGCGATTATCTCCAAAGGCACCATCCAGATCAATGAGGTGCAGCATCCTGGCGCCCTTTTCCTGCCAGTTTAATGCAACCTCCACCGGGTTATCGATAACCACCTGTTCAGTACCGGGCTTACCCTGTACCAGCTGAACACACTTGCCGTTTTTTATGTCTACCGCGGGGATTATTATCATAACTTCACGAACACAGTTTTATAAATTAATTTTTCTACCAAATACATTTATTTTAATTTATTTGGATTTTGGGGTTATTATATTAACCTTTGTCTTGAAAGTTGTTAGTTCAGTTTTTCACAGTTATGTTATTAGTGAAATTTCTTTCTGCAATCAAAGCATAAATCTGAATTACTATTAGTTTTGAATACCTTTTTGCATTTTTTACAGGTGACTTCTTTAATGAGAGATGTTTTTTTCATCTGAAATTTTGCCATCTTTACAGAGCAATTATAATTATTAGCCTGGATTGTTGCTCTGGCTTTTCTATTTAAGGCCTCCTCAACAAATTTTTTTTCAATATCTTCTTCATAATCCCTGGCCATAAAAAATCACTGTCAATACTCTTAAGTCTGATTCATAAACAATCAATTTTCCTAAAATAATGGCGGATTATCGGGATAAATTAACAACATACCTCAAAGCTATGTTAACGGTAAAATGTACTATGCACTGTAATTATGTTCATTAAACACTTTTATCCAAACAAATGAATTTTAGATTCTCGAGTTTAATTATCCCCTTTTTTATATTTTTCATAGAGAAAGTATATAATTATTGATAACACTATCACGACCACACTGATCTCTTCAAGATATGAAATCTCAGTGGAAATGGTCTGGTACAGGCTTCCAAACTGCCATCCTAAAAATCCAAGGATGAACGCCCGTATCAGCGTACCAAGAAAGGTAATTACCACGAATTTTCTCAGGTCATATCTGACGAATCCGCAGAAGACGTTTATGGCTATGCTGGGGACCACTGGAATGGCCCTTACAATGAATAGAACTACTTCGTCGGATCGGCTTTCCTCGAATTTACTCTGAGCTTTTTCTATATTTTCCCAGGAGACACCCAGATATTTGCCCAAACGGTCTATTAATTCCTTACCAAGGTAATAGGCAAGGGTGTAAATGAGTAAAGAACCAATGGTAACTCCCACCGATGCTGGCAGTACAACATTTACAAAGAGTGAAAAAACCGTCTCCGGTGAGATTACTGTTCCTTTTAAGATGATGAAGCTGGTGCCCATTATAACCAGGGTTGATGGTATGGGGGCGATGATTTCTTCCACTATACTACCCAGGAAAACTCCTAAGGACCCATAAGCAAGTAGCACGCTTTCCAGATACAATATAATTTCTTCGAACAAAATTTATTACTCCTTTAAAAAGATTTATATAAGATTCGTATCAACTTTGTATTCCTGATGTAAAATTCGTATCAACTTTGTATTCCTGATGTTATAATACTAATAATATAAAAATTTAGAGTTTTTTGTATGGATATTCTCTCGATAATCTTTTTAGCAGTTGGACTGGCCATGGATGCATTCAGCATCTCGGTAACCAGGGGATTGACCTTAAAATTAGGGGTTAAACATGCGTTAATAATCGCCCTGTTTTTCGGTGGATTCCAGTTTTTCATGCCTATTTTAGGATGGATTTCAGGGATCCAGCTCCAGTATATAGTCTCCACCTTCGCACCATGGATTGCCTTCATATTACTGGTCGGTGTGGGTGGTAAAATGATCTACGAGGCATTCTCTACAGATGAAAACATCAACACTACTTTTTCCTATAAAGAACTTTTAATTCTTTCAGTAGCAACCAGCATCGACGCCTTCGCCGTGGGAGTTACCTTCGCATTTTTAAACGTAGCAATTCTTCTCCCCATAATTTTAATTGGTTTGATTACCTTCATCTTTTCATTTATAGGAGTTTACATCGGGAAGAACATCGGCCATCTGTTCGAAAATAAGGTGGAAATAGTGGGTGGTGTAATTTTAATAATCCTGGGGTTCAAAATACTTTTAGAGAACGTACTGTTATAGGGTTAAGTGAGAAAAATAGAGAACGTATTATTATAGATAAACTGAGAAGATAATTGGGTGTAACCAATGAGAAGAGTGGCCTTGAAGATAGCCTACCTGGGCACAGACTACTACGGCTTCCAGAGACAGCCTGACTTACCAACTGTGGAGGGAGAAATCCTATCCGCCCTGAAAGAGGTTGGTATGGTGGATGACATCAATAAATGTGGTTTTGGAGTAGCTGGGAGGACTGACCGAGGAGTACATGCCCTGGGAAACGTGATCACCTTCCTGACGGAAGATGAAGTAATAATCAACCAGATCAACGACGGTTTACCCAAAAGCATCAAAGTATTAGCCCAGGCAAAAGTACCCCTCCGTTTTAAAGCCAGGTACGCTTTAAACAGGCATTATCGCTATTTATTACCCTTAATCCCCGGTGATCCCCCTCCTGATCTGGATAAGATGGTTGAAGCTGCCAAACTATTTAAGGGTACCCATGACTTCACCAATTTCTCCAAGAAGAGTGAGAGAAACCCGGTTAGAACCATAGATAAAATTAGACTTACAGAAGAACAGGATCTGATACAATTCGACGTTGTTGGGGAAAGTTTCCTCTGGAACATGGTGAGGAAAATGGTATCCATTCTCCAGATGGTGGGGAGGGGGGAGTTACCAGCCGAGATTATAGATGAGCTCTTCAGCCCGGATAAGGATCTCTGTATCATGCCCATGCCCCCAGAAGGTCTCATCCTCATGGACATAACTTATTCTGGTATTAAATTCCATGAAGACCCCTACGCTGTAAAGACGTTTAAATCGTTCCTTAAAGGGGAATATCTAAAAAACCAGACCATCACCTTATCTCAAAAGGGAATGTTAAAGGGTTTGAAGGATTAATTTTCTTGACCTATCTTTGTTAACCTAATGAATTTTTTTTATTTCTTCAATTAAGGAATTAACATGGGTTGTTTCTTGCAATTTAATTTGATCGATAAATCATAAGTACTAGTAGACAGATATGATTACACAGTAAGCATCTAAAAAGTTTGCTTAGGAGGAAATTACCTGTTATACAAAAACAACGTACAAGTAACATCTAATCTGCCAGGTTCAAAAAATGAAACTCCACAGGTAGTAAGGGGCATCATCGTTGGATTCGATCCTGGACTCACTGCTGGAATAGCCATAATGGATCTAAATGGGGAGATTCTCTCCGTGAAAAGCTTCAAGGAGATATCCCGGGCAGAGATAATCTATCATATTATTAATTTTGGAAAAACTGTTTTAATTGCTACAGATGTGTATCCACCACCTAAAATGGCTAAAAAATTAGCCACCACCTTGAATGCTAAGTTACACCATCCCAGTAGAGACATGTCTGTGGGGTCTAAAATTGAGCTGGTTGAGTCCTTCTTGGGTGAGAAATCTTCCCTGGAGAGGTCTAAAGTTGTATCCTCTGAGCTGGTGCCACAGGACACCCACCAGCGTGATGCTCTGGCAGCGGCCATCAGGACCTATAAGAGCTATGAGAAAAAATTAGAACAGATTGAGACTCGCTGTTTAGAAGTTAACATGTCTCCAGAAGATATTGACCTGATAAAGAGGATGGTTATAGGTGGAACAGCCGTAAGTTCGGCCATCCAGATGGTACAGGATATGAATGAAGAGACAGATGATATAAAAGACGTTGAAGAATTCGATACTGATGAATTAGAGCCTTCAATAGATTCTGAGGCTATTTTGAAGTTAAAAAACAGGATAAAAGCACAGGATAACCAGATTAGTAATCTTAAAAGTAGGAATGAATCCCTGGAGGATAGGATAAAGGACTATGAAATTGAAGTAACCAAACTCCAGGAGAAGATAGACAAGCTGCACTACGAGTACACCCAGGATGTTCTTCTAAATAAAGAGTTAGCAGCCAAACTTTCACTCATTAAGAAATTGCAGGACAAGTACAATGAAGAAAAAGCCCTGAGGATGGAACTCGAAGAAAATCTCGATTCACTTCGTAATATTCAAAGGATCAAACCCACTGAAAATGCCATTCCAGTGAAGATCATCGAAACATTCACCAGGGATGGGATAATGGCCGCCTGTGAATACTGGAAGATAAAGAGGGGTGATGTGGTTCTACTGGAAAGTTCTGAAGGCGGCGGATCACAAACAGCCGCTCTCCTGATAAAGATGGGTGTGAAGGCTGTTTTAATCAGGGATAAGATTTCACACCACGCCCTGGAGGAATTCGAAAAAAATATGGTCCCCCTACTCCAGGCAGGCAACATAGAGCTCAAGATGATCGACCAGTTCGCTATAGTAAACGCCCTGAAATTGGAAAAGGAAATCCAGAGATGGAAGGAAGAAGTGGAAAGTAAAAGGATTAAAGAAAATAGTGAGGAAATTTTAAAGGCTTTTGACGAATACCGGGCTCGAAGAAAGAGATTCAATTGATAGAGAGAAACTTATATACCATTGAATATTAATTTTAGTTGTGAAATAATATGAAAATCGCTTTTATAATAGGCACCCGCCCGGAAATAATTAAGATGTCCCCCCTGATCGATGAAGTAAAAAGGAGGGGCATAAATTTTATCATAATACACACCGGACAACATTATGACCGTGAGATGTCAGAGCAGTTTTTTGAAGACCTGGAACTCCCCCAGCCAGATTACAATATAGGTGTGGGTTCAACCACCCATGGAAAACAAACCGCGGTGATGCTGGATGGGATTGAGGAAATCCTATCATCTGAAAGACCGGATATCGTACTGGTAGAGGGAGATACCAACGCGGTGATGGCCGGTGCCCTGGCAGCCAGTAAGATGCATATTCCAGTGGGGCATGTGGAGTCTGGACTGCGCTCCTACGATAAAACTATGCCCGAGGAAATCAACCGGATAGTGGCAGATATTTGTTCCGAACTTTACTTCGTCCCCACAGAAGAATCAGCTGTAAACCTCATATTTGAAGGCCTCCACCCCCAAGATATTCATATAACCGGTAATACAGTGGTGGATGCTGTCTACAGGAACCTGAAGATCGCAGAAAAATACTCCAGCCTGAACTTTGATTCAGGGAAAGATCTCATAACGCTGACCATCCACCGTCCTGAAAATACAGATAACCCCCACCGATTAAAAAACATTACCGACGCCATAATGGAGTTAAAGGAAATAGATATAATCTTCCCGGTACATCCCCGTACCATCAAAACCCTCCAGGAGTTGAAACTCTACGATCAGCTGGCCCGGGCGGACCATATCCAATTGATGAAGCCGGCGGGTTACCTGGATTTCCTGGTTCTCCTATCCCACTCTAAGGCCGTAATAACTGATTCCGGGGGAATTCAGGAAGAAGCTATAACCATGGACTTACCATGTATAACTCTGAGATACAATACCGAACGTCCGGAGACAGTAACTGCTGGTGGCAATATCCTGGTGGGTACGGATAAAGAGAGGATAATCCAAACCGTGCATAATATTTTGGAGGATGAAGAATTATATCAGAGGATGAAGCATGCGGAAAATCCTTATGGTGATGGGAAGACCTCCCAGAAGATTATGGATATAATAACAGAGGCCTATGAAAATGACAATCTTAAAATCACGCCACCAGAAAATATTGGTGGACTGGAAGGCCGTTTCATCCAGAAAGTGGAAGAATCTATTGATGTCTCAGGGTATGAGGAAAAAAACGAACCTACCAGGATAATCGTTGTTTTTGATGGGCATAAAGCCCAGTTTCCCCATGGCAATCTCCAGTTAAAGGGTAAAACCATCATTCTGGAGAGATTTAGTGTTGAATGAATAAAATAAATATATCCATGGTACTCCCTTAATCTAATAAAAAGATTAAAAGGAATTCCTCCAATTAAAATGAATCCATAGAGAGGAGTTAGTAAGTGTTGAAATTACTTGTTTTTGAATATGCAAATGCTTTGGGATTGGAAGATCCCGCCACCACCGTGGAAGGCCGGCATATGCTTGAGGGACTATTAAGTGACCTTAACCATGTCGGTGCCGATTACATCATATCTGAAGACTCTAAAATCAGTGTTGACCAGGTTAATGGTGAATTTCAAAACTGCTCTCCCCTGGTTATAAATGAAGAACTGCTTCCCTGGCTGGAGGAAAACATAGTTAACTACGATGCCTGTCTTCCAGTGGCACCGGAAGAAGATCTTATCTTATACGAAATCACCAAGATACTGGAGGATAACGATGTTAAAACCATCGGATCATCATCTGAGGCTGTTTTGGCCTGTTCAGATAAATTTGAAACTTATAACCTCCTGAAAGACGACTATCCTGTAATCAAGAGTGAAAAAGTATTCTTCAGCGATATTAAGGAGTATAAACATATCTTCTCTGGTGGAAAAGATTTTCTGGTTAAACCGGCCGATGGTGTTTCCTGTTCGGGAGTGCAGATAGTTCAGTCTTATGCAGATTTCATAAAGGCCTCTGCCCATCTAAAGAGAACAACCAGCCTACCCTACTTCCTTTTACAGGACCGGGTGGAAGGGAAAAGCACCAGTGTCAGCATCCTAAGCACTGGCAAACAGGCCCTGCCCCTGAGTTTAAATCTACAGAACATAGGCTTTGATGGGGGTAAACTGGTTTATAATGGCGGAGAAGTTCCCTATGAACATGGTTTATCAGATGATGCTAAAGATATTGCTCGAAAGGCTGTAGAATCAGTTAAAGGATTGAAGGGCTACGTGGGTGTGGATCTGTTACTGGACGAAGCCTACGAGGAGATCTACATCCTGGAGATCAACCCCCGTTTAACCACCTCCTACGTGGCTTTAAGAAGGCTTTTAAACTTTAATCTGGGCGAGGCCATAATTGATGCCGTTAACGGTGAGTTACCTGCAAAAATAGAATTAGAAGGTTCACTGAGTTTCCTGAAGGGTGAGGATATAACCTTTAAATACGTATTCAGCGTGTAATTAAGACCAACATGTAAGATTGAGATCTACCTGTTAAGATTAAGACCTATTAATTAAGACCAACATGTAAGATCTACTGGATATATTAACCAACAAGATTAAGAATGTGATATTCATGAAGATAGCTGGATTTGATATTGGAGGAGCTAATACAGACCTGGCTGTGGTAGATTTCGACAGCGGAGGTAACATCAACGGGATAACCACAGATTTTGAGTATCTGCCCATGTGGCAGGAGAAAGAGCGGCTTTCCACCGTCCTAACAGAACTTCTAGGTGACCAAAAAGAGGAAATCGAAGCGGTGGGAGTCTGTATGACCGCGGAACTGGTAGATGCTTATCAAACTAAAAGGGAGGGTGTTTTGAACATAGCAGGGAAAGTTAAAGAGACATTCAACCTCCCCTTAGGTTTCATCGGTTCAGATGGTCTGGTTGGTTACGAAGAATTGAAAGATAAACCCCTCAATGTGGCGGCTGCCAACTGGGTGGCTACCTCCAGACTGGCCGGAGTTGTAGAACCAGACTGTATCATGATTGACACTGGGAGCACCACCACCGATATCATCCCCATTAAAGATGGAAAGGAATGTGCCAGGGGCAGATCCGATCTGGAGAGACTGGGCACTGGTGAACTGGTTTACACTGGTACCCTGAGGACCAACGTGGCCACACTGGTGGATAAGGTACCACTGGTTGATTCATGGTACAGAGTGGCTTCAGAACTCTTTGCCATAACTGCAGACATCCACCTGGTGCTGGGGAATATTACAGAAGAAGATTACACTTGCCACACACCTGATGGCGCGGGTATCTCTATAGAAGACTGCATGCGTCGTATCGCCCGAGTGGTCTGCAGTGATATGGATGTTCTGACCCCTGGTGATATAAAATCCTTATCAGAATACATCCACTTGAAACAGGCCGAGAGTGTCTCGGAAGCTCTACTGGAAGTTTCCAAGAGAAATAACATCTCCCAGGTTGTAACCACTGGTCTGGGTATGGATATAATAGGTAAAAAGGCCAGTGCAATTGCCGGTATCCCGTCGGTAGGGATGGATCAGATTCTAAGTAAAGAAGAGTGCGTGGTAGCCCCGGCGGTGGGTACTGCCATTTTAATGGAGGAATATTTGAAAAAATAAGATGAATTATTTAATACTATCATCTTTAAATCGATATTTAAATACTAAAAATCCTCTAAACCTTATTCAATACCAAACATCCTTTAAACCCAAAAGATAGGCTATGGTGTTGGCTGCCACATGTAAAATAACCGTGTAAACCAGGATTAAAAGTATTATCTCCAGTGGTATGGTCACCACCAGTGAAGCAAGTAGTAAAGCCATTAATGCGAAGTCTAGCTGGTCTAAAAAGGGTGCTGGTTTTCCCCTTTCTATTTTTATCCTTCTTTTAATGAAGCTGCCCACTGCATCTCCAATTAGGGCTCCAGCACTGAGTGCCAATCCAAGAAGTATCCATCCTGCAAAGTTACCGGGTATAATTCCCTCGATGGTGGTCCATTCTGGTATTAGAGTAAATATATCACCGTAGTGCATGAAGACGATGCCCTGAAGAACTGCAATTAATGTTCCGATTATTATCCCTACGATGGTTCCTCTCCAGGTCACTCCATCACCCAGTAATCGACGTCCGTCTGTGAAATTTCTCTTAAAGTCCACCGGTGCCCCTCCACCAAAGGCTAAGGCCGAAACATTGGCCAGGTACGCTGGTAGCATGAAGTACAAAGCGTATGCTGATAAACTTATAAAACTGATGGTTGGATCCATTTGGTTACCTCCAAATTAAAAGAAGATTAATAGTAATTGTTGAAAGTATTAAATAAGTGTTGGTTTAAATATTTGAAAAATAAAAGTAATTATCCAGAACATCTTGTGCTTAACATCATTTGTTTACAGGAAATAGTAAGATGAAACAACCTTTTAATGCTACCACGAATCTTTTCTTCCCGGTAATTCCATTAAAGGATATCATCTATTTATACTTTGAGCACAATAATATGATGTTACAGTATTTTGTATCCGTTGCAATGATTTAAAAATGAAAAATTATAAGCTGTTAAAATAATTGGTGAGATTATATGGTTATAAAGAAGACCAAAAGTATGTGCCCCGAGTGCCTGGAAATCGTTGACGCAGAAGTCTATGAAGACCAGGGCAGGATAATGATAAGGAAGGAATGTAAAGAACACGGAGTATTTGAAAACACCTACTGGAGTAGTAGTGAAATTTATTATGATGCCTCTGATTACGATTATAAGGGGGAGGGTATAGAAAACCCCCAAACAACTGTAGAGGGTGAATGTCCTTCTAACTGTGGATTATGCCCCGAACATGAAAGCCATACCATTTTAGGCCTTATAGATGTTACCAATCGCTGTAACCTCCGCTGCCCAGTATGTTTTGCAAACGCAGCAGTATCAGGAACGATTTACGAGCCAACCTATGATGAAATCAGGCAGATGCTCCGAAATCTAAGGAGTAACCAGCCAGTTCCCGCTCCGGCCATACAGTACGCTGGTGGAGAACCCACCGTACGTAAAGATATAGTAGAACTTATAAAACTAGCTAAAGAAGAGGGATTCACCCACACTCAGATAGCAACTAACGGTATCCGCCTTGCAAAAAGACCAGAACTCGTCAGGGAACTTAAAGACGCCGGTTTAAACACGGTCTACCTCCAGTTCGACGGGGTTACAGAAGAACCCTACATCCAGATCAGGAACAGGAATCTCTTATCCATTAAATTAGAAGCCATAGAGAACTGCAGAAAAGAAGATATGGGTATCGTCCTGGTCCCCACACTGATTAAAGGTATAAACCATGACCAGATAGGGGATATTATCAAATTCGCTGCCAAAAACATCGATGTGATAAGAGGAGTGGTTTTCCAACCAGTATCCTTCGCCGGAAGAACTCCAGCAGATGAAGTGGAAGGGCAGCGAATAACCATTCCAGATTTTGAAGAACTGGTCGAGGAACAAACAGATCGGGAGATCAAAGTGGAAGATTTCTACCCCGCATCATCTGTACTGCCTGTCTCTGAATTCATCGAGGCCATTGAAGGCGAGCCACAGGTGGCCTTCACCTGCCACCCCCATTGTGGCGCTGCTACCTACGTTTTCATAGATGAAGATAAGATGGTTCCAGTAACACAATTCATAGATGTAGACCGCTTCTTCAACCTGTTATCCAAGAGTAGTGATGATATAACCAACGGCGGATTAGTGGCCAAATCAAAGGTTTTAGCCCGGGCCACCATCAAACTCCCCCAGACCATCAGCCTATCTAAAACCCCTGATTCACTGGATATTAAAAATATATTAATTAAAGTGTTTAAGGAACGATCATACGATGCCCTGGGAGATTTCCACCATAAAAGTCTTTTAATCGCCTGCATGCACTTCATGGACCCCTGGAACTTCGACCACGACCGGGTGAGGAGATGTGTAATCCATTACGCAGTTCCTGATGGAAGGATAATACCTTTCTGTGCCATGAACTCCATATACAGACAGGAAATTGAGAAGAAATTCTCCAAACCCTTCGGTGAGTCTGCAGAGGAATCTGATTGATGATCATTTAAACTTCATAATTTGAAACCTGATAATTAATTAAACAAATCTAAATTGGTTTTTTAATTGATAATAGAAACACCCTCCCGGCTGCATGTAACCCTTATCGACTTAAATGGTAGATATGGTCGAATTGACGGTGGTGTAGGCATCACAACCAGGAGTCCCAGTTTGTTACTGGAAGCCCAGGATGGATATGAGGATATCCAGGTTGAATTTCCCCGTTCAGATCTCCCACAGGATACCTTGGACGATTACCAGGAGAAAGTTTTCTCTGCAGCCCGTAAAATGAATGAATATCTCGGTCTTGAGGGGGGATACCATTTCAAGCTTAAAGAGGTTTTTCCATCCCATTCCGGTCTTGGTTCTGGTACCCAACTATCACTGGCCGTGGCCAAGGCGATATTGAAGATGAACAATCAGGATCTCCCCACCCCTAAGATAGCAGAAATTGTGGGCCGGGGTGGTACATCAGGGATCGGAGTGGCTTCGTTTGAAAGTGGTGGTTTCATCGTGGATGCCGGTCATAAGAAATCCATTAAGAATGATTTTCTCCCTTCTTCTGCTTCAAAAGCATCACCACCACCAGTTATAGCCAGATACGATTTTCCAAAGGATTGGAAGATCGTATTGACCATACCCCATGTTGAACGGAAGGTTTTCGGTGAAGGGGAAGTTAACATCTTCCAGAAGTACTGTCCCATACCATTGGAAGAGGTGCAGGAGTTAACCCATCTTCTCTTCATGAAGATGATGCCCGCTGTGCTTGAGGAAGATTTAGACTCTTTTGGAGAATCAGTAAACAGTATACAGGATATCGGTTTTAAAAAGATCGAATTAGAACTGCAAAACCCCTTCATCAAGGAACTGATTGAGAGTTTAAGGAATGCCGGTGCTGCAGGGGTTGGAATGAGCTCTTTTGGGCCGATGGTATATGCGGTTACCGATACCAACTTCAAAGACATTTTACAAGCAGCCCGTGATTCCATGAGGGATAAAACCGGTGAGATAATACTCACCACAGCCCAGAACGAGGGTGCTAAGATTTATAGATGAAATAAATTTAGATCAAGTATATTGAATGATTATTACTACTCAAACCAATGAATGAATTTTATTCGATGATAATATGATGGATAGGATAGAAGGAAAGGTCTGGACCTTCCGGGATAGCATAGACACCGATGTAATCATTCCAGGGAGATACTTAAGGGCCCAAACACTGGATGAGCTGGCTTCACATGTTATGGAACCAGAAGACCCCACATTCGCAGAGAAAGTGCAACAGGGGGATGTCATAGTGGCTGGCTGGAATTTCGGCTGCGGTTCATCCCGGGAGCAGGCCCCGGCGGCCCTGAAACACGCCGGGATAGCTGCAATTGTGGCTAAATCCTTTGCCAGGATATTCTACAGAAACGCCATAAACATTGGCCTGCCGGTGATCGTGGCTGATGTGGAGGCAGAGAAGGGTGATGAGATATGTATAGACCTTGAAAAAGGAATTATTGAGGACAAAATCACCCATAAAACCTTTAAGATACAGCCCTTCAAGAAATTCATGCTGGAGATACTGGAAGACGGTGGTTTGACCGAACATTACCTGAAAAAACAGGAATAATCCCCATTTATTTTTATTGATTTAACGTGATTCTACATTTTTTACTTAAGAATTTTATTGATCGGAAACAAATATCATTACTAAAGTAGAGGAAATTAAGAATATGAACTGTCTTGTATGTGGCTCCGATTCCCTGGAGATAATTAAAGTTAAGGGTAAAAAATCCAAAGAACTTCTCCTTAAATGTGAAGAATGTGGAAACATCTTCAGAGAAGTGGTAGATGTGGGTAAGCCCGTTGATCGCCGGGTAGTGGTGAGTGAATTTGAAAACAGCCACAAAACCTTCATCAAACTGTATGAAGATGAAATCCTCCACACTGGAGACCTGATAGACTTGGATGGAAGGGAAGCCGAGATCACCTCCCTTGAAAATAAACGGGGAGGCCGAGTTTCAAAAAGTGCAGTGGAGGATGTTGAAACTATCTGGGCTTCTTATACTGACATACCGGTAAGGGTTGGTATTTCAGTCGATTACGGAGGCCGAATATTATCCCAGAAGGTGGAAGTAAATCCCGACTTCGAATTTACCATCGGTGAGGTGGTGAAAATGGGAAACATCATCTTCCGGATCAACTCCCTGAAGACATTGGAGAGGAAGATGAGAAAGGGATTCTCCCGGGCATCGGTAACTAAGAGGGTGTATGGTAGACCAGTTGACGAGCAGAGATTTAAGTATGATTTAACCTCTAAGGTGGTGTAGATGGAGAAGGAAAGGAAGACGCTGGTGGAGAAGTTAGAAGACTACGGCTATATAAAAACAGAGAAAGTGAGAAACGCCATGCTCAAGGTCCCCCGGGAAGAGTTCATACCCCCAGAAAACAGGCAGCACGCCTACAAAGACCAGCCACTCCCCATTGGGGAGGGACAGACTATATCCGCACCCCATATGGTGGCCATGATCTGTGAAACCCTGGAGCTTCAAGAGGGTATGAAAATCTTAGAAATAGGAGCGGGCTTTGGATACAACGCCGCAGTGGTAGCTGAGCTCATAGGACCGGAAGGGCATTTGTTCACCACTGAACGGATAGAAAGTCTGGCGCAGATGGCAGAAGAAAACTTGAAACGCACCGGTTATGATAACGTCACCGTGCTCCACATAGACGGTACAAAGGGATTCAAAGAGGAAGCACCCTTCGATAGGATATATGCAACAGCCAGTGCCCCGAAAGTACCAGAACCGCTCAAGGATCAGCTCAAGATAGGTGGAAGGCTTCTAACCCCCATCGGACCACAGGCCTACCTCCAGGAACTGGTCTGTATCATTCGAAAGGACCAACATAAATTCAGGAGCCATAAACTCGGCGGTGTGGCCTTCGTGCCCATGATCGGGAAGCATGGTTGGCCTGAAGATTGAATAAAATTTAATTTTAAACCTTTATTTGGAATAGAAATTTGAAATAACATTTTATGACTTTATTTGAACAAATTTGAGGAATAATTTTAATGAACATCTACATAGAGACCTTCGGTTGCACCTTCAATCAGGCAGATTCCCAGATAATGGCCGGCCTCCTCCAGGAGGAAGGCAACCAACTGGTAGATGATGTGGAAGATGCGGAGGTTTTGATTATAAACACCTGCTACGTGAAACAGCCCACGGAACAGAAGGTGGTAAACAGGATAATGAAGTTGCAGGAGGCGTATCCTGAGAAAAACTTCATAATCAGTGGTTGTATGGTGGAAATAGACCAGGATAAACTGGAAAAGATCGCGGCAGGTGCCAGCTGGGTGGGTCCCCATAAAATCACCTCAGCCCCAGATATGGTTAAATCCGTGTGTACAGGGGAAACTGTGAGATTAACCGGTTTTGAAGATGTAAACAAGGTTTGCCTGCCTAAGATACGCTCCAATGAATTGATCAACATCATACAGATCTGTGAAGGATGCGACGGATACTGCAGTTACTGCTGTACCAGAATCGCCCGTGGAAACCTCAAGAGCTACCCGGTTGAACTCGTAAAGCAGGAAGCAGAAAGGGCGGTTAGAGAAGGATGTGTGGAGGTACAGCTTACTGCCCAGGATACAGCGGCGTACGGTAAAGATAGTGGAACTTCACTATCTGAACTTCTAAACACCGTAACCAGTGTACGAGGTAAATTCAAGGTTAGGGTGGGGATGATGCACCCTAAAAGTGTTAAAAACGATGTTGATGAGTTAATCCGTGCCTTTAAGAGTGACAAAGTTTATAAATTTATCCACATTCCCCTCCAAAGCGGTAACGACCAGGTTCTATCTGATATGAACCGGGGACACAGCGCGCAGGAATTCCTGAATATCATCTCCCAGTTTCGAAGGGAGATACCCGAAATTTCCATCTCCACAGATATCATCGTAGGATATCCCACAGAAGATGAAGAGGCCTTCCAGGATACCTTGAAGGTAATTGAAGAAATCCAACCGGATTTTCTCCATATATCCAAGTATCATCATCGCCCCGGTTCAAATTCATCCAGTCTGCAGGAGATAGAACACCAGGACATGAAAAAGCGTTCGAAAGAGTTAAATGAGCTTAAATATGCCATCACACTCCATAACAATGAAAAATTACTGGGTACAGTGTTACCAGTGCTCATTACAGATACTGGGAGAAAGGGTGGTTTTACTGGCCGGACTGATTCTTATAAATTGGTGGTTGTAGATCATGCACCCCTGGGAAGTTTTGTTGATGTGGAAATTACCGAGGCCAAAGCCACCTACCTGAAGGGGCATGTTGTTTCAGATTGATGATGTATCATTCATTAAATGGGGTATGTCTTTTCATTAAATGAGGTATGTCTTTTCATATATTCCAGGTTCTATAGACGCATTTATATAGTGTTATATACCAATAACTATCCAACAGATAAACCATTCTAAGTGATGGAAATGCGTTTCATTGTATGCGATGATTGTGGGGGTTACTATAAATTGGAACCTGGAGAATCCCTGGAAGACTTTGCTGAGTGTCAGTGCGGAGGCCATCTTCGCTATGCCCAATCATTAGAAGAGATCATAAAAAGTAGAAATGCACCCACTAAAACCTGTATCCATTGCGGAGCCCGAAACCGGGAAACTAACACAGTCTGTTTTACCTGTGGAAAGAAACTGGGGAGGGTAAATCGCAGGATAAGTGACCATCCAGCTGGAAGATATCTGAAAACACGTGTAAACAGAAGGTATCCAAAAACACATGTAAATATCCTCGACCGAATAAGTTTTAGAGCGGTTATTGCCGGTCTTATATTTTTATTCGTAGCATCCATCATCGCTTCATTCGGATTTGCTGGAAGCATATTATCCACTAATGGTATAGATGTGGTCAGATCCCTGGGCGGCTATATAGTAGTGCTTATTTTTGCAATAATCGCCTCCGGTTTCATCGCTTCTTATGTAAGTGGTTCTGTAGAATATTTGGACGGTCTTCTAAACGGAGGGATGGTTGGTTTTATTCACTCAGTTTTTGTTGCCTTCCTTTTCATGATATTTGCTATGATGATAGATGTGGCTGCCGGGATTTTAGCGGGGTTGATTACCCTGGTTGCTTATGCTCTGGTTTATGGATCTCTTACAGCCCTTGGGGGGTTGATTGGAGTGTGGCTGCGCAATTTCATGGAAAGTAATTGAATATTTTCAGGACTCATCTTATAAATATAAACCCTTATAAACTATCCTGACTATACTATTCTTCCATGTCCTATTTGATCTGCAAGAAATGTGGAAAAGAGTACCCCCTACCGGAGGGAAAAGAGTCTTTCAACTATCAGAATTGTGAGTGTGGAGGTAAACTGGAATATTCTCCCCTCCCGAAAAGGAATTATGTAATGACACGGCAGGATTTCCTCAATACAAAGGGGAAATTATTCAACACACAGCGGGACACACAGCAAGATTTTCCCAACACTCAGCGAGATTTATTCAACACTCAGCAGGATTCTACCACAGAGCAGTATTTTCCCAATAAAGAAGATGGTTCTCCCATAACACAACAGGACCCTCAAAATAAACAATACACAAAACCCTCCCCTCATAGCCGGATAAAATGGAAGGGAGTTCTGGTGGGGCTTTCATTCCTATTTATATCCCTGATTTTGTCGGTAATGATAGCATTCGGTGAAAATCTTCCCACCAGTCCTTCGGATATTCCCCTCGAGTTTTTAACTTATTTCAGCATGATTATTACTACTTTAACCATATTTGCCGGGTCTATCTCTGCTTATCTCAGTGGTAGTAAGAATTTCCTGGAAGGAGCCCTGAATGGTGGGATGGTAGGTGTGATACTGGGATTTATCCTCGGTTTAGCAGGTGGAGCAGTGGTCTTCTTAAGCGGAATCCTTATTTTTGGATCAATTTCCATGATCGGTGGAATTATCGGGATTTTCCCCAGAAAACTGTTTAAATAATAAAAAAAGTAGGTATATTCTATTATCTTGGTCTTAGAAGTTTTCTGTTCAATTTTTCCATATTCTTCAATTCTTTAATCTGTTTTTCGAGATTTTCCATCTTCAACAAAAAATAGTACCCCCCTATACCCACATTTTTTTGCATATCCAGCCTAAATCAGTGTTTAGGGACATTTTTTATCATATTTTATAGAACCACATTGTGGGCAGTGCACCTTTTTTGACATAAACAGATCCCTTCCCAAGATTTTAAGAATAAAAAGAATAATTCCAAGATAGGATATGAATTTTATAACATATATTACTTGATGCACGAAAAAGAATAAGTGCCGTGGGCCGGACTTGAACCAGCGACATCCAGATCTTCAGTCTGGCGTTCTCCCAACTGAACTACCACGGCAAAATGGGCCCGACGAGATTCGAACTCGTGATCACCTCCGTGTCAGGGAGGTATCATACCCCTAGACCACGGGCCCCATCGTCCATTTTGAATATAATCCTATTGGTATATAAATCTTTGTAACTTCAGGGCTGTAATCGGCAGTATAATAAATTGTTTTCCATAAAATTTTTCTAAAACGGTTAA
>WOYJ01000174.1 GCA_011620845.1 Methanobacteriaceae archaeon
CTCTTACTTAGTTTAATATTTATTTTTATGTCAATATGCCTTAAAAAATGTTTCTATTTAACTTTAAACAAAACATGAACAGTGAATTTTTCTTTAAATTAGATATGCTATAAAAAGAAAAAGAAAATACTTTTTATAGATGTTTAAGCAGAATTTAATAATGAGAATTTAATCTGGAACGTATTTCTACTGTAGAAATTTTTGATTCTTAATGGCAGAGTAGGGGATGAAAAAATGTCAGTAAATATAAAGGAAGCAAATTTAGAAGCAATAACCCATAGTATAGCCTTCATGAAGAAAGATGAAAACTGTGATAAGGAACTTCTAAAAAAATTGAAGGAAGAACGTGACAAGCTTTTAAAGGAATTGAATGTGTCCATATAAAAGTTTATTACAGGATTTTCCATTAAATATCCATACTCATAAAAAAAATGTTGGTGATGTATATTGATGATAATAGGAGGGTCTGCATCTCAGAAACTGGCGGCATTAATTTCAAAAGAACTAGACGAAACATTATGTCCCATGGAGACCAGGAAATTTCCTGACGGTGAACGATACATTAGAATAGGAGGTAACCTGGAATCAGATGCAGTAGTCATCCAGTCAACTGGATATCCTCAGGACCAGAACCTACTGGAACTATTTTTAATCCTCAAAACCCTTAAAAGTTTAGATGTAGAAAACATAAAGGTGGTAATACCCTACTTCGGTTACGCCAGACAGGAAAAACGCTTCAAAAGTGGGGAGGCCATCTCTGCCCAGGTGGTATCTGAACTCCTGGAAGCATGCGGTGCTACTGAGATTTTCTCCATCAACCTCCACGAAGATGGACTACGTAACCTGTTCAACATCCCCGCCCACAACCTATCTGCCATGCCCCTCATCGCCGAATATATAGAGGAACATTTAGATGATCCAGTGATAGTTGCTCCAGATAAGGGTGCCCTGGGATTTGCCAGTGAAATAGCCGGTATACTGGGATGTGACTCGGACCATCTGGAAAAAACCCGCATATCACCAGATAAGGTGGAAACTCGAACCAAGGACCTGGATGTCCAGGGTAGGGAAGCGGTGATAATAGACGATATAATAAGCACCGGGGGAACCATAATAAACGCCTCCCATATCCTACGTCAACACGGCGCAAGTAAAATAGTGGTGTCCTGCGTCCACCCCGTCCTGGTGGAAGACGCACTGCTCAGAATATTCGCTTCAGGTGTAGATGATGTCATCGCCACCGACACTCTCCAGTCAGATGCAAGTACCATCTCTGTTGCCCCCTTGATTGCTGATTTTATTGGGAAATAAACCTTATTTTCCAGTAATAGTTGATCTACTCTGATTATTTGTAACTTATTACGATTTTTAAAGGTTTTTATTTGGTAACAATTTAAAAGGGGGGTAAAAGTATGGTCAATTGGAAAGCAGTCATCATCGGTTTTATTTTAACAATCGTTTTAGGTTTACTCCTGGGAATATTCGTCGGAAATATTGCAAGCTCTATAGGATTCTTTATTGCCACTATCGTTACAGGTTATCTGGCCGGTGGCGGCCCATCTAATGGTGCACTTCATGAAGCTTTAACAGTAATTCTGGGTGGAATCATTGTAGCCATTATAGCCGCTCTAATTGGGAGTAACTTAGTTACTATCACTGCTGGAGCTGCACTTGGAATTGCCACCGGTGTCATTGCCATCATAATCATTATCGTCGCATACGCAATAGTAGGCACTATCGGCGGTGCTATCGGCGGATTATTAAACCGGACCCCCTCAGAACCAGCTGCTGAATCAGAATAAAATTTTTCAATTTCCTTATTTACTTCTTTTGTAGTAGTGATATGGACCAAATTCCAATTATTATAACGAATTCCAATTATTATAACGAATTTTATAAAATTCAACAAAGATAAATACCATTATATACAAATATATTCTTAAGATAAAGGAACTATCAAGTTTCTTAATCTTATAACAATCTAAAAGGGGGTGAAAAACATGGTCGACTGGAAATGGGCAGGCATTGGCGCAGTATTAATTATAATTTTAGCTATAGTATTCGGACTAGTAGACTTTTATTGGCTCGGTGTTTTAATTGCAGGTATAATCATAGGATATCTGGTCGGTGGTCCATCAAATGGTGCAGTACATGGAGCAGTAGCCGGAGTAATTGGAGGAATAATCATAGGCATACTTGCAGCTTTAGGTATAGACATAATAGCCGGAGTCGCAGCAGGTTTACTAGGCGGAGCACTGGTAGCTATAGTTTTCATAATTATATATGCAATAGTAGGCGCTATCGGCGGTGCTATCGGCGGATTATTAAACCGGGGCCCGGCAGAAACACCTGCAGAATAAAACAAGATTTTATAATTTTTTTTATTAATTGCTTTCCTTTTTTTAAAAATTAGTATAACCTGGAGGAATTATAGATGGATGAAGAGATTAAAATCCCATACATAAAAGAAAACATCATCAGATGCCTGTGTCCAACCTGTCCTGTGCAGAAAAACAGTACGTGCGCCAAGGAAAAGATGATGAATTTCCAGGAACTCTTGCAAAGTGAGGATGACCCTAAACCAGAGGATTACCCTGGCATGTACTGCGCTAATGGAAAAGCAGAATGTGAAGATATTGAGACAGAAAAAAACTGCTTATGTAATGAATGCATGGTTTATAAAGAATTTAGCCTGGAGAATGCTAAACCCGACTTTCTTTACTGCAGCGATGGGAAAGCAATGCAAAAATAATAGAAAAGAACTTATTTTCTATTTTATCCTCTTAGTAACTCTACTTCATCCTCTTATTAGCCGGTTCTATGTTCACCGATCTTCCCTTAATTTTAGCACCCTTCATAATGGATAACACATCCTTAGCGCTGCTATCCGGTATTTCCATGAAGGAAAACTTATCGTAGACATCAACTTTACCTATTACGCTACTGGAAAGGCCTGTTTTATCCCCTACAGCCCTCACTATATCCTTTGCCTTGACTCTGTCCTTGCGCCCAATATTCAGGAAGAACCGTACCATACCTATACTCGCACCAGTATCTCCAAAGCCGTTATCTGATTCACCATCGGTATTTTCCTCGGTCATGGCCATCTTCAACAGGGCTGCCGCGGTTTCCAGGGAAGTGTAATCTTCTTCTATCAACTTTTCCACTATGAGTATCTGTTTATCCAGATCCTCAGTGTTTATGACATTTTTTACCTTCTTGATGAACTGGTCGGTCTTCATCTCCTGCACATGGCGTAAGGTTGGTATCTCCTGCTGTTCTATACTGGTTTTAGTATACCTCTGTATATCTCTCAACCGGTAGATTTCCTTACCAGATACGAAGGTGAATGCTTTACCATTTTTACCCGCTCTACCTGTCCGGCCGATACGGTGGACGTAGTATTCATCGTCGTTTGGTACGTCGTAGTTGAAGACTATTTCTATATCATCCACATCGATCCCCCGGGCAGCCACATCGGTAGCCACCAGGACGTCGATGGTTCCCTTGCGGAACTTGTTCATCACCCGGTCCCTCTGTCCCTGGGTGAGATCACCGTGCAGGCCATCAGCCAGGTATCCCCTTACCTGTAAGTGGCTTACCAATCGGTCAACGCGTCTCTTGGTGTTGCAGAATACCAGAGAGAGGTTGGGATTGTGTATGTCCAGTAATCGTGATAGTAAGTCCAGCTTCATCTTCTCCTTGACTTCGAAGTATATTTGCTGGGTTTCCGGGACGGTGAGTTCCTGGGGAACCACCTTTAAAAATTCTGGATCATCCTGATATTTCTTGGTTAACCTGAGTATTTCCCGGGACATGGTCGCTGAAAAGAGTAACATCTGCCTTTCATCAGGCATATCCCTTAAAACAAATTCAATATCATCTCTAAAGCCCATATCTAACATTTCATCGGCTTCATCCAGTACAATAATTCTTACACTGCTCATGTCCAGGGTTCCCCGTCTCATATGATCCATGACCCGGCCGGGTGTGCCTATCACTATCTGCACGCCCTTATCCAGTGCTTTGATCTGTCTTTCTATAGGCTGGCCACCGTAGACAGGTAGTACGCGGATGTTCTTCAGGTATTTGGAGAGTTTTTTCAGTTCCTCTGCCACCTGGATGGCCAGTTCCCTGGTGGGGCATAGTATTATGGCCTGTAGTTCCTTTTGGTGGGGATCGATCTTCTCTAATATGGGAATTCCAAAGGCAGCGGTTTTACCTGTTCCGGTCTGTGCCTGGCCTATCACATCTCTGCCTTCCATGATGTGGGGTATGGCCAGGGACTGGATGGGTGTGGCCTCTTCAAAACCCATATCGAGTACTGCCTTCTCCATTGGCTTAGATATTATGTCTTTAAAATTTAGTTTTTCCATGTTGTTATTTTCCTTTTAATTTGTATAAAAAATTAGATTAAATCAGGTTCAATTTCAAAAAAAATGAACAATGAAGATTAAAAAAAAAAGTGTATCTCCTAAAATTTGAGTTATCTCTTAAAATTCCATTAATTGGTGGTTTCCATTAATTGGTGGTTGGATTCTGCAGGATACCAGTTGGCATGATATCTGTGATTTTACGCATTTTCTGGAGCAGGCCTTTTTTACCTTTACCTATCAGGGCATGTTCCAAGACATCACTTAGAGTATCTACAGGTATGATTTCAATCTTCCTGCGGTACCTGTCCTCTATTAACACGTCTTCCATGTTGGCTCTGGGTATTAAAACCTTCTTAATACCTGCTTCGGCTGCTGCTTCTATCTTACCTGTCACCCCACCAACAGGGAGTACATCTCCCCTTACACTTAAAGAACCTGTTAGAGCTAGTGACTGGTCAACTGGAATGTTTTCAAGAGCAGATATAACTGCTGTTGCCACCGATACGCTGGCACTGTCTCCTTCTACACCACCATGGGCCTGTACAAACTGAATGTGTATGTCGTAGTTCGAGATACTTGTACCTGTGTTCTTCTTAATTAAGGCACTTACGTTGGTTACTGCTTCTTTGGCTATTTCACCTAATTTACCAGTGGCTATGATTTTACCCTCTAAGCTGCTCTGGGCCGGGGCTGCTTCCGCTTCAATGGGGAGAATTATTCCGCTACGGCCACCCATTACGGCCAATCCGTTTACACGACCAACTTGAGTACCTTCCGATTTAAATACATTGTACTGTTTAATCTGTGAGATGTTTCTATCTGCCACCTGCTGTTCTAATGTTCTTGCGAGTTTTTTAGCACTGATTACATGTTCTAACGTGACTAATTCAGCCCTTTCACCCTTGGCTATATCCCCAGCGGCCCTAACCAGGCCACCTAAATCCCTTAGTTTGAGGGTTAGTGAATCTTTTTTACCGGCTCTTCTTTGAGCTTCTCTGATAATTTCTCCCACAGCTTCTTTACTGAAGTGGGGGATTCTTCCATCCTTTTTAACTTCCTGTGCCACGAATTGTATGAGTTTGTCCCTGTTTTCCGGGGTGTCTGGCATGGAATCTTTCATATAAACTTCATAACCATACCCTCTTATCCTGGAACGCAGGGCTATGTGCATTCCTTCCAGGATGTGCAGGTTACCGGAAGCTACCAGTACGAAGTCGCAGGGGACTTCCTGGGTTCTTACCATGGCTCCACTGCTGGTTTCACTTTGACCGGTTATAGAATATTTTTTCTCCTGCATCGCGGTTAAGAGTTCCTGCTGGGTTTTCATATTCATGGTACCTATTTCATCCACATAAAGCACTCCTTTATTGGCTTTATGTATCATACCGGCTTCCACCCTTTCATGGGCAGGAGTTCCCAGTCCTCCGGACTGGTAAGGGTCGTGTCTTACATCACCCAAAAGTGCACCGGCGTGTGCTCCGGTGGCATCTACAAATGGGGCTTTTTTGTGATTGTCATTGTTAATCAATAATTTGGGCACCATAACTGCGGATTTGGGTTTCATCTGCATAATAACTAACAAGACAATTCCTGCGGCGATTATCGCTGCTAAAAATTGTTGCATATAGAATCCCACTATCAGGATAAAGGCGATGATTACCATCATTATCATATTCTTTCTTTCTTCTGATCCTTTGGCCTTTACCTTGTAGTTGGTTACTACTTTTTTACCTTCACCAGCAGGCATGGCTCCAATTAATGGGTTGTGGTTATCCTCTATATTGGGATAAACCAGGACATCCTGAAGTTCTTCAGGAGGCAGGAGTTCCGCCATTCCCTTAGCTAACATAGACTTTCCTATACCCGGTTCACCAATTAAGAGAACGTTTCTTCTCTGCTTAGCTGCTTTTTTCACTGTTTCTACAGCTTCTTTCTGACCGATGATCTGGTCTATTATCTTATCCGGGACATCAATCTCCCCGGAGTTATTATAAGACCTTATATTAAGTGTGTTCTTCACTGAACTGGTTGAATTCGAGTTTAAATTTGCCATTTACTATGACAACCTCCTTTATTTTCCACAAAACTAAAAATGAATGTGTTTTATTAGTTAAAATTATTTTTACTATTATTTGGATATTTGTGATCTTAATATATGAATATTTGCTTTTGTTGTGAACTAATTATTAATGCAATTAGTCTTATTTATATATTACTATTTTGTCTCTTATATCATTTCTTCATATATTATAACCTGATCTGGAAATATCCATATCTAGAAATCAATTTATCTAGTAGAATATTCAACTATTATTTATATCCAATAAGAGATTTTAATTAAGGAAGGCTCATAAATGACGTGTATAATGGTCCAGGGGACCTCATCCAACGCAGGTAAAAGCGTGGTTGTGGCTGCCCTATGCAGGATATTCTCCAAAAGGGGTTATCAGGTGGTTCCCTTCAAATCCCAGAATATGTCCCTTAACTCCTATACCACCAGTGAAAATGCAGAGATAGCCATGGCCCAGGTGCTTCAGGCAGAAGCCGCCGGCCTGGAACCATCCTATCATATGAATCCCATCCTTTTAAAGCCCAAGGAAGATTTCATCTCCCAGGTCATAGTTCATGGAAAACCCGCTGGAGATATGAACTTCTACCATTACCAGAATAATTTCAGGGAGGAAGCCCTTAAAGCCATTAAAACATCCCTCGATTACCTGAAAGACAGGTATGAGATAGTGGTAATGGAAGGTGCGGGTTCTCCAGCGGAGATCAATATGCTGGACGTGGATATGGCCAATATGAAGATAGCCCAGCTGGCCGATGCCGATGTACTTCTGGTGGCAGATATCGACAGGGGAGGTGTTTTCGCCTCCATCGCCGGTACCTTTGCTTTATTACCGGAAGAAGACCGGGAAAGGATAAAGGGAATAATCATCAACAAGTTCCGGGGTAACCTGGACATACTGATGCCCGGGATCGAGCAGATAGAGGAGATAGTGGGAGTGCCAGTTTTAGGGGTTATCCCTTATGATAAAAGCCTTAAACTCCCAGAAGAAGATTCTGCCTCTCTATCGGAGCATAAATTCAGCAAAAATGAGAAGATCTCAGTAGGGTTAATGCGCTTCCCCCGCATAGCTAATTTCACAGATATAGACCCACTGGAATATGAACCAGATATTGGGATTGAACTCATTGAACTGGGGAGCGACATGGGAAAAGTAGATGCTTTAATACTTCCCGGAACCAGAAACACCGTCAACGACATGATGGCCATAGATGAGGCAGGTTTCGTGGATGATATCCGTACTGTATCTCGGGAAATACCTGTCTTCGGCCTCTGCGGTGGTTACCAGATGCTGGGGACTAAAATTTTAGATGAAACCCTTAAAGAGTCCAAGCATGGTTCCGTGGACGGGATCGGACTCCTGGATATGAAAACCTGTTTTGGTAAGGTTGATAAGATAATAACCCAGAGCCAGGGCGAACTGGTGGGAAATGGTATGTTTAAAAGATTTAAAGGAAATTTAGTGGACGGTTACGAATTACATGAAGGCACCACCGTTTTAACTGATGTTAAACCACTTTTCAGGATCATCAAAGGTGTCGGTAACAGTCCCGATTCAGGATACGACGGTGCTGTAGACGGCCAGGTGGCAGGCACCTACTTCCATGGTGTATTCCACAACTTCCGCTTCAGAAGATTTTTCACGGATCTTCTGCGGAAGGAGAAGGGCCTTGATGAGTTGGGATTTGCCAGGGACGATTTTGAAGATTTAAAAAGGTTCTCCATTGATCGGCTGGCGGATATATTTGAAGATAATATTGAAATGGGTATTATTGATGATTTGATTCGAAAAGATTAGTATTGGAGATTTAATAGAAAAATTTGTGATTTAAAATAGAATTCAATTCTTATGAACCAGAATTAAAAATTTAGAGTTTGGTGAATCTTTTTAAAACTTCCTTGGCATATTTGGTTTTAACCAGAATAGAAATCTTCATCCCCTGTCTTAGAATCAATTGCGGCTTAGGAATGTTTATGTTACCATTATCATAGATCGCGACGATTATGAAGTTCTCACTGGGACTTATCTCACCCACCCTTTTTCCTATTACCTCCTTATTTTCCAGGGTCATGTCCAGTAATTCTGCATCCCCCCTACCTAAAACAACTAAATCAGCTATTTTCGGCCTTATGATAAGTTTTTCCAGGTAACTGGCTGCGGTTAGTTCTGGGCTTATGACTGAGTCTACGCCGATCTTTTTAAACGCTGGGGAATGGCTGGGGTCACTTACCCGGGCTATGATCTTACCAACGTTATAATCCCTCACCAGTACGCAGGCCAGTAGATTGGTCTCATCATGTCCAGTAGCCGCTACAAAAACATCTGCATCCTTTAGATTGGCTTCTTCCAGGATCTTTGTATCGGTACCATTACCACAAATTACCAGGGCATCCAGCTCAGAAGCAGCGTTGTTGCATAGCTCACTGTCACTTTCAATTAGTGTCACGTCATGTCCATCAGAAATCAGGAAAGACGCCAAATTTAAACCGACCCTTCCGCCGCCCATAACTACTATGTACATCAGGAACACCTATGGATATGATACTTAATTCGAGAATTTTACTTTAATTGGAGAATTTTTAATTGGAGAATTTTCACAAAAAATCCTGAAATTCCAGTGAAATTTGAACTTTTATAAAATAGAGTATATAGGTACATAAGTCTTTCGACTGAAATTATCAGACCTATAAAAAAAAGAAATTTAAGTTCTATGCTACCACATGAACTGGTACTTTAGCTCCCCTTACCACCCGTTCTGTGGTGTTTCCCAGGATTAATTTTTCCAGGCCATTCTTTCCTGATTTTCCCATGATAATTAAATTCACATCTTCTTCATCGGCTGTTTTAAGGATGACATCTACTGGTTTGCCTTCCTTGATCATGGTTATGAGGTTGATATTCTTACAGTAACCTTCACACTGACTTTCTTCCAACCGTTTTTTGAACTTCTCCACTGCTTCTTCTCCCTCTTTTCTAAGTTCATCACTCAACTGTTCCCTTAGATCCCTTTGTGGTAAAGCATTCAAGTAAGAAGTATCAATTACATATAAAACGATTATATCCTGACCACCAACATCTGCCATGGCTATTGCATCTTCTCCAGCCCGTTCAGCCGTATCAGATCCGTCTGTAGGAAGTAGTATCCTTTTAATCATAATGTCATCCTCCAGTAAGTTAGGTATATTATTATATCTATTTTTTACTTAAAAATAAAGTTATACAGAAATTTAATCTGCATTTTATTTAAGAACAAGGGGAATGGCTATGGTCAAAATTACGAATAAAGTAGCTATAATACCAATAATCACCATTGGTACTCCTGCTTTCAGTATCTCCTTTATGTTAACATAATTCGTTCCGTATGCCATGGCAACTGTAGGATCTGCCATAGGGAACATGAACGACAATGAACAGGCTATGGCTACAGGCACGGCATATATCCCGATTGGCTGGCCCTGAGCCGCTGCCAGAGTAACTGACAATGGTACCAGTATAGCTGATAAAGCAATGTTAGACATTACTTGGGTAATCAAGACGGCGATGATCATCAGTACCACCATGATGAGCAGAGTGGATGGATCGCTTCCGAAAACACTTACTATATCCTGTATCAACCAGTTTGCTGCTCCAGTATTTAGAAGTGCCGCCCCTAAGGATAACGCACCTCCAAAGAATACTATAAGACCCCAATCAACGTTACTCTGGGCATCTTTCCAGTCGATGATTTTAAAGGCCAGCATCAACACCGCACCTATCAACGCTATGGAGTAACTGTCCAATCCAGTTAAACCGGTGGTAACCCATAAACCTATGGTGAAAAGCAGGACAACCAGGGCAATTTTTTCTTTTCGAGCCATAACCCCTAATTCTTCCATTTTAGAAGTTATGGTGTCCTTTCCACCAACTATTCCCTTAACCTCCGCAGGGAACATACGTCCAAGGCCTTTCCAGATTACCAGCATCATGATGATGGATAATGGAAAACCGAATATCATCCATTCCACAAATGGGATGTGGGTGTACGCTGCGGCCATGAGGTTGGGTGCGGTTCCTATCTCAGTTCCAAATCCCCCCGCCAAAGAACCATAGGATGCTCCTAGAACCATTGCCTTGGCAAAGTTACTCTTTCCTTTCTCTGGGTTGTCCACACCCATCATGGGTATGATCTGTTTGATGATGGGAAGAAGCATGGCAAATGCCACCACATTTTCAATGAATGCAGAGAGAAGTCCTGTGGAAAATACAGTTACAAAAAGACTTTTGTTGGGAGTGGTACCCAGCTTATTCAGCAAAACGTAAGTGAAACGCTGGGCAAGACCGCTTTTACGAATTGCTTCAGCAATTATAAAACCACCGATCATCAGGAAGATAATTGGGTTGGCAAATCCAATAACCGCATCGGTAAAGCTGGCTACCTGGATTATAGGCTGGATAAAAAGGATAATTAATGAGGTAACAGCTAAGTGTAAGGCTTCGGTGGCCCACATTATGACTGCAAATACTAGTAGACCAATAGCTGCATGGCCTGAAAAACTTAATCCTGGGGTAGGAACCAGCATGACTAATATGAAAGCTATTACAGCCAGTGGGATGCCGTATTTTTGAAAGTTAATATGTATTTTTGTCCCTCCAAGGTGAATAATTGAAATTTGTATAAAATTAATATTTAATTAGTTCATGGATTTTATAAAAATATTAAGTAAAATGAAATTAAATTTTTTTAATAAAATAATAAACGAAAAATAAATGAAAATAAAAGATTTTTTTAAGCTGTGGGTTAGACTTGGATAATTTATTCCGATACTGTCCTGATAAGCAGGATGGTACATGGTGCAGAATGGACCACCTTCTCTGAAACACTTCCCAGAAGATGTTTATCCACTATACTTTTACCGGTTCCCATTACTAAAAGATCAACATCGTTTTTTTCGGCGATCTTAACTATCTCATCTGCTGGATCGCCTTCTTTAAGGATCCTACTGAAGTGGATGTTGGGGGCTCTAAATTTTTCCTCCATGGCATCTAAAACCTGCTTTCCTCTCTGGGTTAATTCTGTTACCATCATTTCCTTTACTTTTTTTGGAGTTAAGAAGGGTGTGGAGGTTTCCACCACATATACTCCGATTACATCGGTATCCCAATCAGCAATGATCTCCATAGTTTCCTTGGCAATTTGATCCAGATATTCTCCAGTACTGGTAACTAATATTTTCTTATAAACCATAATATCACCCTAATACGTAGATTCTTAACACTGCATATGTAATATATGTCAGTGCTAGTATAAATCCATCTACTCTAGTAAGTTTCATGCCCCTCTTAATGAGTAAGAGCACCAGAACAGTGACAAATATCATCACCGGAGCATCGAAAGTATAGGAAAGATGTTCTATTGGGACGCTCATGAAAATAGCGGGAATTCCCAGCCCAATCATGATGTTGAAGGTGTTACTCCCCAAAATAGTACCAATGGATAGATCGTGTAACCCTTTACGGGCGGAGTTGAAGGTAACCACCAGTTCAGGAATACTGGTCCCGATGGCCAGAGTAAAGAGTCCCATGATCATCTGTGGAATGTTGGCTATGATGGCCAGTTCTGTTCCGCTGTAGACCAGTAAACGGCAGCCTACAATTAAACCAGCAAGCCCCACGAGACTCCATGCTATCATACCGAAGCCAATTTTTTTCTTTTCTTCAGGGGGATGATCTGCAATTGCATCTCCTCCCTTTGGTGTCACTATTTTTTCCTGTTTGTCAGCTTTATTCTTTTCAACTTCCTTTTTCTGATCTCTAATTAAAATCCATAGATAAATGGAATAAACAATAACAAAGATTATTGAAGCATATATATCCACTACACCCCGGAAGTACATGAAACCTAAAAGAATAAATGCGGTTAATAGAGTGAACGCACCGTCTCGTGTAATTCCTTTGGGACTGGACCGGATGGTACCGGCGAAAATAGCGGAAATTCCCAGAATACCGGCGATGTTCCAGATGTTCGATCCGATTACAACTCCAACCCCCAGGTCTGGACTGTTAAATAACGCCGCCATCACGGCTGAACCAAACTCAGGGAGAGAGGTACCGATAGCCGATGCCGTTACACCGAGGATAATCTCTGATATCCCTATTATCCCTCCAATTTCGACTATTTTATCAACAAAAATGTCTGCAGCTTTTATAACGATTATAAGTGAAACTATAAGAATAGTTACGAGTGCAATAATCCATAACATAAACATCACCGGAAGGACTTTTCCTCTTCTTGCTTATAAAGTTATTCTATCCCGATTAATCAGTATAATTTGTTTTATAAATAATTTGTTGCTTTCCTACCTAAAAATTTATATAACAAAACCCATCAATCTTGTTATGCGGTTAAAATTACTGCATGCGGCGTTAGTCCAGCCTGGTTAAGACACTGGCCTGCCACGCCAGCGACCCGGGTTCAAATCCCGGACGCCGCATCGCGGCTGTAGTCTAGTCTGGTTAGGACTTGGGCCTTCCAAGCCTACGACCCGGGTTCAAATCCCGGCAGCCGCATCCCTATTTTTAAGTGTTAAAATCACCAATAATTTAATTAAGTAAAAAAAAAAATTTTTTTAGTAAAAAGAATAGACCTGTATTTAATCTACAGGAACTAAAAGCTCTGCAGCGACTAAGCGGCAGATATCGGTTTTGGTTATTACTCCTACTGGTTTTTCATCCTCTAACACGAGAAGACCAGAAATATCTGCCCTAAGCATTAAATTAGCAGCATTTTCAACGCTGTCTTCAGAGGATACTGTGATTATGTTTTCTGACATGATATCCTCAATCTTCATGGAAAATTTTACTTCTCTGCTTGGTTTAGTGCTGCCCAGTATTCCAATGACATCGTAGTAGGATACCACCCCTTTGGGGTTTCCTGCTTCATCCATAACAAACAACCTTCGTATTCCTTTCTTGTACATCTTTTCGAAGGCCTCTATAGGTGCTGTGTCCAGACCAACCGTTATAACGCCCCTATTCATGGCTTCCCTAACTCTCATCTTATCACTCCTAATCTAATCTAAAATATTAGGCCCGATGTATATAATATTTTTTTATTCATGGCTCTAAGTAAAACCTGTAGAATTGACCTGTATAATGCCGATGATTACAAATTCTTTGATTATGTTATCACAAAGTCACGGTAAATTATTAATATATAATCCTATTAAAGGTATTAAATAAGGATGATCTTATATTATTGTGGTGTGTATCACAATATCATCTGCTAACAACAAACTTTAAATAGGGAAACGAACTCAAAAAAGAGAAAATTCGTATTACCATAATACTAAAAATGGAGGATTAGAATATGATGAGAATTAGTATGTCACTCCCCAAAAAACTTCTAAACGAATTTGATGAAGTATTAAAAGACAGGGGTTACCAATCACGATCAAAAGGAATCAGAGATGCGCTCAAGGACTACATAGTCCGTTACCAGTGGATGAACGAGATGGAAGGCGACCGCATAGGAATACTAGCCGTGATATACGATCACCATTATACCGGTGTCATGGAAGACCTAACCGACATCCAGCACGACTTCCGGGAATACATCAGTGCCGTGATGCACGTACACATGACCGAGAAATACTGCCTGGAAGTAATAGTTGTCAAGGGAGACGTTGAATACATCCGTAAACTCACCGAGAAGATAATGAGGCTCAAAGGTGTGGAACACGTTAAACTCACCAGCACAGCCAGCGGTGAAAAGATGGATGAAAAATAGATAAATTTTTTTAAATTTTTAACTCTTCCAACCATATTTTTTAAGTTTCAAATCTTATTGGAACTGGGGGCTAAAAATATGGACAAAAAAAATGGTAGGACAGTATCAAATTAAGCGATGAAGGTGTTTTCCACGTCCTATCACCAAAACTTAACATTAGACCCGGAAAGACTCGCCGGTTTTTATGAGGCCATCCAAAATATAAAGGGAATTGTTTTCGACATAGGAGCTGGTTCTGGAATATTAACTGCCTGCGCAGCCCCCTATGCTGATTTTATTTATTCTGTGGAAAAAGATCCCAGGGTAGCCTCTAAAACAGCGCTTTTTTTGAAAAATTTTAACAACGTTTCCTTTATAGAGGGGGATGTTTTTGAGGTGGATTTCCCTGAAAAGGCAGATTATATTCTCTGCGAAATGCTGGACACCGCCCTCGTGGATGAGGAGCAAGTCCCGGTTACAAATTACCTTTTAAAGTATCTTAAAGAAGAGGGAAATATGATCCCCCACGGTGTAATTAACGGTGTTGAACCAGTGTCTACAAAATCTGAGCACATCTCATACCATGAAAATGGAAGCCCAAAACATCAAGTACTGGGACCATTAAATATCTACAGCAGGTACCAGTTTGGAGAATACATCCACCCCCCGGGAGATTTTAATATAAAACTGAAAATAACTGAAGATGGATTGCTCAGCGGCATTAAAATTACCACCTTCACTTTGATAACCCCGGAAATTGTCTGCGGACCCACTCCCATGATGAACCCCCCTCTGATCATTCCCACAGAAAAATTAAAGGTTAAAAAAGGAGATACCGTAGAAATACATCTAAGTTACCAGATGGGTGGTGGATTAAATACCATTAAAACCAGGATCCAAGGAATTTCATAAAGAATCTAAGGAATCTAACGAAGAATTAAAAGAATTTCATAAGCAATTAAAGGAATTCCTGAAAGGCAGGGAAAAACTAGTTATTCTGGGTATTGGCAACCAGTTACGGGGTGATGACTTTGCAGGATCCCTCATAGCCAGGAAACTAAGCAAGACACTGGAAAAGAAAGATGTAACGGTTTTCGATGGCGGTACTGTCCCTGAAAACTTCACCGGACTGATAAAAAGGGAAAACCCCACTCATATCATCCTATTGGATGCTGCGGATATGGGAAAACCACCAGGATATATCAAGATAATAAAAAAGGATGAGATATCCCAGTATAACATTTCAACCCATGCCATGCCACTCTCATTTTTAATAAAATACCTGGAACATTCCATTAAATCAAATATTATTCTCATAGGAATTCAACCCATGGAGATGGAGCTGGTAGACACTGTTTCTCCTGAAGTAAATGCCAGTATTGAGTTCTTGATTGGTGTGCTTCAAGAATTAATATAGTTATTAAAAAATTAATCTAGTTCAAGAGGTCTTAAAATCTATTCCAAGAAATAGTTAAAATTAGTATATTTTTTAATCCACTCCCAACGTACCAATCAGTCCGTGGTTGTAGTCGTACTGTAGCTGTGCTGAGTTCATGAGTTCGAAGTTCCCGTAGGGGCTGTTAAGATATGGGAATATAATACCGGTGATAACGTAGTAGTACGCCCCCAGCCGTCCATAGTAATGATCACAGATCTGATAGTACAGTGGTAATCCACATCCCTGGTTTATTATGGGATTGTCACTTCTAACTGTTCCGTGCCAGAACATCAATCTGGGTCCTACCTGACCATTTTGTGCAGCTTTTTTATCCAGATATGCCAGAGCATCATCTAAATTGTGGAATATTTTCCCGTCTGAAACGTAATCATAACGATCACTGGCCTGGCCGAATAAGAATCCCTGAATTACATCTCCCCAGTCTACTTTGGTACTGTAACCTCTTTGCTTATCGATGAATCCTAACTCCATAATATAAACGTCCCCTTCCCAGTAGCTGGGATATCCACTACGGTGCCCGGCTAGATGCACCACCAGAACCGTGTTGGAACCCCTGTCTTTAGCATATTTAGCTGCCAGAGTAGAATGTGGGTTTCCTGGTGACATATCGGGGTTTAAGATTTTAACAAAACTTAACCGGCCCATAGGGGCGTAAGGTCCGCTTAAACTGCTAACATAAGAAAAAACCGCCACTATTAAGACTAAAAGGATGAGTATAACTTTCCAGTTCATGATTTAACTCGCTGCTCTAAATTTTTTTTTATTTGGGTTTCGGGATTTTTCACTTGTAATCTTGTCTCATAATTACGAGCAAAAGTCAATTATTATATAACGAATATAATTTATACAACGTATTATTAAACTTTGCCCAAATCCATGATAAAATCATCAATTTAACCTTTATCATTAAACATCAGTATTAAAAGGTCTAAATCTCTGGTAAATTTTTTTTATTGTAATTAATTTCCAATTTTAGTATTTAAAAGTTCATCTAAAAAACATTAATAAAGCTAGAAAATTCAAACACATGATAACATGAAGATCTTATTTATCGGAGCAAGACTCTTTAACGAAGTGGCAAATTTTGCAAGGTCAAAGGGAATCGAAACCATCCTAACAGAATCCAACCCAGATTCGCCTAATCTGGATTTAGCAGATGAATACCACATAGTCCCCAGGGGTATGGAAAAACCTATGGAATTAGCCCTATCAAATGATGTGGACGCTGTAGTTCCGCTTATAGGGATTGATAAACCCCTCGGAGAGATAGCGGTTATGAAGGAGGAGCTGGAGGAAAACCATAGCCTACCGGTGGTTGCCTCTGGAATCAGGGCCACAGGAATTTCAACGGATAAATACCGGACTAAGAAGTTCCTGATGGAGAATAAGTTAAAAACTCCCTGGTACACTGAGATAACCAGGGACCAAATTTCACAGGAATTGAAATATCCCATTACCCTGAAACAATCCGAGGGCCAGGGCGGAGCCGGAGTAAAAATTGCCCTATCTCCCGAGGATACGCTAAAATACCTGGAACTGTATCCCCAGGCGATGGCGGAAGAGTACGTGAAGGGTGCGGAGATATCAGTTGAGATTTTAAGGTGGAACAACAAATCAGTGCCCCTGGTAGGGGTGTATAAAGGAGACACCACCCTCACCGGGACCCACCCACTAGAGAAGACCAGAAGCGCCCCGGCGAACATTGAAGATCTGGACAACCAGGAACTCCGGAAGATAGCTAAAAAGATAATGGATAAACTGGACGGTAACGGTACGGCAGAGGTGGAATTCATATACGGCCCAGAGGAAAAGGAAATAAACACCTTAGAAATTAACACCCGGCCCAGCGGGACCCGATTTTTAACTTTTTGCTCCTCCAACATCAACCCCATGCACCAGCTGGTGAACATGGCAGTGGGAGAGTGGAACCCCCAAAAAATAGAAAGGGAAATGAAAAGTTACTCTGCACTGGAGATGCCTCTACCACCAGAAACCCTGGGTAGAAACCCTCATCTTAGAAATGATGACAACCAGAAGAGGCAAATTTTAACTCGAGAAAAACCATATATCATACACGGCCCAGAAAAAGCCAGCAGAATAACCATCCGGTCGATGGAATTGGACCAATCCCTGAAGATCATGGAAAACCTTAAAATAGATTGAAAAGTGAGAGCAAATGGAGTAGTGATTAGTTGAATTTATCAGACCCCCTTACATTTATCCCTTTAATAATAGCATTTTTAGCAGTGGTTTTCTTCACACCATTCGTCAGGAGAACACTCTTAAGTGCAAATATTACCGATAACCCCATAGTATCAGAGCACAGCCATAAACAGGGCACACCCACCATGGGTGGACTGGCCATCATATTGGGACTGGCCTTGATAGCCTGCATCTATTCCGGGAATCAAATCTTAATCATCAGCACTGAAGTTATGATGGTAGCCGCCATCATTGGTCTCTTCGACGACCTACTGGGGCTTAAGACCAAAGAAATCCAGAAGGTGGCCAAAAATGTGACCTCACAGGCGGTGGAATTAGGACGGTTGATGCTCAACCCTGGTGAAGAAGCAAGAGTAGCCACTCCTAAAGCCAAAGAAGATGTGGATGAACTGGTAAAACAGGGCAAGATAGAGATCATCCGGGAAGTGCCCATTAAAAGTGAGATGAGGGAGAGGGAAAAAATTCTCTCCCAGATAATCGTGTCCCTATTCCTGGTTGTATCCGGTGCGGTGCCATTCGTACTGAGCGGTTTCAATGTTGGATTATTATCCATACCTATAGCCATCATAGGAGTTGTGGGTGCCATTAACGCGGTTAACCTCATCGACGGGATGGACGGATTGGCTTCCGGAGTGATGGGTATCGCTTCACTGGCCTGCGCCGTATTTTCTATTTTAACCGGCCGATTTGATGTAGCTATCGCCTTCATGGCACTTGCTGGCGTTTGTTTCGGATTTTTAGTTTACAATAAAATCCCAGCATCGATATTCATGGGTGACACCGGTGCCTTTGCCCTGGGAGGGTTCTATGCCACTGCGGCTATATTGGGTGATGTGATCATCTTCGCGGTGGTAGCCATAGCCGTGCCCATAGTATCAGTTATAATCAGCCTCCTGCACCGTTCCCATATAATTAAATTACCGGTTGAACCTTTACATCACACATTAAACTATAAGGGACTTTCTGAGCGGAAAATTGTAGCTCTGTACTGGGTTACAACCCTGATAATTTGTATAATCGCTTTATATTTTTATCATCTCTTTTAATCTAACACTTTCAGGATAAAAAAAATGGACAACCTAACCACATCCTATCTGGCAGATAAAATTGATGGAGAACTCATTGGAGAAGATGCCCCCATCAAAGGCATATTCAACATTTTAAAGGATTCTAGTAAGGGTGATGCTGTAATAAGACACCGGATCGATGAAAAAGGGGTTGAAATGGCCCATCAAAAAGGTGTATCCTGCATCATAACCCAGGACATATCTCAAGAAGCTGTTGATCAGGCTCAAGAGCTGGATTTACCCCTTATCATTGGTGATAAAATTGAGAATGCCAACGCATTCGCCCTTAAATGGGCCATAGATAAATATACCAGGGACACCCTGCGTATAGTGGTTACCGGTACCAATGGAAAGTCCACCACCACCCATATGATCTACACCATCCTCCAGGAGGCGGGCTACACTACTTATACTAATACCGACTCCTTATCAGAGTTCAACACACTCATCGACCCCATGGTGGCTAAACAGATAGCTGAATTCCCTGATAAGATGGACGCCCTGGTGATAGAGGTTTCTGAAGTCCAGGGATGGATGGACCGTATCATGAAGGATCACGCCTACCAGATGACCTCCGCCATCAACCCCCAGATGGTGGTCCTGACCAACGTGGCACTGGACCATATGGGCCTGGTAAATTCCATAGAAGAGGCCTACCAGGAAGTATCAGGAGCCATCAAGGATTTCCAGGGAAAATATATTGTCTTAAACAATGAAGATCCCCTGATTAAAGAGATGGAAAAATCTATACCCTCCCACATTAAAGTCTCCTATTATGGTAAGGGTTCCTCTCTGGAATTTCGTGCAGGCGGAATCTTCCACTCTGGTAAACTGATTGTTGATGAAGTTGATTTACCCTTTAAAAGCCCTCATTTCATCCAAAACACTCTAGCCGCAGTTCAGTCAGCTTTAACCCTGGATATTCCCCTGGAAACTATTGCCCGTGGGATTTCATCCTACCAGCCCCTGGATAGGAGGTTCAGCATACTCTCACGAAGCCCCCTTATAATAGATGACTTCGCCCATAACCCTGATGGTATAAAAGCCACCATCAAAAGTTCTGTAGAGTTAAGAGATGGAAAAATTTATCTGGTAGTCGCTATCCGGGGATCTAGGGGAGATGTGATTAACAGGGCAAATGCAGAGGCAGTTGCCCAGAGTTTAAAAGGCACGAATCACCAGCTCATACTCACCAGCAGTGTGGATGTGGTAGGCGAAGCTAACCTGGTAAAACCCTCTGAAAAAAGGGTGTTCACCGATACAATGGATGAAAATGGGTTAAAATATCTGTTTTTCCAGGACCTGGGAGATGCCCTGAAATTCGCCCTTGAATCATCTGGAGAAGAGGATACCATTCTATTAATCGGGGCTCAGGGGATGGACCCAGCTAGAGAACTGTTAAAAGAGTATGGGTTAATCTAGTACCACTATTTTTATATAAATCAACTAAATACTATTATTTTTAAATATAAATGAACTTTTATATAACAAATAATTCTAAATGATTATAAAAAAAAATCATGTAATTAATAAGTTTCACCATGATACTGTAATAATTAAGATATTATTAAAAAATAACAGGTAGATTTGATAAATTGAAATGTGTAGTAATAGGTGCAGGAAATGCGGGGCGTCCTGTAGCCAGAATTTTAAATTATATAGGTCATCAGGTTCATATCACCGACCAAAAAAGGTTAAATGAATTCGCCCCTAAATATCAGGAAATCCTTCTCCAGATGGAGGAAGAAGGTGTCAAACTGAATTTAGGTAACGATGTTCCTCAGGATATGGCTAGCTTCGATTCAGCCTACTTATCCCCCAACATAGCCGCAGATTCACTAGTATGGAATCAGGTGGGGGAAAGTGGTATGAAATTACTTGAACACCGAGAAGTATCCCATATAGTGGATGATTTAATTGATATAGACATCATTGGAGTTACCGGGACCCTGGGAAAGACCAGCACCACCCATATAATCGCCCATATATTCAAATCCAGTGGATATAATGTGTGGAAGTGCTCCTCCCGCCATGGTAACCTCCTGAGTGAAGTGATTGTAGACGGGATTATAAAAGACTATCATCGGAAATGTGACGTTGCCGTATTTGAACTCCCCCATGGAACATCCCGGTTGATGAGTGAGGTTAAACTGAAAATAGGGGTGCTCACCAATATCTATCCCGAACACCTGGATGAATTTGAGGACTCACTGGAGAAGTACGCCGAAAGGAAGCTGTTCATCGCCAGATCCAGTGAAATACTGATATCCACACCCCAGTGTCAGAGTTACCTAAAACCAATCCGGGATGACATCGTATACTACTGCACCCAAAAAGGCCAGTGTAACATTTCCGGAACTCTGGAAGATAACGAGATAACCGTAGATTATGATTTAACCAGTTTTAAAAATCCAATGCATACTCTTAGCGGTAAAGGGTCCTTTAAAACCAGTTTTAAATTGAAGGGATATTATTTTGAAAACTCCCTGGCTGCATCAGCCGTGGCCCTGACTTATGGTCTGAGTGAAGAAAATATCAAGGAAGGTTTAAGCAATTTTCCGGGTGTCTCAGGACATCTAGAGTTTATGGGAGTCTATTGTGGTAGAAAAACCCATTTTGACACCGCATTCGTGCCTGAAGGACTGGTATCCACCCTGGAACAATTTTCAAATGGTAAACTAGTCGTTATCGTAGACAATCCAGACACCACCACCATAAGGGATAAGTTCAAAGTAGGTGAAACGATAGGCCAATATGCAGATGTTTTAATCTCCAGTGGGTTCAACGAAACCCTGGGAGGTATAAACATGGAAGCGGCTGGTGAAGTTTTAAGGGGCGTCCAGAACCCAGAGTGCCAGAAAATAGCCGTAGAAGACATGATCATGGCCGGAGAAACCGCCATAAAGGTGACAAAGCCGGGTGACACCATCATACATGTTGGCCCCGGTGGTGTAACCAACTACGATGAAGTTAAACGGAAGATGTTACTGGGAATAGAAAGGGGCTGTGAAAAATACGGTAAAAATTAAAAAGGTACCATTCATGTCCAGAGATACCAAAGAGGGTGTAAATTTTTCTTCAAAGGTTTGTTCCAATAAGGTATTCGGTGTCATCGGTGTCTGTGGGGTAGTGGGCAATCTGGTGGCCCGGGTTTTAATGGACAACTGGTACAAGGTCGTGGGGACCGATATCAAGGAAGAAAATAACTGCGAATTTAGATACACCCTAAAGGATTACCATTCTCCATTGTATTTTGGCGGACATCCAGAATCTTTTTTTGCCAAATCAAACTTCATCATACCCCCTCCCAGTTTACCAGAAGATTCTGATTTTTTTAAAACCTTGAAAGTTAACTCACAGAAAGGTAAATATGAAATAATCAAAGTAGATGAGGTAATCAACCTCATAAAACCGGATAAACCGGTACTCTGTGTGACGGGGACCAATGGTAAGACCACCACCGTTTCCATGTTGAAGCACATCTGTTCTTCTGCAGGGCTTGAACCCACTGAACACGGGTTTAAACATCTACAGGGCAACATCGAATATATACCCCCTCTGCAGTGCCGGTTGAAGGGTGATGTGGCTGTCCTGGAAACCGGTACCTTTGGAAAGCCAGGGGATTTAGAGTTCATAGTGGAACGTTCCCGGCCAGACTGCGGAGTAATCACCAACATCACCCCAGATCACATGCAGGATGACCAGGATTTCCTGAAATATGCCAATATAAAAGGTGAATTCGTGGATTACCTTAAAGACAGGATGTTAATAGTTAACGGGGATGATCCCACGGTGTGGGGTTTGATTGAATCCAGGATTCAGGACCTTGAAGGGGTAATCACCTTCGGGGTAGACCTGAAGACAGACCTAATAAATGAAAAAAGTTGCTGGTGCGGGAGAGAACTACCTGTTAATGAGACCATATCTGGGATGGGCAAGTATGATTGTCCTTGTGGACTGAAAAATCCTCAAATCGACTATCTGGCCACAGATATAAGGGGTAGTAGTTTCACCCTGAAAACACCTTGGGAAGTTTTAACCGTGAAAATACCACTCATGGGTCTTCATAATATCTACAATACATTGGGTGCCATAGCAGCGGCGAAAGAATTCTTTAACATACCTTTAAAAGATATAATAACCAGCGTTCAAACTTTTAAAGGTGTTCCTGGTAGATTAGATTATGTAGGAGAATATCAGGGGAAAAATGTCATTATAGACTATGCACACAACCCCGGCGGGGTGGAAACCGTGCTCCGGGAACTTGAGAAGATCTATAAACCCCTGGCCGTGGTTATAACTGTATCCTCTGAGTCAGGAGAAGGGGGAGACAGGGATATTCTAAATAGAAGCCTGGATAACGCTGACTACGTGATCCCTGCCTCATATTATTCGAGAAAAGCAGCGAACAATTTCATGAGGGAAGGAAAACCAGAAGCAGATAAGATAATTTTAACCTCACAATATCCGGATGAATTTAAAAAAGGGACCCTGGGAGCTAATCTAGAACAGATCACCCAGGGATTAAAGACTGCTCTTAAGCTTGATGCGCGGGTTGTGGTTTGTATCGGTGAAGCAGCTTTTACCTACCGAGAAGAAATCCGAAGAATTATCGAGTTACCAGAGGGTCGAAGTTGATATATTAAACCAAGGGGAAAAGTTAATATTCTAAACCACAAGGCCCAAAGTTAATATACTAAGATATCCATAAATTTCCATTCAATATTTTATAAAAAATTTATTTATATGAAAAACCTATTTAGATAGCGAAGATATTAATAATAAATCCTCAAAAAAGGGTATTAATAATAAATCCTCAAAAAAGGGGGGTTTGTCTAAATTTGTAGTTAAAAACTACGTAAATTTTTTTAATTTATAATATCAATAAAATTCAATAACATAACACGATTTTGAATATGGAATAAAACTCAAAATATAACACGTTTAGAGTAATTATGGTGAAAGAAGGATGTTTATAAAAATAAGAAGAGATACTTTAATTATCCTCATGCTGGCCTTTATGCTAATTTTATCAGGCCGGGTTATGAGCTACGTGTCTTACGCCTCCTCTGATGACACTGGACAAGGTGTTCCCATCGCAGGAGTGATAGTTAAAGGAAACGACATCGTGCCCACAGCAACTATCAAAGGTTTGGCTGCAGATGTAGGATTCAGGTCTGGAAGTTATATTCAGGGAGATACTCTGGTTACTTCCAAGCGAAAAGTACCCCTGGAGGGGGCTATAAACAATGCAGAAACAGCGGTGTCCTACGCCGCAATTCCCGGTACCCAGATATACCCTATAACTGCCGTGGATGTTAAAGTGGATAAAGGAACCGGTATAGTAACCATCAACGTTATCGAAGACTTCCAAGCAGTGGTGGTGAAGTGAAGATCGACCGAGCAAATATCATCAAGATCATGGTCTTGATGATGACCATTACCCTGGCCATGAACACCGCAGCTGCCACCTTAAACGTCATCATCATATCCGACCCCACAGGTCAGGATCCTAATGGAGCTGCCGCCGGTAGTATGTCCTACGCCAACAACATGTTCCAGTCTACCTTCATATTCTCTCCGGAACAAGATTTCGCAGTTTTATCTGGTGGAGCGGAAATGAACGAAACAAACAGGCTGGCTGCCATCGTGGAAACCATTCAACTCTTCAAGGAGAATCAAACACCATCAACTGCAGTAAGTATAGCTAGCAACTACAAAGGAATAAGGATAATGGCCGGAGGCCCCACCATGGGAGCCGCGGTTGGTGGGGATTTCTCTGTCTACGTGGTAACTGTAGAAGATGATGGAACCATCACAGTAACCCCTCATGAAAATGGACTGGCAGTTCTACCAGCAGGTAAAAAGGGAGCGATAATACACCTTAGGCACACATCAACCAATCCAGGAGGTGGTGAGGCCACATTAATCAGAAAAGAAACGGCGGTGATGATCGGTGAAAAGATAAGGGACGGTTACTCCGCCACAGAAATAATGGGCGACGTCTTCCAAAAGGTATCGGTAGAGGCCAATGAAAACCACGGTGGAGGAGCGGTTAACCTGGTATCTGATATTACCACAGGAGATACCTTCACTCCAACTGATGTAAATCAGCCTGGTTTCCCCATGAACGAGCCCTACAGTAAATATGACCCGGAATGTGGATGGGGTATAGCATATCCCGCGGCAGAAAGTTACTCCACATGCCCCCTGGATGGTAATCCACTGAAGATAGCTTATGCCTACGACGTCCTGCGGAGTGGAATCACCGTTTCACCATCCAACGTAACCGTCAACACCTACGGAACAGACCTGTCCGGTATCAGCACCACCACGTCAGAAATTGTTACATATTCAGTTAACAAGAATGGATTCAACGCCAACGCCATTGCCAAGTCAATCAACTCTGCCATTGACCGTGGGCTTTTAATTGGTGTAAATCATGTTGAGGCCAAGGATATCAATATCCGGGAAAACTCCAAACAGGTAGGTGTTTATTTCACACCACTGGGCGGTGGTAGAACATCCCCACCCTGGAATCTGCCCATAAGCTCCTCACTATTGGATATTATCGGAAATATGCAGACAGCAATAGGGTTAATCTTAGTGGTTCTGGTACTATTTAGAAGCACTTTGATCTCTTCTTTCATGAAAAAAAGGCGTTGAATGGATCATGGCATTTATTTTAATCAGAGCAGAGGATAAGAAGAAAATCTTAAATGCTCTGGCGGATCTGGAAAGACACGCCCATCTTAAAATCTGTGGAAAACCTAAAGTAATACCCCCAGAACTAGCTGATGAGGTTATAGAGCGTATCCTTAAACAGAAAATAAAAAGGAAATCTAAACGGGCGGTTATGGTGCTGGTGGAAGAAGACACCACCAAGAGCATAATGCAGATTAGGAAAATACATCCCCCGGCACATCTGGTTGTTATAAGCGACGAATATGAAGATTATTCCAATTTAACGAAGAATTTTAGTGAACTGCTTCCTTTTAAGGGTTATTATTCCCGGAAAAGTAAAGAACGTTCTGGAAAAAACTAAGAATATTTTTTTTATCTCCTCTTTATGTGAGCTATATCACCAATGGTGGTACCGCCCCTGGATGATGAAGCAGTGTCTTCTAGTTGCTCATCTTTTATTCGATCCAATATTGTTATGTTTAAAATCCTTTCTAACTTTCTTGCTAGTTTTATATCTGGAATCATCTTTCCAGTTTCTATCCTATTAATTACCGATGCCTTTTCATTGATTTTTTGTGCTAATTCCTCTCTTGACCATCCTTTTTTTTCTCTTGCTGTTCTGATCAGGGTATTATAGTCTTCAGAGACTTCATATGATGGTTCTCTCATCCTAGGGCTACGAAGTGGCGTTCTTGGTCTAGCTGGCCTTGGAGGTTCTTTTTGTACTTTACCAAATTTTGAACACTCTTTACAAGTTTGCATGACTGAACCGTCGATTTTAACACGTATTGGCTTACCTGGTACTTTTTTTCCACAAATCTCGCATCTCATGGGCATCCCTTTGAATTGTCTTATATATAATTTTACACCTCAATATTTAAATATTATTAGGGATAATAATTGACTATATAACATGAAAACCAACAATTATTTTTTTATTATGGAAAAATGATTAGGAGTGAACCAGGACCATGGAAAACATGTCCCCCAATGTTTTAAAGAAAATAGAAGACCTTAAAAAAGAGATTAAAATCCTTAAAGAGGAGAATACCAAAACCAAACGCAATTTAATGTGGAAGGTAAGGAAACTCGAAAAGGATAAAGTATTAGTTGAAAATGAAAAGATGCGGATTGATAGAGAGGTAAAATCTCTTAGAGGAGAAATTGAACGGTTCAGATCTCCTCCACTGGTAATAGCTACCGTAACCGAAGTATTAGACGATGGTAAGGTAGTAGTTAAAAGTAGTACCGGACCGCACTTCGTTATTGGATATTCACGTTTCTTAGATGAAAAATCTTTAGAACCAGGAGCTAGAGTGGCCTTGAATCAGCAAACCTTCAGCATAGTGAACGTACTTCCCTCAGAAAAAGACCCACTAGTAACTGGTATGGAAGTTGAAGAAAAACCAGATGTAAGTTACGGGCAGATAGGCGGATTAGAAGAACAGGTAGTTGAAATTAAAGAAACAGTAGAACTACCCCTTAAAAAACCGGAATTATTCATCGAAATAGGAATAGAACCCCCAAAAGGAGTTCTCTTATACGGCCCACCAGGTACCGGTAAAACCTTACTTGCTAAAGCCGTGGCCCATGAAACCAACGCCACTTTCATCAAGATAGTGGCCTCAGAATTCGTGAAAAAATACATCGGTGAAGGAGCCCGACTGGTACGTGGTGTGTTTGAACTGGCTAAGGAAAAAGCACCCAGCATAATCTTCATCGATGAGATCGACGCTATAGCCGCTAAAAGACTTAAAAGCTCTACCAGCGGAGACCGCGAGGTACAGCGTACACTGATGCAGCTACTGGCTGAGATGGACGGATTCGAAGGACGTGGTGATGTGGGAATCGTCGCTGCCACCAACCGACCCGACATACTGGACCCAGCACTCCTGCGTCCCGGTAGATTCGACCGATTCATAGAAGTACCCATACCCAACGAAGAAGGCAGAATGGAAATACTCAAGATCCACTCCAAAAACATGTCCCTGGACGATGAAGTGGATATTAGAATGATAGCCAGCCTCACCGAAGGAGCCTCCGGAGCAGACCTAAAAGCAGTCTGCACCGAATCAGGAATGTTCGCCATCCGAGAAGAAAGAACCGTAGTAACCATGAACGACTTCATGGACGCCGTGGATAAAATAATCGGAATGGAAAGAGAAGAAGAAATGAGGAAAGAAGCCGGGGTTATGTACGGTTAGTTCTGTCCCCTAAGTTTTCTTTTTTTTTATTTAATTTTCTTTTTAATTTAATTTTTTATTAATGGGTTTATTTTTTTAAGCTATTTATATAATCTAGGAATTACCTATTCTATTAAAAGAAGTTTTTTTCAATTCAACTAGATAGAAACAACTATTAGTATTGAATAAAAACTAGATAGAAACAACTATTAGTATTGAATAAAAAAATAGACATTGCGACCCTGTCAAAAACTTGGGTGTTTTTGATTTTTGTGTTTTTTATAAATAATATTCCTTATTCGTGTTAAACTCATTATTTTGTTAAATAGAAACATAAAAGCTTTTATAATAAGTGGAGCAAAGTATTAATCATGCGAATAGAAAAAATACTAGAAAAATATCCATACAAAAGAGATTATAGAATATTCCGGGAAAGAAAAGAGATTAAACATTGTTTTAGATAATTACAGAGTGCATAAAACGAAATTAGTTCAACAAGTAGCAGAAATATTAGATATCAACCTAATATTTTTACCACCCATACTCACCCGATTTAAATCCAATTGAAGATATATGGAGAAAAATAAAGAATATACTATCAATAAACAATTATAAAGACGCAAAAGAACTAAAAACAACATTCCAAAACCTATTCAATGAAATAATAGAAGAAACAACCTTCTACGAAAATTGGATCCAAAAATTCATACAACAGTAATCAACTATAGTTATAGGATTTCTTGTGTTTATCATCACTATAATTGGCATTTTAATTCGAAAAAAATTTTTTATATATGATAAATTAGATGATGAGTTTGATTCATCTATTACAAAAGAACCTAAAAATAC